>NZ_JBHWKQ010000023.1:0-136890 GCF_042730865.1 Streptomyces sp. NPDC059897 | reverse complement strand
GCCGCGGCCGGTCCTGTCGCTCCGGCCGCGGCCCGCCCTGGGCCGCCGCTGTCACCCGGGTCGGTGCTCAGTCGCGGTCCTTGATCGTGCGACCGGGTGCGTACTGCTTCAGGAGATGCAGCCGGCCTTCGGGGCGGCACTGATGCAGCCCGCCTTGGGGGCGGCGCTGATGCAGCCGTCCTTCGCGGCCGTCGCCGAGTTGGCGGCGACCCAGCCCTTCCAGTTGGCGTCCTGGGCCATCTTCTTGACGAGCTTCTCCATGTCGACCTCCGCAAATGTGGTGGGGACAGCGGTACGACGACCAAGATCCGTACCGCCCGATCGAGCGTAAAAGGGGCCTCAAGGAGATGTCAAAGGTAGGTAAAGTGAACTGGTCGACGGCTGGGTGGAATTGGCTCGAACCGATCGTTAACGGGTCGCCAGTGCGGCAGGGCGGGCGTCTCCCTTGGGCTAGAAGTTGCGCTGCGCGCAGCCGTTGCGCGTTCCGTCCTGGGTGTACCTGGCCCACTTCAGATTCTCGAAGGACTGCTCGCCGTACAGGCCGTCGACGGCGATGGCGCGTCCGTAGCACGTCTTCAGGGCGAGCTGGAGGGCCTTGACGCCCTCTCCGGTGCTGCCGTAGTCCATCCAGCACCGCACGTTGTAGTACCCCTGGTACCGGACGTCCGGGATCTTGATCTGCTGCGTAGAGGTCAGGTTGTAGCTGATCTTGTGGCTGGACGAGCATTCCCCGACGTACGTCCAGGCGGCCGCCGAAGGGGCGAGGGCGGGGGCGCCGCCGAACATGCCGGCGTTCAGCGTGCCGGCCGCCAGGAGCGTTCTGAGTCGTTTGCCGAGGCGGATGGACATGGGTGGTCCTCTCATGAGGGGAGATGCGCGGATGCGGCGGAACAGTGCCGGTGTGCCGGTGTTCCGGAAGCCGGTGTCGGCCTCTCCCGTGGAGATTAGGGTTGGCGGGGGCCTCGGTCTTTGTCGTTCGTGAGGGGAAGTTTGTCCGTGGTGCACGGGGCCAAGTCGGCGCCGCAGCAAGCGGGTTGCTGTGCCTTGGGGGGGGGCGTCATGAGTCTGGTTCCGGACACCGCGCTCATACCGCCGCGGGACCGGGAGGAAGTCGTCCGGCACTCGGTGCGGGAGTCCGTGGTGGCGGCCGACATCGATCACCGGCCCGCGGCCGAGGACATCTCCGTACGCATAGGCCTCGGCGCCGTCGGACCCCTCAGGGTCTGTTCGGCGCGGGCGACCGCGGTCACGGTCCGCCGGACGGCGCGGCTGGCCCGCAAGGACGAGGAGCCGGCCGTCTTCCTCGGCCTGCAGATGACAGGCACCAGCCTGGTGGTGCAGAACGGGCGCGAATGCGTACTGGGGCCTGGGGAGTTCGCCGTCTACGAGACGAACGCTCCGTACACCCTCGTCTTCGACGAGGGTGTCGACCACCACTTCCTGCGGTTCCCCCGCGCGGCCCTCGCGCTCCCCGACCGGCTGCTGCGCGGGACCGGCACGGTCACCTTGGGATCCGGCGACCCCGTCGCGCGCCTCGCCTTCACGTACTTCTCCGCACTGGCCGCCGCTGACGAGCTGCAGCAGGGAGCCCACGCCGACGCCGTCGCGGAACCCAGTGTCGAACTGCTGCGTGCCGTCCTGACATCCCAGGCCGGCAACTCCCGCCTGGTCAGAGGGCCGTTGGAGGCGACTCTGAGCCTTCGGATCACCCGCTACGTCCAGCAGCACCTGGCCGAACCCGATCTGGCGGCGGCGCGGATCGCCGCCGCCCACGACATCTCCGTACGCCACCCCTATGCGGTCCTGTCCCGGTCGGGGATCAGCCTCGGCGACTGGATCCGCGCGCGCCGACTCGCCGAGTGTAGACGGGAGTTGGCGCAGCCGGGCGGGCGGCTGCGGACCATCGCCGCGATAGGGCGAAGCTGGGGCTTCGTCGACGCGACACACTTCAGCAAGGTGTTCAAGCAGGCGTACGGGCTCTCGCCCCGCGCCTGGCGCGAGCAGAGCCGCCCCCGCCCTCCACGCCACTAGGGCCTGTCGTCGAACTCCCGTCTGCCCGGCGACGCCCGGCACGGACGCTCGCTTCGTTGCCGAAGAGCCCGAGTGACTCCGCTACTAGGCAGTGTCGTCAAAGTGCCATGGCGGGAGCGGCGTTGGATGATGGTACGCGCAGGAAGTCCACCCAGGTGCTCGAACTTCGCGCGCGGCAGCGGCCCTGGAGGGCAGGCCCCCTCCCTCCTGCCCTCCAGGGTTCGCCAAGGACCGCCTGTCGCCCCCTGGTTGGTGGGGCGACGGACTGCTCGGCGGACGCAGGCGGAACCGTCCGTCAGCTGTCCTCATCGGCCGGGGCCCTCGTATCGACAGGGGCCAGCTTCGCGCAGTCCCGGTCGCGGATGGTCGCCGCGTTCCAGACGTCCAGCATGTTGCCGGCGTAGAGGTGGTGGATGGTCTTGTCCTCGATCCGCGCGGTGACCTCGTCGTTCTCCTCCAGCGACGACGGGGTGAAGTTGGCGCTGCCGGTGAAGGTGACGTACCGGTCCTTGCCGAGATAGTCCCCGACGACCGTCATGTTCTTCCCGTGCGTACCGTGCTCGCGCTGGGCGGCGGGGAAGCCGCGGATCTGCGGACCGGTGTAACCGCCGTCCTTCTTGGTCAGCGCCTCGCACGCCTTCTCGGAGATCTGGTTGGCCACGATCTGCACCCCGCATCCCGTCCGCCCCATCTCCCAGAGCTTCTTGGCGAGGTCCGTCTTCGCGAGCCACCAGTGGTCGATCCGGATCAGCGCCCCCTTGTCGCAGTCCACGCCCTTGAGGATGTTGACGAAGGTGTTGGCGCCCTGCCGCGGGTGGAAGTACGTCTTGACGTTCTTGTACGTGGCCGGCTTGCCCTCCTTCGTGTTGTAGTAGTCGTCGTTCTTGGTCTCCGCCCGCAGGTCGTAGAAATAGTCGCGCATACGGTCGTAGAGGCCGTCGTTGCCGACCCGCGTGTAGGCGCTGTTCCAGCCGCCGGTGCCGCCCACGGTGTCGTCGCCCGTGAGGTTCGCGGTCGTGATGAAGGTGACCTTGGACTGCCGCAGGGTGTCGGAGAACAGGGCGAACTTGCTGTGCTGGTACGCGGAGCCCTTGTCCCCGATGCACCCCGAGCCCTTGGAGCAGAGCTTCGCCCAGGTGGAGTCCTTGCCGTCGTCCTTCATCGCATCGTCGAAGTCCTCGTAGATTTTCGGGTGCTTGTTGAGGGTCCGGTAGTCGGCGATCACCTTCACGGCCACGCCCCGCTCGGCGGCGTCGGTGAGGCTCGCGGCGACGTCCTCGTCGCGGAAGAGGAAGGTGCTCAGGTGGATCGAGCCGTGCTCGGATCCGCCGATCAGGCGGATCAGCTGGTCCTTGACCTCGGTGCCACCCGGCTTGCTGAACACCGCACTTGTGCCGAGGTCCGGCGGCGGCGCCGCTGTCGAGGTGGTGGGCGCGCCGAGCCCGAACGCCGCGAGGATTCCGGCAGCGACGACAAGAAGAATTCTGCGCATGCCGGTCACCTCTGCATCTGTGCGGCCGCGTCGGTGGCCGGCGCGGGGTGCGCCGCGGTCGTCGTACGACCCGGTTCGCGCGCCGCGGTCGTGCGCACGCCCGTGAAGGCCGTGGTGATCTTCGGACGCTTAAGGGTGAGCATGAGCAGGTCTCCTTGGCTCCGTGCGCGCGGCCGCCCCCACGAGGACGGTCACGCCAGGTCGTTCGGTCGTCCGGCCAGGCTCGTGACGCGCACCCGCGACCCGCAACGTGTTTCGGCCTGGCCCGAACCATGCGGACGGGGGAGCCTGCGGGGCCGGAAGGCGTGGATGTCCGAGCCCGACGAGGGCGCCTGAGCGCCGCGCCCCGCCCCGCCCCGGCCCACGGCGACTACGACCTGATCGAGTTCCTGCGCCGGGCTGGGTGACGTTGTTGCTGATAGTGGCCAACTGGTCGGCTGCGCCTTCCACTGCGTCGGCGGCGCCGTCGACCACAGGCGCGCCGGTGTCGTCCGGGGCGACGTTCGCCAGGGCGTCCGGTACCACCGCAACGACCGGGCGCGGTCCCGTCTTCTTCCAGGCAGTCGACGGTTCGATGCACGTCCCGGTCACGGCGACGGGCTGCCCCGCGGAATCCGTGGACGGCGGGTCAGATGACGGTGCCGATGTCCTTGGCGGTGATGCTGTCCATGGCGCGCTCGGCGACCGCGGCGATGGTCATCGAGGGGTTGCAGGCGCCCGTGGTGCCGGGGATGGGCGCGCCGTCGAGGACGTAGAGGCCGCGCTGGCCCTGGACGCGTCCCTCGAGGAGGGCACGTTCCGGGAGCCGGACCCGGACGGCCGCGGAGTCGTATCGGCGGATGGAGTCATGGCGGCAGACTAGGTCGGCGCGCGGCGGGACAGACCGAACCCGGGGGGCCCGTAACGGAGTTGAGGCGGAAGCGCGATCCCCGGTGACCTTCGGAGCTTGTGACCGAACACCGTCGCTCGGACATCCTCTGGGGCTCTCCTGGTCTGAGACGATCAGTGAGTCCGTAGAACTGAACACGGAGGGGAAGAACATGATTGTTCTGGTGCTGCTCGGCATCTTGGTGCTCACCGTCGGTGGGTGTGCATGCGTGGTGTGGGCGGCGCGCGGTGGGCCCCGCTGGGTCCGCGGCGTAGCGACAGCGACTCTCGCCGCGGGTGAACTGGTGCGTCACTCCCAGAAGGACCGACGCCGGGGCCCGAGCAGCAGCGGCGATGGCTAGGAACGGTCAATGCCGCCTGCCAACTTGCCAACCTGCCAGGATCACCTGTCAGAGTTCAGCGGTTGGGGTGCGCCACATTGGTTGAGGGCGAAGAGCAGCGGCCAGAACGTGAAGTTCCACAGAGACCGTTGTCCCCGGCCGTCGACAGCCGGGGACAACGGTCTCTGCTGTGCGACGGAACCTGCGCTTCCTCTCATACTCCGCTCCGGTGCAAAGTCGAGCCCCCCCCCGGGCCGTACGCCTCCGGCTATCGCTGAGGGTCGGTGCGCACGTGCGCACGTACCCCTTGCAGGCCGAACAGGATCAGCAGCTCGACCACGCCGCCGTCAGCGCTGCCCAGCCAGTGCGGCAATGACGTGTCGAACTCCGCTGCCTCACCCGGCGGCAATGTCAGGTCGCGCTCGCCGAGCACGAGCCGCAGCCGACCGTTGAGCACAAAGAGCCATTCGAAGCCCTCATGGGTCTGTGGGGTCGGCTCCCGCGGTTCCAGTCGACCAGGAATGATCATCTTGAACGCGTGCACCCCGCCCGGCCGCCGGGACAGCGGCAGGAAGGTCATGCCGAACCGCTCGATCGGCTTGAGGTGGATCCGCGGATCACCTGTGCGCGGGGCGCCGACGAGGTCGTCCAGCGGAACGTCATAGATGCGGGCCAGCGGCAGCAACAACTCCAGGCTCGGCCTGCGTAGTCCGCTCTCCAACCGGGACAGCGTGCTCTCCGAGACGCCGGTCGTCGCCGCGAGGCCGGCGAGGGTGATCCCCCGGTCGCGGCGCAGCGCACGTAGCCGCGGACCCACCGCATCGAGCACGTCGTCGTCCGCAGGCTGCTCCATCGGGCCACCTTGCCATAACCGCAAGATTCCGTGCCAAGGCAAAGGGCGCTCGCAAGACTGAACGCAATCCGACCGACCCGAGGAGGTCTTGATGAGCACCACCGATGCGGTCGCGTTCTGGGACGGCGTCTACGCGGCCCGGCCCCGAGCCCGCGGCCCACAGCCGAACGCACGCCTCACCGAGACGGTGACAGGCCTGCCGCCCGGCGACGCGTTGGACCTCGGATGCGGCGACGGCGGCGACGCGCTGTGGCTCGCCCGCCATGAGTGGTGCGTCACCGCCGTCGACATCTCAGCCGTGGCGGTCGAGCGGCTCGCCGCCCTCGCCCGCTCACAGGGCCTGGGCGAGCGTCTCGTCGCCGAGCGGCACGACCTGCGCGAGTCCTTCCCGTCCGGCGAGTTCGACCTGATCTGCGCCCACTACCTGCACACGGCCTACGACCTGGACCGGGCGGCCGTCCTGCGCGCGTCCGCGCACGCGCTGCGCCCCGGCGGGCGGCTGCTGATCGTCGACCACGGCTCGACCGCGCCGTGGTCATGGGACCAGGACCCCGACGTCCGGTACCCCAGCCCCCGAGAGGTCGCTGCGGGCATCGGCCTCGACCCGGCGACGTGGACCGTGGAGCGCGCCGACACACCCCGTCGTACGGCGAGCGGACCTGGCGGGCACACCGCCGAGGTCACCGACCATGTCCTCCTCATCCGCCGCGCCGCCTGACGCGGCGGCCGGCCTCGAAGGCAAGGAGCTCCCCGTGCCCAGCCCCACGCGCCGCGACCGGCGCCGCGACACCCCGCCGCCCAGGACCGCGAACAGCGAGAGCGAGGTCCTGCGTGGATTCCTCGACTACCTCCGCACGTCGATCGCCGCGAAGGTCGACGGCGCTCCCGAACCCCAAGTGCGTACAGCCGCAGTGCCGTCAGGCACCAACCTGCTCGGCCTGCTCCACCATCTGACCTTCGTCGAACGGTCGATGTTCCTCGGGGACGACGTCGCTGACTGGAAAACGACCTTCCATGCCGCGCCGACCGACAGCGTGGCCGATGTCGTCGCCCGCTACCGAGACGCGGTCGAGCGCGCGAACGAAGTGCTCGACGGGTGCGCCGACCTCGGCGCACCCCTTCCTCGGCCGCGGCCGGGCCGCCCTGCTCCCAGCGTTCGCTGGGCACTGACCCACATGATCGAGGAGACCGGCCGGCACGCCGGTCACGCGGACATCATCCGTGAACTGACCGACGGCTCCACCGGCCGCTGAGTGTCCGGCCGGATATCCCGGGCTTGGTGTGTGAGGCTGCCTCTACTGTTGCCTCATGGGGAACTACTTCCAGACCTTCGTCGATCTCGACGCCACGCATGCGGACGCCCGGGCCCTGGCCGACAGCGGACTCGACTGGCTGGTCAGCGAGGGGATCGTCCGGGCCGAGCTCACGGACTGCGTTCTCGGGGCGCCGTTGGGGCATCCGCCCGGTCCCTCCTGGGCCAAGGTGGTCGGCCCAGAGGACTGGGAGCCCGGCGGCGGGCTGAAGGTCGAGACCGAGCGCACCGTATTCAACTGCGGTCAGGGCGACCCCATGTTCGCGAAGTGCCCCCATTGTGCCGGCCGGACGGATTTCTGCACCGAATGGCTGGAGGAGATCGAGGGGGCGTGGGAACCCTTCAGCGAAGCCATCGGCGACTGGAGCGACACAGGCAGGGCGGCAGTCACCTGCCCGCATTGTCGGCGCCCTGGTGACCTGACCGCGTGGACCTGGTCGGACGGCTACTTCGCCTTCGGGTATCTCGGCTTCGAGTTCTGGGACTGGCCCGACTTCAGCCCCGGCTTCCTCGAAGGCCTGTCCCGTGCGCTCGGGGGACATCGCGTGGTGCTCATGGAAGGCAAACTCTGACGGAGCCGGAGTTCGCACGGCTACTGCTACCCCGATCAGTCAGGCGCCGACCACAGGCGGGCGCCGGTGTCGCCCGCTTGAACTGCTCGGCGCATTTCGGGGATCGGGGAGGGGAGCGCCGCCGCGCTCTGGTAGCCGGGGACTGCCCCGCTGTCTAATGTCGGCATGGGATGGTTGAGCCGCTGGCGGGACGAACGTGAACAGCGGCAGTTGGCCCAGGCGCGAGAGGTGGCCGATCAGCGGGCCGCTCAACTGGCCGGCCAACGGCAGCGGCAGCAGGACCAGTTGGCGGCCGGGGTGGCGGCGCGGGAGCGGAAGCGGCGTGCCAAGTGCGAGGGCATTACGGAAGAAGTGGACCGGCGCCAGGCGGGGGGACAGCTTTCACCGTTGCAGGCGGCGAAGGTCCTTCGGGAAGCGATCGCCAGGGCTGACAAAGATCCCGGCCCGCTGGACTACCGGCACTCCGCGGTGATGCCGGCAGCGATCCGTCAACTTGTCACTGACGTCATTTCCAGTATCGGGGGAATCGCCCGCGTCGACGCACCCGCGGCGCCGTCCGACCGTGTGATTTCGCCAGCCGGCCGGCGTGCCGAGCAGCGCAAAGCGCGTGTGCGTGCCCAGGCGAGAGACAAGGCCTGGAAGAAGGAAGAAGCCCGCAAGGCGGAGCAGGAGCGAGCGCGGGAGGAGGAAAGCGAGCGGGCCTTCCAGGAATGGCGCGAGGGCATGAAGGACCGCCTCCAGAATCCTGCCAAGTCCCCTCGCCCGCGCGGCAGGGAGGAGGCGGAGGAGGAAGCGCCCGAATTGTTGGCGAGGGCCGGTCTGCCGCCCGGCAGGAACGAGCTCAGGATCGCGGTGCGGTTGCTCATGCGCAATGAAGAAGTGGCGCCAGAAAAGATGCGGCGCGTTTTCGACTCCTTCGAGGGGATGTACGAGAATCAGGTGCGCCGGTTCAAGGAGAGCGGCGGGCAAACGCCATGGCCGAGTGCGGAATCCCTGATCGACAAGCTCTTCTGACGGTGACCACGGCGTGAGCAGAGTCGCGAGTGCCCGGATGGCGCACGTGACGCCATCCAACCTGCCGAGCCCCCCCCAGCCACCCCCCAGCCACCCCCCGTATCCCTCGCCTTCCCGTCTCAGTGCCGACGCTGGGCGGCCATCCACTGCCAGACGTGAGTTCCCTTGACTCTCGGGTCGTTGCGGGCGACATAGATCCATGACCAGTGGCCGTTGAACTGGTGGCCGTCCCAGACGACGTGGTCGTACAGCGTCATCAGCGAGTCAGGGATCACCTCGTGCGCGTGGACGGTGTTGGCCTGCGGGTCCACGGTGGGGTCGTCGTTGGAGGCGACGAGCCAGCTGGGGGTGCTGATCCGCGCCAGCTCGCTGTCGGGAAGCAGTGGCGCGCCACCGGGCGGGAAGGCCGTGACAATGCCGCAGATCGGCACGGACGCGGCGAACATGGCGGGGTAGACGGTGGTCATCTTCATGCTCATGTAGCCGCCGTTGCTGCAGCCGGCGACGTAGATCCGGTCACGGTCGATGTGGTTCCCGCGGGTGACGTCGTTGATGATCTCGCGGATGAGCGGGGCGAAGCGGGGGCCGTCCGCCATCCAGTAGGAGGTGCTCTGCGGGGCGACCACGTAGGCGCCGTCGAAGATGCCCTGTGCCTCCGGGGTGGCGAAGCCCAGTGCGCCGCGGTTGGCTCGCAGCGTGGTCTCGTTGTCGTAGTAGTTGTTGGGCAGCGAGGCACCTTCGCCGCCGCCGTGCAGCCACACGACCAGAGGTCGCCCGCTCCTTTGCGAGGAACGGGCACCGACGGGTGAGTACAGCCGGTACTTCATTCCCGAGCTGGATGTGTGGGAGCTGAACGCGTCCACCTCGGGGTCGGACAGCCGAGGGTTCTGCACGAAGCTCGCGATGGTGACCTGTCGGCGGTCGCGCAGGGCGATCGGGGCGTGCTGGGTCAGGGTGTAGGCGAGGTCGAGCATCACGTTGCGGCCCGCGGCCGAGAGGTAGCCCAGCGTGCCGCCCCCGACCTGGCCCTCGCCATGGCTCAGTTCGAGCACGATGTCGCCGCGGCGGTCGAGCCGCACGGCGGTGACCGAGCGGTCCAGGTCGTACTCACCGCTGATGCTCTCGCCTGCCGCGAGGGGGAACGGACGGGTGGCCTTGGCGTGCACGCTGAAGGTGTCGTTGGTCAGGCCGGCCGGGTCGATCGGGCCGAGGCGAGAGGTATCGAGGGTGATCGAGGTGACTTGTTCGCCGCCGTCGAGCACCTGGGCGTTCAGGGTGAATCTCACACTCGTGGTGGCGCGTTCGGCGGCGTGGGCGGTGACACCCGGCAGGGACAGGCCGGCGGCTCCCGCGCCGGCGGCCAATACGGTGCGGCGGCTGATACGTGTTGCCATGCGGGCTCCTTGTGGTCCTTGTGGGATGCGGAGAATTCATCGGGACTCGATCATCGAACTCGTCTGTGCAGTAGTCGAGTTGAGTACCAGTCAGCATGTCCGGACGGCGATGTGCCTTGCGCCACAGGCATGCCGCGCCTCACGGGAAGGCGCGGCCCGCCGATTCACCGCTTCGCCCGTGCCATGTCCGCGGCGAAATCGCCCCAGTCGTCCGCGCGCCGGAAGTTGCTCGCGTCCGAGGTCTCCCCGGATCCGTCATGGCGAGCCACCTGGGGGTAGGGGCAAAGGGGCCGGGTCATCGAGACACCGTTCTCCGGGCGGTCTCTCACGTATTTGGTGGCGACCATGTCCCGCGGGGCGGCGCCCCGCTCGACCCAGTTCCTGACGGCGGACAACGCGTCGAAGGAATTCGGGCCCGGGCCCCCGGTCACATGTCCGCCGCCGGGGACCATGAACAGCCGGTAGAAGTCCTGGACTTCACGCAGCGACGAGCGGGCATCGGGGCCGCCGTTGTCGCGCAGGACGCGGTGGTAGTACTCGATGGGCAGCGTCGCCGCCTGATAGTCGTCGCTCCATCCCTGGGTCATGATGAGCTTCCCTCCGCGCTCCTCGAACCGCGAGAGGTCCGTACGCGTCGCGTCGATCTTGGGAGCCAGTCTCTTCTCGACCAGATCGGCGTCCTTGTCGAAGTGGAGCCGCTCCAGCTGGAAGCCGCAGTCACGCGGGTCGTTCAAGGTCGGGTCTCCCCGGACTCCGTCACGTCCCGAACAGGCCGCCAGCACGGCGTCGTTGAGCACCTTCCGGTCGACCGCGCCGAGCACGCCGTCCGGGTTCTCGGCGATGGGCTGCGCGGTCCACAGGACCGACATCATCACGTGGCTGTAGTCCATCCCCGGGCTCTTCGAAACGATTCCGTCGTAGTCCTCGGGGTAGTACTGCGCCTCGATCATCCCCTGGCGGCCACCGGTGGATCCGCCCACGAAGTAGGAGTACTTCGGCCCCGCCCCGTAGCGCGCGCCCAGGATCTCCTTGGCTCGCACCGTCATCAGGTGAATCGATGTCCGCCCCCACATCTCGAGCTGATACTGACCGTGGAAGGCATCCAGACCTCGAACCTGAGGCTCGGAGCGATCTTCGCGGTCAGGCGACAGAACGCGGGCAGGTCCCGGTACGTCTTCCCGTCGGGAGCCTCGTAGTCGCCGCGAGGGACCTGCTGCGCCGACACTATCTCCGTATCCGTCAAGGAGAGCCCCGTGAGGGAGGTGCACGAACTGCCCGTATGTGACGCCCTGTTGGCTGCGGCGGCGCCGGAGGCACCCGGAATCTGCGGAACGAGCAGGACACAACTCACCATCGCCGCCCGTAGGAGCGGGACTCGCACCGGCCTCGTCCTCGTCGACCGTCGCGCAAACGCCATGGTTCTCCCTTGCCTGAGTCCAGGGCGAGATGATCGCGAGTGATCGATGGACCGGCAAGGCACTCAGTCCACTGAGCGGACCCGTCGAGTGTGGCGCTTCAGAGCTTCAGCGCTTCAGGGGAGGCGTATCGGGAATTTCCGTCTCAACCTCAGCGGCTCGCGGGACGCCACTCGAACATCACGATCGTCGCGTCGTCGTGCAGCCGGTTGTCCTGGGCGTCGACGATGGAGTGGATGAGCCGACGCAGTGTCTCCGGCGGCAGTTCACCGGTGGCGGTGGCACGGACGATGTAGTCGACGAACCGGTCGAGTCCCAGTTCGTCGCCGCGCTGGGTGCGGGCCTCGGTGACACCGTCGGTGTACATCAGGACCCGGTCCCCCGGTTCGAGCTGCATTTCGTGCACCCGCCGAGGGGTCGAGGCGAAGGTCGCGGGCAGCCCCAGGGGCGGGTCGGCGTCCCGCTCCAGCGCGTCGGCCATCAGGTGCTGGTCCCGGATCAGCAACGGCGGCGGGTGCCCGCAATTGATCCAGCGCAGGCCACCGGTGGCGAGGTTCAGCTGGCACAGGATCGCGGTGCAGAACTGGTCGGGCAGCCATTCGGCCAGGGCCTCGTCGACGGCGTCCACCAGTTCGGAGAGGTCGGCCCCTGTGCGGCGGGCGTTCCGGCAGGCGGCGAGCGAGACCACGGTGGTCAGCCCCGAGGCCAGGTTGTGCCCCATCGAGTCCAGGATCTCCGCGTGGAGTGTCGTATCGGTCAGGGCGTGATCGAAGGCGTCCCCGCCGATTTCGTAGGCCGGTTCCATGACCGCTGTCGAGACCGCGTGGGTGGTGCCGATGGTGCGGGGCGGCAGGTAGGCGCGCAGCATCTCGGCGGGCAGCTGCATAGGCGCGGTGCGGGCACGGCGGACGTAGGTGTCCTTGAAGGCCCGCTTCGAGGTGACCATCATGGCGCACAGGTGGGCCAGCGTTCTGCCGCGTCGCAGGGAGAGCGGATCGAGCGCGGGCGCGTGCACGGCGAGCACTCCCAGCCGCTCGACGCCGTCCACCATCGGCAACCAGGCGGTCATCCCGCCGAGCTCGGACTCCTCCACCCGCAGGGACTGTGTGCGATACGCCCAGCCTGCGAGCGAGTCGTCGATGGGGAGCGTCGGGACCACATCGTTCAAGGGGGCGAGCTGACGCTGTTGCAGATCGGCCTGGTAGACCACGGCGCTCTGCAGCCCGAGCGCCTTGGCGCAGCGCGCCACCGCCGTGGTCAGGTCCACCGCCGCATTGCGCGGGTCGGCCAGGAACTCCCCGAGGGCACTGTCCGCGGTCTCGGGCACCGTCAACGCGATCACTCCCTGTCCGGTCGGTACGGACGGCCTCCAGGCAGTCTCTCCCCGCGCGCCGGGGACCGCCTCCGGGCCGCCGACTGCCGCGACACGAGTGAAGGCACCCGCCGGGGCCCACGTACGGCCCGTCCTCCGCATGCCGGAGGGTGTGTTCTGCCCCAGGGTGGATACGCGGGGTCGTGGACCGGACCGCGCTTCGGACGTCGGACGAGGGAGCAGAGCGCCCATGGCAACCGGTGGCTTCGACTCGGCAGTGTCACTGACCGTGAACGGCAAGGGCTGCGATCTCACGGTCGACCACCGGTCCACATTGCTGGACGTCCTGCGCGAACGGTTGGATCTGACCGGCGCGAAGAAGGGGTGTGATCACGGCCAGTGCGGCGCCTGCACGGTGCTCGTCGATGGGCGCCGCGCCAACAGCTGCCTGCTGCTGGCCGTGGCCCAGGAGGGATGTGACATCACCACGGTCGAAGGTCTGCGCGCCGACGACGGTGTTGATGGCCTAGGTGGCCTAGATGGTCTATATGGTGAGGGCGCGGGCGGCGATGGCGAGGGACACCTGCACCCCCTCCAGCGCGCCTTCCTCGCCCGGGACGCCTTTCAGTGCGGCTACTGCACACCCGGTCAGCTCTGCTCGGCCGTCGGCGCCATCGCCGAGGCCCAGGCGGGCCACCCCTCGTACGTGACGGATCCGGGCGCGGATCCGGGCGGCGGTCCCGTCGCGCTGAGCAGGGAGGAGATCCGCGAGCGGCTCAGTGGCAATCTGTGTCGCTGCGGGGCCTATCCGCACATCGTCGAGGCCGTCGAGGACGTGACCCGATGAAAGCCTTCCAGTACGTACGGGCCCACAGCGTCGACGAGGCGACCGCGGCCCACGCGAGTCACCCCGGCTCCCGCTACCTGGGCGGTGGCACCAACCTCGTCGACCTGATGAAGCTGGGGGTGGAGACGCCCGGAACACTGGTCGATGTCAGCGGGCTGCCGCTGGACACGGTCGAGGAGATCGCCGACGGGGCCGTGCGCGTCGGGGCGACCGTCCGTAACAGCGACCTCGCCGCCCACCCCTTGGTGCGCGCCCGCTATCCCGTGCTCGCGCAGGCACTTCTCGCCGGGGCCTCGGGGCAGCTGCGCAACATCGCCACGACCGGCGGCAACCTCCTCCAGCGCACCCGCTGCCCCTACTTCCAGGACCTGGGCAAACCCTGCAACAAACGCGAGCCCGGCACCGGCTGCGGGGCGCGCGACGGCGTCCACCGCGACCACGCGGTCCTGGGGCACTCGCCGCAGTGCATCGCCACCCACCCCTCGGACATGGCGGTCGCGCTCGCCGCACTCGACGCCGAGGTGGAGCTGCATGGCTCGGAGGGCCGGCGCACGGTGCCCGCGGCCGAGTTCCACCGGCTGCCCGGCGACCGCCCGGACCTGGACACCGAGATCGTGCCCGGCGAACTCGTCACCGGCGTCCTGCTTCCGGCCGCCACCGCCGGACTGCCCTCCGCCTACCGCAAGGCGCGCGACCGTGCCTCGTACGCCTTCGCGCTCGCCTCGGTGGCCGTCGCCCTGAAGGTCGAGGATGCCGTGGTCCGCGAGGTGCGCATCGCGTTCGGCGGTCTGGCGCACCGCCCCTGGCGGGCCCTGCGCGCCGAGCAGGCACTGACGGGCGGGGCCGCGGACGACGACGCGTATCAGCGGGCCGTCGACGCGGAACTCGCGGCCGCCGAACCATTGCGCGACAACGCGTTCAAGGTGCGCCTCGCCCGCAATCTGGCATGCGACATGCTGCGCCGCCTGACGCCGCCCGGAGCTTCCTGACACGGCACAACACGGCACACACACCGCCTCACCCCACCCGCTCTTCAGGGAGAAGAACCATGCCGGACACCACCAGCGTTCTCGGGTCGCCTGCCGTCCGCAGGGAAGGCCCGGCCAAGGTGACCGGGGCCGCCCGTTACGCGGCCGAACACACCCCCGAGGGTTGTGCCCACGCCTGTCCGGTGCCGGCCGAGGTGGCACGGGGTGAGGTCACCGCCGTCGACGACACGGCGGCGCGGGCCCTGCCCGGTGTCGTCACGGTCCTGACCCACCTCAACGCGCCGCGCCTGGCCGAACCGGACGACGCGACGCTCGGTGTGCTCCAGAACTCCCGTGTCCCGCACCGCGGTTGGTACGTGGCGCTCGTCGTCGCCGACAGCTTGGAGGCGGCACACGAAGGTGCGGCCGCCGTCCGTGTCACCTATGCCGAGGAACCCCACGACGTCACCCTGACCGCCGACCACTCCGACGCCTACGTTCCCGAGGACACCGACGGCACCTCGGGCGAGCACGTACGCGGTGACGCCGACGCCGCGTACGCCCGCGCCGACCACCGGGTCGATGTCATCTACCGGGTGCCACCGCTGCACAACCACCCGATGGAACCGCACGCGGCGACCGCCCACTGGGAGGACGGCCGGCTCACCGTGTACGACTCCAGCCAGGGCGCCAGCACGGTACGCGACGTCCTGGCCGGCCTGTTCGAGCTGCCGAAGGACCAGGTGACCGTCATCTCCGAACACGTCGGCGGTGGCTTCGGCGCCAAGGGCACACCACGGCCGCACGTGGTGCTCGCCGCCATGGCGTCACGCGCCACCGGACGGCCGGTCAAACTCGTCCTGCACAGGCGGGAGTTGGCGGCCGTCGTCGGCCACCGCTCGCCGACCGTGCAGCGGGTGCGGCTCGCGGCGGAGGCCGACGGCACCCTCACCTCCGTAGTGCACGAGGTGACGTCACACACCTCCCGTATCAAGGAATTCGTCGAGACGGCGGCCGCCGTCACCCGCGTCATGTACCCCTCGCCGCACGCCCGCACCACCCACCGGGTGCTCCCGCTCGACGTGCCCAGCCCCTCCTGGATGCGCGCACCGGGGGAGGCGCCGGGCATGTACGCCCTGGAGTCGGCGATGGACGAACTCGCGGAAACCCTCGGCATCGACCCCGTCGAACTGCGGCTGCGCAACGACACCCAGCGCGAACCCGACAGCTCCCGCCCCTTCAGCAGCCGCCACCTCGCCGAATGCCTGCGCGAGGGGGCTCGCCGCTTCGATTGGTCCGCCCGTGACCCGCGCCCGCGCTCACGAGCCGAGGGGCCCGTCCTGGTCGGTTCCGGCGTGGCCGCGGCGACGTACCCCGTGAACGTGGCGCCGTCGCGCGCGAGCGCCCACGCCGCGCCGGATGGCAGCTACGTCGTCCGGATCAACGCCACCGACATCGGGACCGGCGCGCGTACCGTCCTCGCCCAGGTCGCAGCCGACGCGCTCGGTGTCCCGGTGGATCGTGTGCGTACCGAAGTCGGCAACAGCGACCTCCCCACCGCCTCACTCGCGGGCGGCTCCTCCGGCACGGCCTCCTGGGGCTGGGCCGTCCACGAGGCCTGTACGCGACTGGCGGCGGACCTCGCCGAGCGCGATGGGCGGATTCCGTCTGCTGGGCTCGATGCCACGGCCGACACGGCGGGCCGCGCCGACGCCGACAGTGCCTACGCGCGACACGCCTTCGGCGCACACTTCGCCGAGGTCGGTGTCGACACGGTGACCGGCGAGGTCCGCGTTCGGCGCCTGCTCGGTGTCTACGCGGCGGGCCGCATCCTCAACTCCCGTACGGCACGCTCCCAGTTCATCGGCGCGATGACGATGGGCCTGGGGATGGCCCTCACCGAGGGCAGCACGCTGGACCCCGCCTTCGGCGACTTCGTGGAACGCGACCTCGCCGCCTACCACGTACCGGCGCACGCCGACGTACCCGCGATCGAGGCGCACTGGATCGACGAGGACGACCCCCACCTCAACCCCATGGGCAGCAAGGGCATCGGCGAGATCGGCATCGTCGGAACGGCCGCCGCCATCGGCAACGCCGTGCACCACGCGACCGGCGTCCGGCAGCGTGAACTGCCGATCACGCCGGACCGGGTGCTGGCGGGCGGCGGCTGAGGGCGGCCCTTGAGAGCGTTGGCTGAGGGTGGCCGCTGAGGTGCCTACTCCTAGATCTGCTCGGGATCGATCGGAATCTCGGGTGCCGTGTTCTCGGCGCGCTTCTCGGCGGTCAACTCCCGTGCCACGGTGCCGCAGCAGCGGTTGAACTGGTTCTGCCAGTCCGCCATGAACGGGTCGTACTGGGACTGGCCGACCAACTTCAGGTCCGACTCGTCGTTGTGCCAGACGCCGTTGCTCGTCCAGTTCGCGGAGCCGACGAACACGACTCTGGCGTTGGACGAACTCGCGTAACCACCGCTGACCATCATGTACTTGTCGTGCGTGTAGTGCAGGGCGTTGCCGTTCGCGTCGATGCCGCGGGAGGTGTCGTGCACCTCGATGTTCGTCCGGTCCTTCAGGTAGTCCTCCACGCTGCCGTCAACCTGACCGGCGGTGAAGAGTATCCGTATCTTCACGCCGGACTTCCCCAGGCTCACCAGCTTCTTCGGCAGCTCCAGGTAGTTCCGGTCGCCCGGCTTCCCGTGAGCGGTCCACTGGAACATGGCGATGTTGATCGTGGCCGGCGCCTTGACGTTGTTCAGGAAGTCGACCCAGGTGTCGCTCTTGGAACGTGCCTTGGGCCACTGGTACGAGGGCGGGGACAGTGTCGTCCGGGCGTCCGTGCCGCTGGTGGTGTTGTAGTAGTCGGGCACCAATGGGCCCGGCCCGTTGAGCGCCCCCTTCGACATGGCCGTGAAGTAACGGACGTAGGAGTTGTACAGGTCGACGTTGCCCTTGACGGTGGCGGCACTGTTCCACGCGGTTCTGGCCTGGGCGGAGGTGGGGTTGGCGCTGCTGACGGTCACCGTCCGGTTCGCGTCGCTCCCGCCGCTGAGCATGTAGTACTTCGCGTGCAGGGCGGAGCCGGAGTAGTGGGTCAGGCAGCCGCCCGGGCACAGCGCGGCGAAGCTGGAGGCCCGCGGGTCGTTGCCCAACTCGGTGACCAGCGCCTGCCAGGTCGCATTGTCGCTGTGATGGTCCATCAGGGCCTTGACGATGACGCCTCGTTGGTGCGCGGCGATCAGGGCGTTGGCGAATTCCGGGCCCGGGTGCGTGCTGCCGATGGAGTACATGGCGACGCGTATGGTCTGCCCGCAACTGGCGCTGTTGATCGACTCGATGATCGGTCCCAGGACGTTCATCTGGGCGTCGGGGTCCTCCGGGTCGCTGAAGCTCGGGCCCGGTCTCGAGGTGAACGTCCGGTTCTCGCAAGTGAGCGGAGCCTTGGCCTTCTTGACCGCGGCATGCGCCGTCGTCGGCGACAGCGCGGTGACGGCCAGCGCGGTGATCAACGTGAGCGTGCGCTTCATGGGCGGGCCTTTCGCGGGGTGGGTGACGATGCCGAGGCGAGGGTGTTTGGTGCTGTGCTGATCGACCGGTGAGTGGTCGCCCAGGTGGGCGGGCTGAACCACTCATGGCTTCGGATCAGCTGACGGCGTTCGTCCCGAACATCGGGTGGCCGTCGCCGTTGATGCCGCTCGCTGCGGCGACGCGCACGTGCGTCGGAGGCGGGGTGGTAAGGCGGCGTATGTGCTTGGCCATGCGTTGAGCTCCTGCAGGGGGCGGAGGCGTCCGGCGGACATCCCACGTTGATGAGGTGTTGACCCGTCGGCGTTTGCCCCAATTTGTCGCAGGAGTGACCCGCCGTTCGGCACACAGGAGACTCGCCAAGGCGTCCGAGGGTTGCACGAGAAAGCAGGGAAGCGGCCGTGACGCTGAGCAGGTTGATCCGGAGGGCGAGCCAGTAGGCGTGCCGTCGGCGCAGGGCGACCCCGCCACCTGGCGCGGCGGGGGAGCATTGCGCTCAGGTGCGGCGAATGGGGGCCCGCAGTTCGACGGTGTATCCGCCCTGCATCGCGACCGTCGGGGACACCCCCGCCAGGTGGCGGGAGCCGCTTCCGCCCGAGGAGGGAGGGCGGCCGTTCTGGAAGGCCTGCCGCGACCAAGAAGGCGTCCTCGCCCCGATGCGGCACTGACTGTATCCGCGTTTCCGGTTGCGGTGATCTCGTGAACCGCCCCTGCGTGGCTTGAGGTGTCCATACCATCCAGGTGGGAGGTGTGCTGACTCATGTCCATCAGGGAACCCGACGCGAACCACTCGGGTGCGTCGCACGAGCGATTCCGGCTGCTGCCAGTGGACGACGTGGATCTGGCAGTAGAACACGAGCGGCTTTCAGTAGAGTTGCAGCGGGTGGTGGACGAGGTGCGTCCACTGTCGGACGCTCTTCTCCGGGGAGAGGAACGGGTCGGCCTCTGGGATGAGCGGAAGCAGAAGAGGGATGCACAGAAACAGCTGGAAGCCCAGTTGGCTCAGCTGGTGCAGTGGATGCGGCTGAATCCGGAACAGCGGCGACACGAGAGAGCCGAACGCCGGCAACTGGAAGAGCGGGAGCGGCTCGCTGCCGAACGCGAGCGAGCAGTCAAATACGAGCAGATCATGGGCAAGTGGCCGCCAGTGGCGGGTGAGTGGGAAGAGTCCCTCGAAGTCGAGGAGGAAGACGATTACTCCGGCTCGGATGCCGTTGCGATCGATCTGGGCGGGAGCGTCACGGTGCTCATCTGTGCCTGGATAGTTGCTCCCTACGCTCAGGGACTTGCCGGACAAGCGGCTACCGGAACGTATCGCGCATTCGCCAATAAACTCATCGATGTTTTGGCAAATCGGCGTCAGTCAGGTGGCCGGCGGTGGGATCTGGTGGTCCTCAGGACGCCCGATGGAAAACTCACGGTGCAGATCCCCGGCGATCTCCCCGAGGAAGTTCACGCTGCCCTGGTGCGCGACTTCGTTGACATCGTCGACAAGGCGGCCGACGGTGAGCGTATTGACCTGAGTTGGGACGAGAGGACCCGAAGCTGGATCAACCGAAACTCCTGAGCGTTGATCTGTGGCTCTTGCCCTCGGCCGCCGGAAGTAGACTCGCAATGGTGGATGTCGACCGAATCATCAAGCGAAGCACCGTCGCCCTGGCGCGAGACTTCAGCACTCGCCTCCTGGCCTGTCTCGTATTGATCGCCGCCCCCATCGGCCTTTCGAAGGCGGCCAGTTGGGACTCTCCGTTCATGGGTGTTTTCACCCTCCTCGGAGTCCTCGGAATCATCCTCATGGGCTTCCGCTTCCCTTACGCGTTCCTGTGGCTGCGACGCTGCAAGCGGGCGCTGCGCCTCTACCCGCTCGAATATCGCCCGCACGTCATTCAGAAGGGCGAGAATCGAAGCCGCTACGGAACGGTCTTCACGCTCCGCATCAGGGACCATCAACCAGGCCGGGAACCACAGATGAAGGCCGTCAACGCACTCGAACGACACGCCTGGCCCGCGGGCATCGGGCGCGGCGTCTGGATCGCCGGCGACCTTCCCTTCGGTGGCGTGATCGTGACACCGGACAGCGGCGAACTCATGGTCATGCAACCGGAGAAGTGGGACAAGCTGGCAGCTGAGCGTGACAACGCAAGCTCCGATCGCACGGCCAGGGCGCGGCAGGCCGGCTTCGACGCACTACGCATCCGGTGAGGTGAGGGCGGGCGGCACCGGCGCGTGCACGTCTGATCGTCGAGGTCACACGAGCTGGTGTGCCGCGTCGAGGAGTTCGCGGGTGTGCGGGTGGCAAGCCTCGGGTGTCGCCAGCGCCCGCGCCGGCAGGGTCTCCACGATCCTCCCGTCGCTCAGGACGGCGACGCGGTGGGCGAATGAGGTCACCACGTTCATGTCGTGGCAGATGAACAGGTAGCCGAGCCCCAGCCTTCGCTGCAGAGACTCCAGCAGGTCGAGGACCCCGGCCCGCACGGTCGGATCGAGCCCGGACACCGGTTCGTCGAGGATCAGCAGCTCGGGGTCGGAGGCGAGGGCCCGCGCGATGCCGACGCGCTGGCACTGGCCGCCGGAGAGTTCGTGGGGGCGGCGGGCGCCGAGAGCGGGGTCGAGGCCGACCTGGGTCAGCAGTTCCTCCACCCTGGCCGGACCGGCCTTGTCGTCCCAGCGGCCCTGTACGCGCAGGGGTTCGGCGATCGCGTCGCGGATGCGTTGGCGCGGACTGAGCGAACCGTGCGGGTCCTGGAACACGGGCTGGATGCGCGGACGGAGCGGCCGCAGCTCCGTGTCGTCGACGTCGAGCAGTTCCCGTCCGGCGAACCGGACCGATCCGGAGGCGGCGGGGCGCAGGCGCAGGACCGCCTCGGCGGTGGAGGACTTGCCGGACCCGGAGGTGCCGATCAGGGCGAGGGTCTCGCCGCGTGCCACGTCGAAGGAGACCTTGTCGACCGCTGTCACGGGAGACTCGCCGCGGCCGCGTCCTGGGTATCGGACCGTCAAGGCCCTTACGGACAGCAGGGGTTCGGGAGTTTCCGCCGGTGTCGAGCGCTGTCCGCGCAGGGTCGCGTCGAGGAGCCTGCGGGTGTACTCCGCCTTCGGCTCGCTCAGGACCTCGGATGTCGGGCCGGTCTCCTGCACCGTCCTTCCGTGCAGGACCGTGACCCGGTCCGCCCAGCGTCTGACGAGCGGCAGGTCGTGCGTGATCAGCAGGAGCGCCGCTTCGGACGCGGCCCGTTGCTCGGCGAGCAGGTGGAGGATCTGCTCCTGGAGGAGCGGGTCGAGCGCGGTGGTGGGCTCGTCGGCGACCAGGAGCCGGGGCCGGTGCAGGGTGGCCATCGCGATGACGGCGCGCTGGCGCATGCCGCCGGAGAACTCGTGCGGGTAGGCGCGGGCGCGTCGCCCGGCGTCCGGGATGCCGACGCGGTCGAGGGCGGCGACGGCGGCGGCCCGGGCACCTCGTCGGTCGAGCCCGCCCAATGACCGTAGGGACGCGGCCAGTTGGTCGCCCACGGGGTGCACGGGGGAGAGGGCCGACAGTGCGTCCTGCGGTACGTACCCGATGGTGTGTCCCCACAGTCGGCGCTGCCCGCCGGGCTCGATGTCCTGCCCGGCGAACCGGATGCCGCCGGTCATCGAGGCCCCGTACGGCAGCATCCCGAGCACGGCCCGCGCCGTCAGGGTCTTGCCCGCTCCTGACTCCCCGACGAGGGCATGCGTCTCGCCGGAGTCGATGTTGAGGGACACGTCCCGCACGAGTGTGGCGCGGCTCCCGGGCGCCGTGATCGTCAAGTCCCTTGTCGAGAGCAGGGGGCCGGGGAGCTCGGGCGGCGACTCGGGTGGCACGGAGGGGTCCATTCTTCGAACGGGGTTCGGGGTGTGGGGTGGGTGCGCAGGGGTGTGGGGTTGATGTGTCACCGGGAGGGCGGCGTGGCGCCGTCAGGTCTCAGGATCCGGCTGCGGCCGCCACGGGATCCGAGGGGAGCGGAGCGTGCCGCTTGCGGACCGCGGCGCCGCCCCATGAGAGCGACGACACGGATACCGCTAGGCCCGCCAGTGCGGCCAGCGCAAGGGCGGGGGCGAGCGCTGCCCACGGGGCCCGTTCCAGGTAGGCGCGGGACTCGTCGAGCAGCAGGCCCCACTCCGGTGCGGGTGGCTGCGCGCCGAGGCCGAGGAAGCCGAGCGAGGCGAGGGCGAGTGTGGTGCCGGGCAGGCGGAGTGCCGCGTGCCGGGTGACGGGTCCGACGACGGCGGGCAGGACGTGCCGGGTGAGGATGCGGCCGCGGCTCGCGCCCAACGCCCGTTGCGTGACCAGGAATCGGGAGGCTCGCACCTCGCCGACCAGTGTCGCGGCGTGTGCGGCCAGCGGAGGCCAGGCGGTGAGGGCGACCGCGAGGGCGGCACCCGTGGCACCGGGCCCCGTGGCGGCGGCGACGAGCAGCCCGACGATCACCGGGGGCAGCGCGTTGGCGACATCCGCGAGACCGGCCGAGAACACCGGCAGGAAACCGAGAGCGAGCCCGGTCAGCGCGCTCACCGCCGTGACGGCGGCGGCCATGCCGACGGTGGACGCGGCGCCGTGCCCGAGCCGGGCGAGGACGTCCCGGCCGAGCCCGTCCGTGCCCAGCGGGTGGGTGAGCGAAGGGGGAGCGAGCCGCGCCGCGGTCTCCACCGTGTACGGGTCGCGCAGCAGGCCCGCGACGACGAGGGAGAGGAGACCGATGCCCAGGACGGCGGGGACGGCAACGCTCGACCAGGTGGCAGGCGTCGACTGTGTTGCACCCAGGGAGAGTTGTGCGTCCCGCAGGCTCGGACCGAGCAGTCGCCGACGCACCAGATGGGCCAGGGCGCCGGCCGCGAGGCCCAGCGCCAGCAGGGCCAGCACACATGCCTGAAGCAGCGGCACATCCTGCGACTTGGCCGCGCCCAGGGCGGTGCGCCCGATCCCCGGGATCGCGAAGACCGTCTCCACGGCGACCGCGCCGCCGGTCAACCCGACCGCTACGAGCCCCAGTTGAGGCACCACGGCCGGTACGGCCCGGCGCAGGCCCGCGAGCGCGATCCGCAGCGACGACACCCCGGAGGCCCGCCACAGCTCGACCCACCGTTCCCCGTACGCACCGGGCAGCGCATCCGAGACGAGCCGCCCGAGCAGCCCGCCCGCCGGAACACCCATGGCGAGGGCGGGCAGCACCATGTCCTGGGGCCCGCTCCACCCGGAGGTGGGCAGCCACCCGAGCCAGAGCCCGAGCAGCAGCAACCCCACGGTGGCGAGCAGGAACTCGGGCACGGACGCGAACATCGCCGCCCCCGCCCCCGTACTCGTCCGCCCGGTCAGCGTCCCGCGGGCCCCGCGCACCACGGTCCGCGCGCACAGTCCGGCCGCGAGCAGCAGCGCCACCCCGAGCGAGACACCCATCAGGGCCAGCGACACGGTGAGCGCCGACAGCACACCCGGCGCGACGTCCGTGCCCGACACCCAGGACGTACCGAGCTCGCCGCGCGTCAGCCCGCCCAGCCAGTGGCCGAGCTGAGCCAGCGGACCGTTCCCGAGCCCGAGGTCGTCGCGCACCGCGGCGAGCGCCTCGGGCGTCGGCTCCTGCTCCGCGGAACGCGCCCGCAGCACGCTCAGCGCCGGATCCTTGCCCGACAGCCAGGGCAAAAGCCCGACACAGGCGACCACCGTCACGAGCGCGACACCACGACCGAACAGGGCCGCCCCCAGGGGCGAACGCCCGTGTACACGCATCACGACGCCCCTACTTCACGTACGTGTCGACGCCGACGAGTTCCCGCTCACGCGGGTCCTTGATCGAGCCGACGACGTTCGTCGCGTCACCCTGGATCACCCGCTCGTGCAGCATCGGGATCGCGGCGTCGGTCTTCAGGACGGCGGCTTCGGCGTCCATGATCCTGTGGCGCCGCTTGTCACCGGACGGGGTCTCGCCGGCCGTGTCCAGGGCGGTGTCCACTCCGGCGTCGGCGAGCTGCGGGATGTTGAAGGAACCGTCGGAGGCGAAGTCGCTGTAGAGGTACGCGGCCGGGTCACCGGAGTCGAGGATCGTGGCCCGCGAGAGGATGAAGGCGTCGAACTCGCCGTCCAGGGCGTCGGCTTCGATGTTCGCGTACTCGCGGATCTCCAGCTTGACCTTGAAGCCCGCCTTCCGCAACGGCTGCTGCAACACGGCGGCCACCTCCGGCAGTTCGGCCCGGTCGGTGAAGGTGCCGATGGTGATCTCCGCGCCGTCCGGGTCGGTGGCCTTCGCCCGCCCGGTGGTCTGGGAGCGCAGCTTCCCGGCCCACGGCAGCGCGGGTCCGAGCAGCCCGTCGGCGACGTCGGCGCGCCCCTCGTACACGCCCTTCACGAGGGAGCGTGCGTCGATGGCCTCCCGGGCGGCGGCCCGTACCCCGGCGGCGCGGAACGGCCCCGACTCCGTATTGAGGTAAAGGGTGTTGGTGCGCGGCATCGGCACCTCGGTGATCTGGTTCTCCTCCAGCAGCGACGCCTGGGCGACGGGAATCGCCTCGACGATGTCGGCCTCCCCGCTGCGCAGCGCGGCGGCGCGCGCGGTGCCGTCGGGGATGTACTTCACATCGATCCCGGCGGCCTTCGCCGCACCGCCCCAGTAGTCGTCGTACCGGTCGAGCGTGGCGTAGCTCGTGCCGCCGGACCTGGTCAGCTCGAACGGCCCGGTACCGGCACCCACCGGATTCACCGCCTTCTTCCCGTACGCCTTCGCGGCCAGGATCGACAGCTGCGGCGAGGACAGGCGCTGGGGGACGAGCGGGTCGACGTCGGCCGTGGTGATCCGTACGCCGCGCGCGCCGTCGGCGGCCACGTCCAGGTCCACGCCGTCGAGGATCCGCGGCTTGGGCGAGGCGCGCACGGCGCGTTGCAGGGACCGTACGACGTCGGTGGCGGTGAGCTTCGTGCCGTCGTGGAAGGTGACACCTTCGCGCAGCTCGAAGGTCCAAGTGCGGCCGTCCTGTCGCCACTTGGTGGCCAGCATCGGCTGCGCGTCGCCTTCGGCATCGAGCCGTACGAGGGTCTCGGCGGTCGACCAGCGCGAGAGCTTGAACGCGTCGTCGCTCAGCGGGGACAGGCCGGAGCGCGGCGGCTGCATCATCGCGACCCGCAACCGCTTGCCGCCCTCGCCGGCGCCGTCGGACGGAGCGGAGGACGCGAAGCAGCCGGAGAGCGCGGGGACGGCGATCACGGTGGCGGACACGGCGGCCAGCAGGCCGCGCCGGGAGAGGGCGCGGCGGGTGGCGGGGGCAGGCGGGAGCACGGCACATCCAGGCAATGAGGAGGCAATGGAGGGGTAAAGCTGCGGGTGAGGGAATCTAGCATATGACAATCATTTTCATCAATCGGCCGCAGATCACCGGGCGGCGCTGACACCCACCGGCATCCATGCCATGGATCACCGGCATCCGCACTCGCGATGACCCGGAGGATTCCCAACCGGGCCCTGCTTGAGCACAGTTGCGCATACCGCCGCGTGCCCTCCAGGAGGTGCACCACCCCCCATCGGCCGAGGACTCCTGGCACCGGCACACCGCCCCTCCGAGAGGACACCGTCATGGCCCGAACCCGCCCCGGCACCCCGCCATCGGCCCCGCGGCCGTCCGCGGTGCGTGTCTCCGTCGTCAGCGGGCTGATCGGGGGTGTCATCGGGGCGGTGGTGAGCGCCGCCGTCAACTACCTGATCGTCGGTGTGCCCGCGAGCGCCGGGGCCAACGCGGCCAACCATGCCGTGTCCGGGTTGATCAACGGGTTTCTCGCCGGGTTCCTCGGGCTGCTGATGTATCTGCGCCGGTCCGCACGGCACTCCGCCGGTGCCGACGAGGCGCGCCCGGACCGGCCGGGCTCCGTGCTCCCGGCGCCGCCAACCACGTCTCCCACCGCTCCCGTCTCTCCTGCTTCCGACGTCTGAGACACCTCGCCCGCGTCCCGTCCGGCCGACGCGGACACCGCCCCAAGGAAGGCGGCAGTGCTATGCGGCTCGGGTGAGCTCGGCGCGGCCGAACAACAGCGCGTAGCCGGAGGGGAGTTGACGCAGGATGCGGGTGACCAGATCGGGGCCGGCGTAGGCCGCGACGGCGGAGAAGACGGACCCGGTGTCCCAGCGGGTGGTGGCCAGAGAGGCGCCGGTGCGGGTGGCGAGGTCCTTGACGAAGGCCCAGCCGCCCAGCGGCCGGGGTGAGGGCATCTGGGTGGTCAGGATGCGGGCGGCTTCCAGGGGGAGGCGGGCGGCCAGGTCGACACGTTCGTCGCCGGTCAGTTGGCGCCCCAGTCCGGCGAGCACGAGGCGGACGGCTTCCTCGGCCTTCTCGCGGGTGGGGTAGGCGCCGTCGTAGCGGACCTTCTCCAGCATGTGTTCGTACGCCTGACCGTAGGGCTGCTGAAGCGGCCTGCTCTGGTGGGTGATCACTGCGAGGGTTGCCTTTCTGTCTCTGGGGCTGTCGCTGGCGCTGTCGCCGAGGTTGTGGTGGCCCGTGTGCGGCCACCGGGGTTCAGGTGGGCCGCGGGTGACCGAAGAGAAGGTCGTAGCCCGCGGGGAGTTGGAGCAGGATCTCGTCGAGGAGGTCGTCTCCGGCGGCGTCCGCGGCCGTGGACAGTACGGCGCTGACGTCCCACGCCGCGGTCCGTTTCGTCGCGCCCTCGATCCAGGCCGCGGTCGCGCGCACGAACCGCTCCGGGGAGAGGGGCTCGGCGCTCTGCAGCGGGTTGAGGAGGATCAGGGCGAAGCCTTCCGGCAAACGCGCCGCCAGTTGGGCCCGTACTTCGCCGACCAGATGTGCGCCCAGCAGGGCGAGCACCACGCGGGCCGCGCGCTCGGCTTCCTCAAGGGTGTCGTAGTCGCCGCGTTCCTTGACGTGGTCGAGGAACGCTTCGCGTCGCATCGTCACCGTGGCCGTCACCCCTTCCCAGGGCCGAGCGGCTGCCTCGGCCCGTAGGGCCTTCTCGATCCGGGGCGCGGAGGACGGGCGAGGGGGGATCAGGTGCCCGTCCTCCGTCGCTGGGGACGCTCGCCGGTCCGGGGCGGTGCCCGCCGGTCCGGATCAGCCCGAGATCTCCTTGTGGGCGGACCCGCCCCTGATGGAGATCTTGCGGGGCTTGGCGCGCTCGGCGATCGGGATGCGCAGGGTGAGCACGCCTGCGTCGTAGTCGGCCTGGATGTGCTCGGTGTCCAGTGTGTCGGCGAGCACGATCTGGCGGGAGAAGACGCCCAGCGGCCGCTCCGACAGCTCCATCTGCACGTCGTCGGCCTTCGTCACGGGGCGGCGCTCGACCTTGACGGTCAGCATGTTCCGCTCGACGTCGATGTCGATCGCCTCGGCGGTGACGCCGGGGATGTCGAAGGCCACCACGTACTGGTCACCCTCGCGGTAGGCGTCCATCGGCATCGGGGACGGCCTCGACCAGGTGCCCGGTTCCATCAGCTGCTGCGTCAGCCGGTCCAGTTCACGGAAGGGGTCAGTGCGCATCAACATGGTGAGAACACCTCCAGCGGTTCGGGCAGTTGCTGCCAATGCGCTTCACTGACACTGTTGTAGCATGTCATCCAATGGATGACAAACAAGGTGTCGTCGAATCGATGACACGCCGGATCGAGCTGTCGGGTGACATGCCGAATGGCATGCGGGACGAGCTGCTGGAGAGCTGGCCGGACGGCCCAACCGGCCGACCAGGTGACCAACCAAGGGAGGCGCCCATGAAACCGGCCGATCGGTCGGCGTCGTCCAGTGCCGACGCGCCGAGCCCGGCGTCGTTCCTCGCCGCCGCCGCGGCCCTCGAAGCGATTGACGACGCGCTGCACACCGCCGGGCGCCAGGCCCCGGGCGGTGCCGCCGAGACGCACGACGTCGGCGCGGCTCAGGCCCTGGCTTCGCTGCTGCTGTTGCGGCAGGTCCGGGAGCAGCTCGCCGGATGGGAGACCGGGCTGATCGAAACGGCCCGCCAGGCGGGTGCCAGCTGGGCCGACCTCGCTCACCCCCTCGGCGTCGCCAGCCGCCAGGCCGCCGAGCGCCGTTACCTACGGGGGCAGCCCGGCCCCGCCGGAACCACCGGGGAACAACGCGTCCAGGCCACCCGCGAGCGCCGCGCCGCCGAGCGCACCACCGCGACCTGGGCCCGCCGCCACGCGGCCGACCTGCGCCGCATCGCAGGCCAGGTCACGGCCCTCACCGACTTGCCTACGGCGGCCCGCAATCCGCTCGGCCGGCTCCACGAGGCCCTCGCCGACGACGACCCCGCCGCGCTCGTCCACCCCCTCAACGCCACCCGCCCCCACCTCACTCCCGGCCACGCCGACCTCGCCGCGCAACTCGATGCCCTGACGAACTCCGACCCCGCGACGGACTCGGAAGCCCGCTAGCAAGGCGATCCTCGCCGCGCCGTCAGAGCAGTCCGTGACGGGGCGGCAGGGTGCCGTTGAGTACGTACCGGCCGATGTGCTGGATCTTCCAGCGGGTCGGATCGTGCAGGGTGTGGGTGCGGGCGTCCCGCCAATGCCGGTGCAGGTTCAGGGAGTTGAGCGACGAACGCGTTCCTGAGACCTCGAACAGTGCGCTGGCCACGGACACTGCCGCCTCGGCCGCCCGCACCTTCGCGGCGGCCACCGCGATGGACGCCTCGGCGGCGGACTCGTCAGTGAGGTGGGCACGCGCCTCGTCGACCGTCCGGGCGGCTTCGCGCAACAGCGCCACGGCCGCGCGCTCTTCGAGGGCGAGCTCGCCGAATCGCTGGATGAGTAGCGGGTCCTCTGCGGCGGTGTCGAGCCCGCTCTCGAACCAGGGGCGGCTCTTGGTCCGCACGAACTCGGACGCCTCGGTCAGTGCGCCCCGGGTGATGCCGACGTCGATGGCCGCGTGCAGCAACTGGGCGACCGCGCCGTGCAGTTGAGGGCCCCGGAACGTCAGGTGGTGCGGCAGGACCCGGTCGGCGGGCACCACCACGCCCTCCAGTCGGACGGTGCCGCTCGCGGTCGTCCGCTGGCCCATGCCGTCCCAGTCGTCGATCACCGTGAGCCCGTCGGCCTCCCGGGGGACGTAGGCGACGTGCGGGCGGTCGTCATCGGACAGGGCGAGGACGGGGATCCAGTGGGCGAACAGCGCGCCGGTGGAGTAGTGCTTGTCGCCGGTGAGCAGGTAGGAGCCGTCGGGCCGGGGTGTGAGGCGGGTGCGGATGTCCTGGACGTGCCGGGTGCCCGCCTCCGACTGGGCGTTGCCGAAGCGGCGCCCGGCGAGGAGTTCGGCGAAGAAGAACTTCCGCTGCTCCTCGTCGCCCTGCCGGCGGATGACATTCGCGTACACGAAGTGGCTCTGCGGGATCTGTGCGAGGCTGCCGTCGGCCGAGCCGAGCAGTCGGAAGATCTCCGCGAGTGTCAGGGTGCTGACGTCGGCGCCGCCGTGTTCCGCGGGGACGGTCACGCCGAGCAGGCCGGACCGCGACAGCCGGTCCAGTTCGGCGGTGGGGAGCCTGCGTGCCGCATCCCGTTCGGCGGCCCCGGTGCGGAACTCGTCGGCGAGAGCCGTGGCGACGGCGAGGGCTTCGGTGTCGTCGGTGATGACATGTGCGCTCATCGGGGTCAGCCCGCCGCGGCCAGGACGGGCCGGTGCCCGAGCGCGGCCGAGAACTGGTCGACGATCGGATACAGGGCCTCGGTGACGGCCGGTGCGAGCGCGAGGGTGCCGTCCTCGCGCACCGAGATGTCCTTGTCGAGGGTGAACCAGCCCTGCACGATGTGGGCCGCGCCCATCGAGGACAGCACCGGACGGAGCGCGTAGTCGATGGCGAGGACGTGGGCGACGGAGCCGCCGGTGGCGAGCGGCAGCACGGTCTTGCCGGCGAGCGCGTACTGCGGGAGCAGGTCGAGGAGTGCCTTGAGGACGCCGGAGTACGACGCCTTGTAGACCGGTGTGCCGACGACGACGCCGTCGGCGCGGGCGAACAGTTCACCGGCCTCGACGATCGCGGGGTGGCGCGGGTCGGCGCCCAGCAGTGCTTCCGCCGGGACGGTACGGACGTCGAAGGGAATCACGTCGTGCCCCTGAGCGGCCAGCTGCCGGTCGAGGTGGCGCAGGAGGCGGCCGGTGCGGGAGGTGGCGGAGGGGCTGCCGGAGACGGAAAGGACGGTGGCCATGGGGGTGTCTCTTTCTGGGAGCCGGGGCGCCCGTGCGGGATGGGCGCCCGGAAGGGAACGGTCAGGAGTACCAGGTGGGTTCGGGCAGCTCGCCCTCCAGGACCCAGCGGCCGACCTCGCGGCGCTTGTAGGCGACGGGGTCGTGCAGGGTGTGAGTGCGTACGTTGCGCCAGAAGCGGTCCAGGCCCTCCGCGCCGGCGGTGGAGCGGGCACCGGTGACCTCGAAGATCCGGTTGCCGACCTCCAGGGCGACGTCGGTCGCCCGCGCCTTGGCCGCGGCGACGCGGACCTCGAAGGCGCCGCGGATCTCGGGGGTGACGGCGTCCGGGTCGTCGTGCAGCCGCTGTCCTTCGGCGGCGACCGCGTCCGCAAGGGCCTCCGCCGCCCACAGCTTGGCGGTCAGGTCGCCGTAGATGTCGATGACGTACGGCTCGTCGACCGCGCGGTCGTACCCGCCGTGCAGCCAGGAACGGGACTTGGTGCGCGTGTAGGTGGCGGCGGTCTCCAGGGCGCCGGCCGCGACGCCGAGGTAGAAGCTGACGAACACGAGCTGGATGGTGGGAACGTTGAGGGTGTTGTAGACGCGCGCCTTGAACTTCTTGTCGACGTAGCCCGCCGCCGATGACCAGGGGGTGCGGACGCCGTCGAGGGTGACACCGCCGCTCTCGGTGAGGCGCTGGCCGATGTTGTCCCAGTCGTCGTGGAAGGTCAGGCCCGCGCTGTCGGACGGGACGATCGCGAAGACGTGCTGGTCGGTGCCTTCGAAGACACCTTCAAGGACGGTGACGTCGGAGACCTTGCTGCCGGTGGAGAAGGACTTGCGGCCGGTGAAGACGAGGTCGTCGCCGTCCTCGGTGACGACCACGTCCTGGTCGCGCGGGTTGACCGCGCCGCCGAAGAACCACTGGTTGCGGGCGGCTTCGGCCTCGACGTGCTCCCACTGTTCGCGGGTGCCGACCAGCCGGGCGGCCCAGTTCCACAGGTAGTGGTAGCCGAGGAGCTGGCCGATGGAGCCGTCGGCCTTGGCGACCTCGCGCACCACCCGGTAGGCGGTGGTCCAGTCCTGCCCGGCGCCTCCGTGCTCGACGGGGCCGAGCAGGGTGACCAGGCCGGAGTCCTTGAGGAGCCGTACTTCGGCGTGGGGAGTGGCGCCGGCCCGGTCGCGGGCGGCGGCGTCGGTGGCGAGGACGGCGGACACCTCGGCGGCGCGGGCGACCCACTCCTCGGCGGTGGCGGGGGCGGGCCGTGTGTGCCAGTCGGTAGGGGTGGCGGTGCTCATGGGGTTACCTCTTTCGCGGTGCGGTGCGGTGCGGTGCGGTGTGGTGCGCGGCGGTGCGTGGCGGTGCGCTGCGGTGTGTCACGCGAGGGCGGACTCGGGCTCTGGGTCGGGGAGTTGGGCCTCCAGCTCGCGTACGAGGGGGAGCACACGCTTGCCGAAGTACTCGACCTCCTCGTGGTAGTGCAGGAAGCCGAGCAGGAGGAGGTCGACGCCGAGCCGCTTGTAGGCGACGATGCGTTCGGCGATCTGCTCGGGGGTGCCGATCAGCCCGGTGCGGAAGCCGTCGTTGTACTGGACGAGGTCCTCGAAGCCGGAGTCCTGCCACATGCCCTTGCCGTCGGACGTGGCCCGGCCGGCCTGTTTTACGGCGGCGCCGAAGCCCTCGACGGCCTCGGTGTCGGCCTTGGCGACGATCTCCCGGAGGGTGTCTCGGGCCTCGGCCTCGGTGTCGCGGGCGATCAGGAAGCCGTTGAGGCCGAACTTCGGTGGCGTACGGCCGACTTCGGCGGCGGACTTGCGGACGTCGTCGATCTGCTCGATCACCCCGTCGTAGTCCTTGCCGTTGGAGAAGTACCAGTCTGAGACCCGGCCGGCCATGGCGCGGGCGGCGGTGGAGTTGCCGCCCTGGAAGATCTCCGGGTGCGGGCGTTCGGGGGTGTTGAGCGGCTTCGGCTTGAGGGAGAAGTCGCGCACCCGGTAGAAGTCGCCGGCGAGTTCGGTGCGGTCCTCGGTCCAGATCTGGCGCAGGGCGCGGATGAACTCCTCGGAGCGGCGGTAGCGTTCGTCGTGCTCCAGCCAGGGTTCGCCGAGTGCGGTGAACTCGCCCTTGAACCAGCCGGACACGACGTTCACGGCGAAGCGGCCGTTGGACAGGTGGTCGGCGGTGGCGCCGAACTTGGCGAGGACGCCGGGATGCCACAGGCCGGGGTGGACGGCGGCGATGACCTTCAGGCGCTGGGTGGCGAGCAGCAGGGCGAGGCTGAAGCCGGTCGTCTCGTGCTGGAACTCGGCGCCGTAGCTGGCCATGTAGCGGACCTGGCTGAGCGCGTATTCGAAGCCGTTGTTCTCGGCGAGGACGGCGAGTTCGCGGTTGTACTCGTACCCCCAGTCGGTGCGTTGTTCGATCGTGCTGGTGACGAGTCCACCACTGACATTGGGGACCCAGTACGCGAATTTCACGGGCGCTGCGGACATCGCGGAACTCCTGGTGCGGAATGTTTTCGGGCACGCCGAAATCGACGGTCGTGCACGGGCACATGAATGAGCCGAGAACGGGCGCGGCGGCGCCGCAAAGGGCGCGCGGGCATACCCGGTTCAGGCGGTGAAGGGCGTGATCTGCGGCGGAGTGGTCAGGCCGCGGCGCAACAGGAGGCGCTGGAGACGCGTGCGAGGTCGACGTGGCGTCGCCGCGTGAGGTCCAGTCGCTGCTTCATGCCGTTGATGGTTGCAGCAGCCGTGGAGAACCGTCAAGGAAAACCCGACCGTTCTCGTCTCGCGGACCATTGAATTCACGAAGGTGTTACAGGGAAATCCTTGAACGCCTTGAACGCCCCTCGAATCCCGGCGCATTCATCCGTGATGCGGGCCGAACAGCTGGAATCGTGCTATCCGGCGCCGCCCGCCGCCACGTACCGGCCCGGTCGATGGAGGTCGACGGCAGGGGTGAAGGTGAACCCGGAGCCGCGGCGGTCGACGCGACCGGCGGACGGGGCGGCGAAGTGTGCGGGCAGCATCGCGATTCCGGTGTCGGCCAGCCAGTCCAGCGTCCGCCTGCGGGTGTGTGCTGAGAGGGCGGGGTCGACGCAGTAGCGGGTGCTGTTGTCCGGGTCCATCAGTTGGAGCGGGTGGTGGAGGATGTCGCCGGTGAGCAGCATCCGCGCCCGGGAGCCGGTGACGAGGACGGCCGTGTTGCCGGGTGTGTGCCCCGGGGCCGGGCACAGCCGCACATGCGGGCCGAGCTCGGCGTCCGGGGGTGTCAGATCCAACAGGCCCGCCTCGGCGGCCGGTTCGATGCTGTCGGCGAGGTAGTCGCCGGTCCGGGTCATCGCCGCGGCCCCCGCCCCCGAGGCCCGGGCCGCCAAGGAGGCCGCCTTCCGGGACCGGATCCGCGCCGGCGAGAGCACCCTTGACCTGCTCGGACTTCCGCACCCCGAAGCCACAGGGGCGGTTCGCTAGTCGGCTAGGGTTGCCGGGGGCACCGGGCATGAGGAGGCGAACAGGGTTGGGACGACCAGCGGACGCGATCTATCTGGCCCTGAAGTCCTCCATCCAGACCGGCCGACTCGCCCCCGGCGAGCATCTCGTCGAAGAGAACCTGCGCGCCGAATACGGTGTCAGCCGCACCCCGGTGCGTACGGCGCTCCGCAGGCTCAGCGAGGACGGCCTCGTCACCATCGAGGCCAACCGCGGCGCCTTCGTGGCGTCATGGACCGACAGCGACGCCACCGAGGTCATGGCGATCCGCTCCATGCTCGAGCCGTACGCCGCCCAGCTCGCCGCGGAACGCCGCACCGACGAGCAGCTCGCACAGCTCCACCAGCTGTGCGACCGGATGGAAGGCTCCGCGAAGGGCCAGGCCGCCGGTTTCCGCGACGAACTGGCCCACGACAACCACGAGTTCCACCTTCTCGTCCTGCAATGCGCCGCCTCCCCGCGGCTCTACGGCATCGCGGTCAACCTCGCCCGCGCGCCGATGATGCTGGGCTCCTTCCAGCTCTACAGCGACCACCAGCTCACGCGCAGCCTCCAGGACCACCGCGAACTGGTGAACGCCATCGCCCAGCGCGACGCCGCCGCGGCACGCGCCATCATGGAGGCCCACCTCCGGCTGTCGTACCTCGCGTTGACCGCACCAGGAAGCGGGCACCGGGGAGGGTGACCGGCGTCCAGCCGTTCACTACGCGCCCGGCGCGGTGGCCAGCAGGCCGCGGCAGGCCGTGAGTGCCAGGTGGGCGGTGAAGGTGTCGTGGTCCACCGCCTCGGTGGCGAAGTCCGACCCGTGCGCGGTGCGTACGACGCACGCGGAGAAGACCGTGGCGAAGCACTGGCGTGCGGCCTCCTCGGGGTGCGGGTGCGTGATCCGGTCGCGGACGTTGAGCAGGAGCGCGGTGAACGTGTCGGCGAGGGCGTGCACATGGGCCCGGCCGCGACGCAGGACTTCGGGGTGGGCGCCGGACAGCAGGAGCACGGGTTTGAGGAAGGCCGCGTGCTGCCTGAAGAGGGTCGTCAGCTGAGTGACGGCGGCCGTGATCAGTTCGTCCGCGGGCATGCCCTGCCACCGGTCCGGGTCACGGAAGGGCTCCTCGTCGGCGGTGACGCGGGAGATGCCGTGCTCGTAGACGGCGAGGAACAGGGCGTCCTTGTTCGTGGTGCGGTCGTACAGGGCCCTGGGGGCGACCTGCGCCCGCTCGCAGAGGGCGGCGATGGTGAACGCCTCATAGCCGCCCTCCTCGACGAGGGCGACGCCGGCGTCCAGGACGCGGGCCCACGCGCGGCGGGTGCGTTCCTGGCGCGGCTCGCGGATCTCCAGGTCGTCGGTGTGGTGTGCGGTGGTGGGCATGCGGGCCATTCTCGCTCCTGCTCTCCGGGGGAAATCCTGCTCGCGCCCATTGACATGTGGCCCGGTCGGACCGGTCTAATGACCTCCGAACAGAAACCGTACTGCGCACTACGCTTTCCCGGGCGACGGTGAGGAGGGTCCTCCGCGCGCCGGCCCGTCCTTCGCATCAGGATTCGCATCAGGAGAGGCCTCATGCCAGACGCTCCTTCCCTCCGGCGGCCCGGCCGGGTCGCCGTCGTCGGTGCCGGACCCGCCGGCATGGCCGCCGCGCTCTCCGCCCACCAGGCGGGCCACGAGGTCACGCTCTTCGAGAGGCACGCCGAGGCCCGGCCGGCCGGCAACATCCTCAATCTGTGGCCCGCGCCCATCAAAGCCCTCGGCCTGCTCGGCGTGGACACCGAGGACCTCGGGGCCCCGTGCCAGAGCGAGTTCCGCAATGTGCGCGGCAAGCGACGGGTCCGGGTCCGGCTGCCCGAGCACGTCGTGCGCGACTACGGCGGCGGGTTCATCGGGCTGCTCCGCCCGGACCTGTACGAGCGGCTGCTGGCCGCGCTCCCACCGGGTGTGCTGCGCACCGGTCACACACTGGAAAGGGTGGAGCAGGACGACCGCGCCGTCCGGTTGCAGCTGGGCGACGGATCCGTCCACGAGGCCGACGTCCTGATCGGCGCCGACGGCATCAACTCCCTGGTCCGGCGCACCCTTTGGGGCGACACCCCGATCCGCCCGCACCATCTGCAGCTCTACGGGGGCTACACCCTCGCCGGGACCGTCGCCGCGCCCAAGGGGCTGTGCGTGCTGACCCACAGCGCCACCGTTCAGGGCGCTTGGACGGCCATCCGCAGCAAGGGCCGTGACGGATTCCAGTGGTGGGTGCTCAGCGCCCACGACATCGACCGACCGGTGCCGGACGATCTGCACGGCGCCGCAGCCCGCCTGGCCCGCGGCTTCCCCGATCCGCTGCCGCGGCTCATCGCCGCGACCGACCCCGGCCATGTGCAGAGCTGGCCGCTGAGGGATCGCAGGCCGCTCAAGCAGTGGGCGAAGGGCAGGGTCACCCTCATCGGCGACGCCGCCCACCCCACCTCCCCGTACGCCGCCTACGGAGCCGGGATGGCGACCGAGGACGGCTATTTCCTCGGTCGGCGCCTGGCGGGTGTGGACCTCGGCGATCGCGTCGCCGTACGCCGGGCCCTCGAAGCCTTCGAGGCGCCGCGCAAGCCGCACACCGCCCGGCAGTCGCAGACCGCCTGGGCGCTCGGCAAGGTGTTCCACCACGTGCCGGCTCCGCTGCGCCCGCTGCGCGACGCCGTCCTCGACCACACGCCGCTGTTGCAGAAGGTCGTCGGCGAGCGGACACCGGGGGAGATCCTGAAGCAGTTGGAGGAGATCGAGCTCGCGGAGCGGGCCTTCACCGCTGTGCGCGGGTAACTGGCCGTCGTATCAAGTGAGTTCGGCCGACAAGCGCTGCAGCGTCGTCGCGTGGCCGAGCGGTGTGCCGGTCTCCACCCAGTGCGTCAGCGGGGCCGTCGAGAAGATGCCGGACGCGGCGAGGAGGCCCGCGCCGATGACGCCCTCGCGGTGGTCGAGCGACGCGGCACGGATCGTCAGGCCGGCGGTCACGAGGCGGATGCACCGGGCGCGGACCGTCGACGTGACGTGGTCCAGGAAGCGGGGCCCGGTGCGCAGGACGCCGCCGCCGAGGACGAGGACGCCGGGGTTGCAGAAGTTGACCAGGTTGGCGATGACGTCGGCGACCAGGCGGGACCGGGTCTCGATCATTTCCAGGGCCAGGGCGTCGCCGGTGACCGCGGCGGCGCCGATCTCACCGAGCGTCAGCCGGCCGCTGCGCGCGAGGACCTTGGACAGGTACGGGCTCTCGGCCACCCGGCGCAGGGACTCGTCGAGCATCGACCAGCCGCTCGCGACCGCTTCCAGGCAGCCGGTCTGACCGCAGCGGCAGACGGCCGACGGGTCGTCGGTGATGTGGGTGTGGCCGATGTCGCCCGCGGCCCCGCGGTCGCCCCGCAGCAGCCGGCCGCCCGCCACCAGACCCGCCCCGATGCCGGTGCCCACCTTGATGAACAGCATGTCCCGGCCGTCGCGCGGAGCGCCTCGCGTCCACTCGCCTAGAGCCATCAGGTTCACGTCGTTGTCGACCCAGACCGGCGCGTCGTAGTGCTCGCGCAGCCAGGAACGCACGCTGAAGCCGTCCCAGCCGGGCATGATGGGCGGCTCGACGAGACGTCCTGTGGCGAACTCGACGGGCCCCGGCACGCCGATGCCGATGGCCCACGGCCTGCCGAGCCCGGTCTTCGCGGCCAGCGCGGCGAACGCCGACTGCACGCGCTCCATGGTGGGCCCGGGCCCGGCGTCGACGTCCCAGTCCTCGTGGTGCGAGGCGATGGTCGTACCGGACAGGTCCATGATCGCGGCGTGGAACTCGGACGCCCCGATGGCCGCGGCGTAGATGTGTCCGGCGTCGGTCCGGAAGCGCAGCGTCCGTGCCTGCCGGCCGCCGGACGACGCCGCCAGCTCGCCGTCCTCGAGCAGCCCCGACTCGATGGCCTGGTCGACGCGCTGGGCGACGACCTTGCGGCTGAGCCCTGTCATGGTGACAAGTTCGGGCCGGGTGGTGGCGCGGCCCGTGCGGACGAGGTTGACGACTATCGCCAGCGGCGCGGCCTCCAGCGTCGGCAGGGTGGCGGCCGGGAAGAACCGCGTCGGCTGCTCCGGTGCCGGAACGCCGCCGAGCGGGACCGGGCGCCCCATGTCTTCCCCGTTCGTCGTGTCCACGGTTGCCTTGTCACGCGATGTTACGACAGCGGGCCCCCGCCCTGGTGCGGGGCGGGGGTACGGGACTCAACGCCCTCGGGCCTCCCGCTCCAGCTTCCGCAGCAGCGCGTGCTGGCGGCGGACCTGCTCGATGGACCGGGCGGGGATCCGGTCGCCCTCGTACTCGCTGGAGAGGTAGCCGGTGTAGCCGTGCTCGACGAGTGTCCCGACGATCTCGGGCCACGGGATGTGCGGGTCCGTCAGCTCGTCCGTGATGTCGAAGAACTTCGCCTGGATGAAGGCGACATACGGCAGGACCGCCACCAGATCCGCCATCGGCACGGCGAGGGGACGGCGCCAGCCGGCCTCCTGGGCCTCCTCGTCGAGCCCCGCGTGGTGTGCGTCGGTGGCCGCGCGCTGGAAGACACCGGTGTCGATGAGGAGCCGGAAGTGGTCGGTGCCGGTGCGTTCGATGAAGGCGAGGTAGTCGTCGACGACCTCGTGCTTGATGGGGGTGGGTGCGTGGATCTCGGGGCAGATGACGATGTCGAGCCCGGCGGCGTGGTCCAGGACGCGCTCGATGACCGCCTCCCAGATGGGGTGCGGCTTGAGCTCCTGCGAGATCACACCGATCTTCGGGCGCAGGGTGGTGAAGCCGAGGGTGGCGGCGAGGCCGAGGTCCCTGCGCAGGATGGTGACACCCTCGTCGACGGTCAGGTCGCGGTGCTGCCACATCCGGGAGTCGATCCAGGAGCCGTAGTTGGTGGCGGTCAGGCCGTGCTGTTCGAGACCGGCGTGCCAGTCGTCGATCCACCGGGTGCTCGGCGTGGGATAGCCGCTGATGTTGCCCTCGCCGAGGATCTCGATGCCGCTCGCGCCGATGTCGGCGATGTGGGCCATGGCGTCGTCGAGGGTGAGCAGGGTGTACATGTCTCCCGTGTAGCTGTAGAGGGAGACGCCGTACTGGAAGGTGTTGTGGCCACTCGTCACAGGAGCGTGACCTTTCGCTCGTCGTGGAAGACCGAGGGCTGGAACTCGGCGGGGATGTACGGGGCTTGGAGGGCGATGTCGACCTCGACGAGGTGCACACCCGCCGGCAGACCGCCGGGGTGCGGGACGGTGATGACGGCCGGCTCGTCGAGCTGCCAGCGGACATCGGTCGAGGTGCGCAGTTCGGCACAGGTGAACTCGCGGCCCTGAAGCGTCCACCGTGGTGTCTCGCGGTCCCAGTGCAGGTCACCGACCCGCACCGAGACACCTTCGATGAGGCTGCCCCACAGGCCGCGGTAGTTCGGCATGCGCAGCTGGAACTGGAAGCCGATGGTCTCGCCGTCGACGCGCACGTTGCGTACGCTGCGGCTCTGGATGATGTCCCGGTCGAGCATGGAGCCTCCGGTGGGTAGGAACCCGGTGAGTAGGAACGGGGTAGGTGGGGGTCAGCTTTCGGCGGCCGCGATACTGCGCGCGCCGCCGACGGCGAGGGCGACCGACGTCAGTGTCGGATTGCAGGCGGTGGCGGTGGGGATGACACCGTTCCCGGCGACGAACAGGCCGCGCACGCCCCACACTTGGCTGGTGGGATCGCACACCGAGGCCCCGTCGTCGGTGTCACCCATCCGTACGGTGCCCTGGTAGTGCAGCGACGCTCCGGCGGGGAAGAGCAGCGGTGGTGTGTCGTCGAGCGGCTCGCCGAGGGCCGCCGCCGCGCGCAGGATCTCGGTGCGGGCACCGTCGATGGCCGCCAGGTCCGCCTCCGTGAGCCGGTAATGGAGTTCCATCGCGGGCATGCCGTAGCCGTCCACCTCGTCGTCCCGGAAGGCGATCCGGTCCTCGGCCCGCAACTCCTTGGCGCAGAACCATCCGAGGCCCACCACGGAACCGGGCGCCAGATCGTCGTCCGCCAGCGGCACCGGCGAGGCGTCGAGCTGCATGACCTGTCCGTGGTACGGATGCGCGTCGGTGTACGGCACCCAGGCCACGCCACTGCCGGCCGACACACCCACCCCGTCGCCCGCGGCGGGCGGCAGGTCGGGCAGGTCCCGCATCCGTACGGCGTACACGAGTTGGGGCTGATCGTTGAGGTGGCGGCCGAGGGCGGCGGGCCGGACACCGGAGGCGTGGAGGAGCTGCGGGGTGCGCAGGCTGTCACCTGCCACCACGACGTACCGGGCCGCCACCTCGTGCTCGGTGCCGGTACGCCGGTCGCGCACCCGCACACCACGCACGGACGGCCCGCCCTGGCGCCCGTCCCTGTCCTCGTCCTCGTCGAGCACGACCCGAGTCACCAACGCCTCGGCGAACAGCTCGAAACGCGGATTGTCCCGCGTGACATCACCGAAGACGGTGTCGGCGCCGCACCACAACGACCGGCCGTCCGCCGTACGCCGCACGGCCATCGGCATCGCCTGCACCTGCCGGTCGCCGGCGCGATCGTGGTCGAGGGCGACGGAGAGCCGCTTGCGGACCTCGTCGGCGAACGGCGCGTCGGCCAGCACCTCGGCGGACACGTCGAGCAACCGCTCGGCCTCGTCCAGCCACGCCCCCAACTCCGGTAGGAATCCGATGACTTCACCGTTACCCGGACGCGGGCAGGCGCCGGTCCAGTGCGCGCCCATGCCGCCGACGTTGCTGGACATGGCCGCGGCGGGCATCCCGGTGTCGCCGTCTCCCTGAGGCCCGTTCCAGGGCCCGCTCGGGAGCAGGAACGTTCCCGGCCGCTGCAACCTCGCCCGGTCGGCGGCGTAGTCGTCCATGGTGTCGGTCGATGCGGCCCGGGCGAGCGGTCGCGGCCCCTCGGAGTCGCGCTGCGCTCGGGCCCGCCGTTCGGTGTCGGCGATGTTCTTCACGTGCGTGCCCGGCGGGTCACTGATCAGCGGCCCGGCCTCGAAGACGGCGAGCCGCAACTGAGGAGCGCGCTCGCTCAGCACCCGCGCGTACGCGGCGCCCGCGGGGCCGCTGCCGACGATCGCGACGTCGACTGCGGCGGGAAATCCGGCACTGGGGGAACGGGGCATGGGGCCTCCTCGGGCGCCGCACGGAGCGCGGATGCCACGTGCTTCGGAGCGAACGCGCACAACTTAAGTGCGTGAGGAACTTAAGGCAAGGATGGCCGTGTGTAGACCCGGCCTCCCAGTAAGGCCCCTGAAGGGCAGTTGATCGCGCGCGATTGATTCCGCGCGAAGCGTTGACTTAGGTCCGTCAGGCACACAAGATGCGCAACACGCCATCCAGGCAACGACCCAGGCAACGACGCTGAGGTGAAGGACTCGATGATGAGCAGCACCAGGAAGCCCGAAACGCCCGGCAGGGATTCGGCACGGCCGGCTCCCGCCGAGGGCGACGGCGTCGCCGACAGACCGCTCGATGTGGCGGACGACCCGCGCGCGGTGCGCCGCGGCGAACGCGCCGCCTTCGCGCTGGGGGACGTGGCGTCCAACCTGACATGGACGACCATCTCCAGCTACCTGCTCTTCTTCTACACCGACGTCGCCGGCATCGCGGCGGGAACGGTCGGCGTGCTGATGCTGATCGCCCGTCTCCTCGACGCCTTCTTCGACCCCGCCGTCGGCCTGCTGGTCGACCGCACGAGCACACGGTGGGGCCGCGCCCGCCCCTATCTCCTCTTCGGCGCCCCGCTGCTCGGCGTGCTGACCCTCCTGACGTTCCTCACGCCCGGCGGCGGCGGAACGGCCGCGGTGATCTACGCGTACGTGACGTTCGTCCTGGTCGGCCTGGCGTACTCGCTGGTCAACGTCCCGTACGGCGCGCTCATGGCGATGGCCACGCGGGACTCCGGGACGCGGATGCAGCTCGCGGGCATGCGCTCCTTCGGTGTCGGTATCGGCCTCGTCGTGGTGTCCACGGCGACCCAGCCACTGATCACCTTGTTCGGCGGTTCGTCGACGTCGCGCGCCGGGTTCGCCTGGACCATCGGCCTGTACGCGGTGGTGGGCATGGCCCTCTTCTGGGCGGTCCACGGCCTCGTCAACGAGCGCGTACCCGCCGCCCCGCACACCACGGAGGGCGGCGCCGGGATCTGGACCTCGATCAAGGCCCTGGCACAAAACCGCCCCTGGCTGTCCGTCTTCGCCTTCTCGGTCCTGTCCTTCGCGCGGCTCGGCATCATCACGGGCGGCGCCGTCTACTTCGCACTGCACGTCCTGCACAAGCCGACGGCGGTCCCGGTCATCCTGCTGGCGTTCTCGCTCTCGGCGGTGTTCGGTTCGCTGCTGACCGCGCGCCTCCTGCGCCTGCTGGGCCAGCGCCGCGGCATCCTCGTCGGGCTGGTGGTGTGCATCGTGCTCAGCGCCCTGCTGTTCTTCCTGCGGGACGACCTCGTTGCCTGCACCGCGGTCTTCTTCGTCGCGAACCTGGTCGGAGGACTTGGCTTCGTGGCCGGACCGGCCCTGGTCGCCGACAGCGCGGAGTGGCACGAGTGGCGCAGCGGCCGCCGCGACGAGGGCCTGCTGTTCGCCGGCTACAGCATGAGCACCAAGATCGGCGCCGCGCTGGGTTCGGCCTGCCTGGCGTGGGGCCTGGCGGCCATCGACTACAGCCCCGGCTCGGTCACTTCGTCCGTGAGCGACGGCATCGCCTGGCTGTTCATCGGCCTGCCCATCGTGGTGGCCGCACTCCAGGCGGCGGTGATCGCGACGTACTCCCTGGAGTCGAAGCTGCCGGCCATCAAGGCGGAGAACGTGCGGGTCAGGGAGGGGGGTTAGCGCTCCAGCTCGCTGAGCTCCGCGGTGAACTGCGCACCGGTGAGCAGCGCCAGGTTGGACAACCACAGCCAGATGAGGAAGACCACCGCGCCCGCCAGCGAGCCGTAGAGCCTGCTGTAGGTGCTCAACTCCGAGGTGTAGAGAGCGAATCCTGCGGAGGCGCACAGCCACAGGAAGGCGGCCAGGGCGCCGCCGGGGATGCTGTGGGCGCGGGCGCGGGCCTGCGCGGGGCCGGTGCGGAAGACGATGACGACGAGCAGGGCGACCACGCAGAGCAGCATGGGCCAGCGCAGCAGGCTCCACGCCCACGCGGCGGCGGTGTCGAGACCGAGGTAGCGGCCCAGCGTCTCGGCGACCGGGCCTGTCATCAGGAGCACCAGGGCGCTGAGGACGAGGATGCCGAGCAGGGCGAGCGCCGTGCCCAGGATGCGGTGGGCCTTGTGCCAGGTCGAGCGGCGGTCCGCGACCCGGTGCATGCGGTGGACCGCGCGCCGGAACACCGCGAGGTAACTGGAGGCCGACCACAGCGCGCTGACCGCGCCGCCTGCCAGTAGGGTCCAGGCAGCCGTGCCGTGGCTCAGCGCTCGCGACAGGACGTCGTGGAGCTGGGTGCCGGACTGGCCGGGAGCGTACGCGCTGACGTGGGCGATGAACTCCTCGGCCGTCGCCGGGCTGATGAGGCTGAACGCCAGGGAGATGACCAGCAGGGAGGGCAGTACGGTCAGGATCGCGTAGTACGTGAGCGCGGCCGCGGAGTCCGACAGGTCGTCACGCCACATCGACACCGGTGTACGGCGCAGCGCGGCCCGCCAGACGGACATGCGACTGTCACCTCGTGAGGGGAGGGGGCGCGGGTCCCGCCCGTGCGGCGTTCCGTCGAGGGCGTGCGGGTCAGCGGACATGCGGCCTGCGGTGCGAGCGTGCGGAGAAGCGGATGTGCATGCGGAAACGGTACGGGGCGAGAGTGTCCCCCGTGTCGTTCGCGATCCGGGTGAGCGGGGGGAGGACGGTGGAGGGTGTGGTGTCATGGTGAAGGCGTACGCGCACCACGGCGTCGAGCCGACCTGTTCGCGCCCCGCCCCGGACCCGGGGTCGGCAATGGGCGACGCCGTCGACGTCCTCCACGAGAGCGGCGAGTGTCTCCTCCAGAGCGCGGGTGTGCAGATGGCTTCGTGAGGTGGGCAGCGCCACCAACCGCCGCCTTCCGGTGCGCAGTTGCCGCGCACCCCACCAGGCGAGCAGTACGGCGGCGACGGCCGAGGCGGCCATGACGGTGGGCGTCCACCATTCCTGGCCACGCAGTGAGGCCAGGCGCTCAGGGGTGACGAGCGGGGTGTGGGCGCCGAGGGCGGACCACCGCTCGGGGACGGCGGACCGCCATGACGTGCGCCCCAGGCAGAGCCAACCGCCTGCCGCCACGGCGACCAGGCCGCCCAGGGCCAGCGCGACCCGGTTCAGGAGCGTACGGCTACGGGGCATCAGTGCCACGGCCCTTCTGCTGGCGGGATGCTTCTACCGGTCGGGGGCCGTCGGCACGGACCTTGACGCGCAGCCCCGGCGGGCGTCGCAGGCAGCAACCGTCGAGTACCTGATGTGCCGCGGCCCGGATGTCGCGTCGTGCGATCGTCTTGTCCCCGAAGGCCAGTTGGGCACGGACGACAACGCGGCGCCGACGTACCCGGACGCGTATGGTGTCGATCCCCGGGACGTCCCCCGCGGCATCGCGCACCACGAGCGCGATCGCCGTGCGGTCCATGGCCGCCCGCACCCGTGCGGTGCTGGAGGTCACGGTGAGCAGGCCGCGGCGCCCGGGGCCGACCGCCAGGGCGATCATCAGGGCTCCGAGGACCGCGAGCGCACCGGCGGCGACGCCGATCAAGAGGGTGTTCGGGCCGTGCCCCTCCAGCCAGTGGAGCGTATCGGTGCGCCAGGAGGCGGCCGGGAGGTGTGCCCAATGCACCCTGATCATGTCGACCGCCAGTGCGCAGCAGGCGGTGGCCGCCACCAGGGCGAGCAGCGCCGTCGGCAGGCCGCGCGGCGACCACCAGCGCAATGGTGTGCGGGAACCTGAGCCCACTGAGCCCACTGAGTTCTCGGAGTCCCGGTCCGTGGCACGTGTGTCGGAGCCCGGCGCGGACACCGCTGCGGTCCTCGCGGCTGGTGCGGGCAGGAGGCCGGTGACATGAACCCGTGCGGGACCGACGCGAAGGCCCGTCAACTCGCCTGTGCGCCGGGTGACATGGTCCTGAATCCTGCGTGCCGCTTCGGACAGCGGCGCCGGGAACGGCACCGCCACCTTCACCCCGACGTCCGCCCGGCGTCCGCGCACGGTCGCGGAACCCGTCCCGCTGCCGCCGACGGCGGGTGCGACCTCCCCGGCCGCACGTCCGGCGATCCTGCGTACGGCCCGGTCCGATACGACCGTCGTGCCCCGCTCGGCGGCCTCGGTCATCGCCGGCTCCGTTGCCGACGGTCGAGCAACTCCTCGACCCGCCCGCCGGCATCGAACCAGTGCCCCACCGCACCGCCCAGCGCGCCGAGGGCAGCCACGAGCAGGAACGCCCCGAAGCCCCCGAAGTACCCCGCAAAGGCCAACGCCATCCCGGCGAGCATCCCGGTCATCGCTCTGGTCACTGCCACCACTGTCACCTCACCCCTTCTCGGCCGGCGCCCCGGGCCCCGGCCGCGTACGTACGAGCAGCCGGTCACTCCACGCGGTTCTCCGCGGCGGGGGCCTCGTCGTCCTCGGGCAGGTGGACGTCGTTGATCGTGACGTTCACCTCCACCACCTCCAGGCCGGTGATGCGCTCCACGGCGGAGATCACGTTCTCGCGCACATCGCGGGCCAGGTCCGCGATCGGGACGCCGTACTCGACGACCAGGTCGATGTCGACGGCCGTCTGCCGCTCGCCGACCTCGACCTTCACACCCCGGCCGATGTTCGGCCGCCCACCCGGCACCCGGTCCCGTACGGCGCCGATGGTGCGCGAGAGGCCGCCGCCCATGTCGTGGACGCCGGGAATCTCCCGCGCGGCGATGCCGGCGATCTTCACCACGACGACATCCGCGATGGACGTCCTGCCGCGGTCGGCCGCGGGCTGGTCGGCTCCCGTCGCGCCGCCGAACACGGCCGTCGTCTGCTCCGTCCTGCCGGACCGCTCCAGCGGCACGTTCTTGGCGGCCGGTGCGCTCTGCGTGTTCGTGCTCATGGCGTGTCCTTCTTCCTGCGGTCGGTGACATGTCCTTACGTGGATAGACCCGCCCCGGACGCATCTGTGACGCGCCGACTGGAAGAACTTTTCGGCGGGCCCCGGCCGAGGCTTCCTCCGTCGCGCCGGTCCCACGGGTTTCATCGATGTCACCGGCTGCGTCGCGGCCGACCCGACCGACCTCGAATTGCCGCGTCACAGATGCGGCGCAGGTGTGTCCAACAGTCAGGAAGACACGAGAGGAGCCACTCAGTGGCGGGTGCCCGCAGAGATACCGCACCGCCGGAGGGCGGCAGCGCGACCGATGACGCGCTGCTGGCGGTCCGGGCCGCGGAAGGGGACGAGGAGGCCTTCGCCGTTCTCGTCCAGCGGCATGCTCCGGCGCTGCTGCGGCTGGCCACACGGCTGCTCGGCACGCCTACCGAGGCGGAGGACGCCGTACAGGACGCCTTCGTCAGCGCGTGGCGGCGGCTCCCCGAGTTCCACGGCTCGGCGTCGTTCGGCACCTGGACGTACCGCATCGTCACCAACCGGTGCCTGAACATCCTGCGCTCCCGCAGGCCGGTCGTGCCGCTGGAGACGGCCGCGGAGGTGCCCGCGCCCGAGCACACGGTCTCGCCGGCCCGGATCACCGAGGCCCGCGACGCCGTACGCGAACTGGGCGCGGCCCTCGACCAGCTGTCGGCCGAACAGCGTGCGTGCTGGGTGCTGCGCGAACTGGACGGCCGGCCCTACGACTTCATCGCGGACGCGGTCGGGATCAGCCAGGAAGCTGTCCGCGCCCGTGTCTTCCGCGCACGACGCAGCCTGACTCAAGCACTGGGGGCCTGGCGATGACCGCTCACACCGACCCGCCCAACACCCACTCCGAGGACGCCGACGACGAGCGGCTGCCGTGCGGCCGCCTCCTGTCCCAGGTGTGGTCGGTGTGGGAGGAGGGTGCGGACGACCCGCACCTGCACGCCTGCCCGCACTGCCGGGCCGCCGTCCAGGACCTCGACCAGCTGGAGTCCGCGGTGCGCGACCTGCGCGAGCACTCCCTGGACGACGCCCCCGGCCACGACGCCGCAGCCGCGCTGACCCGCCGTGTCATGGACGTCGTACGACTCGAACTGCGTCCTGGCCGCCCGCTGCCCCTGGGAGAGGCCGACGAGGACCTGTGGGTCATGGAGGCGGTCGCGGCACGGTCCCTGCGTGCGGCCGCGGAGACCGTGCCCGGTGTGCGGGCCGGCTCCTGCCGCCTGCGGCCGCTGCCCGGGCCACAGGCACCGGACCGGGTCGAGGTCGCACTCGAGATCCACGCACCGGTCGACGCTTCCCTCCCCGACCTCGCGGAGGATGTCCGTACGAGGGTGTGGCAAGCGGCAGACCGCGACCTCGGTATGCCCGTCACGGCCGTGCACATCCGCGTCACCGACCTCATCGACGCCACCGACAGCACCGACGTCACTGATGGCACCGACGCCACCGACAGCACCACCGATGGCCAGGAGGGACGAGCCCGATGACCACCACCGGCGCCCCCGAACACCTCACCGCCGACATCGCCCGCGCCGTGACCGATGTGCCCGGGGTGGCCTTCCTCAAGCCCGATCTCGCCGGACGCCTGCGCTCCGCGCTCGGCGGGCCGTCGGGCGTGCGCCTCACCCCTCCGCGGGGCGCCGACGGCACCTGGCGCATCGAGATCCAGCTCGTCGCGCTCGCCCGCTCCCGCACGGTGGACGTGGCCCGCGCCGCCTGCCGGACGGCCGAGGAGCAACTGGCCAAGGCCGTCCCGGATCAGCGCGGGCGGGCACACGTGACCGTCACCATCACGGGACTGGTCTGACCGCACCACCGTCTCGGCGGTCGCGGACTTCACCACGAAGGCGATGTAGCACAGCGCGCGGGCAGGAGCGCCGGATGAACGTCAACTCAACTCGAAGTAGGGGGAGTTGGCGCCGGAAGGGATGACGTCGGCGCCGGGAGCCTCTACTGTCTGGCCCTCGCCGTGGGACTCCGCACAGAGGGAGCCCGGCAGTGAGGGATGGCCATGAACATGTACGACCTGGCGGGGCGCAAGGCGCTGGTGAGCGGAGGCGCCCAGGGGCTCGGCGCCGGGATGGCGGAGGCACTCGTTCGCGCGGGAGCCTCGGTCGCCATCGGTGACATTCAGGCAGAGGCCGGCCGGACGGTCGCCCAGGACCTGCAGAAAACGGGCGGTACGGCGATGTTCGTGCCGCTGGACGTGACCGACGACGCGGGCTGGGAGTCCGCCGTCGCGAGCGTCGTGGACGAACTCGGCGGCCTGGACATCGTCGTCAACAATGCCGGTGTCGAGATCTCCGGCCTGGTCGTCGACCTCGACCCGGCCGCCACCCGCCGGATGCTGGACGTCAACGTGCTCGGCGTCGCGCTCGGCATCAAGCACGCCTTCCGCGCGATGCGACCCGGCGGCGCCGCCGGGCGGGGCGGGGCGATCGTCAATGTCTCGTCGGTGGCCGCCACGATCCCGTTCCCCGGCATCGCCGGCTACGCGGCGACGAAGTCCGCGGTCGACCGGCTGACCCGGGTGGCCGCGCTGGAGTCCGGAAAGCTCGGATACGGCGTGCGGGTCAACTGCCTGTACCCGGGCCTTGTCCCCACGGAGATGGGGGTGGGCCTCGCCCGGGACATGGAGGCCCTCGGGCTGTGGCCGAGCGCCGAGGCCGCCGTCGGAGACGTCGTCGGCCGCACCCCGCTCGGACGGCTCGGTGAAGTCGGTGACATGGCCGACGCGGTCGTCTTCCTCGCCTCCGACGCCGCCCGCTTCATCACCGGGGCGGGACTGCCGGTCGACGGCGGCATGGGCATGTGAAGGAATTCCGTCCGAGGATTTCGTGGTTGGCAGAAGCGGAGGTTTCGCCAAATTCGCCTGTGGGAGCGTGAAACCGTGCCCTAGGCTCCGAAAGCCCCGCCCGGTCCACGGATGCAGAACTGGCGCGAAGATGATGATCCTCTCGGTTGTTCCTGAAATCCACACGGGTCTGACGGGCGGTGACACGGTTGTTCTGTGTGGCGCATTTCTGGCCCTGGTGATCGGCGTATCCGTATTGAAATGCCTTTACCTGGCGAAAGCGCTCGACTCGCTGCGCGCGGTGACGTGGACGCTGCGGGAGGGAATCCTCCGGCCGCTGCCGGACCGGGTGGGCGGGCTCCGTACCGAAGTGCGCTACCTCGCGGCGGAGCCCGGGGCCCAGGTCGGCGGGGACATCTACGACGTCATCAGCACGCCCTACGGCGTACGGGTGCTGATCGGCGACGTCATGGGAAGCGGTATGCCCGCCGTCGCGACCGCCGTCGACGCTCTGGGCGCGTTCCGTGAACTGGTGCGCTGCGAAGCCCGGTTGACCATGGTGGCCCAGCGCATGGACGCGTCGCTGGCAGGCCGCCCGGACAGCGAGGACTTCGTCACCGCGCTGCTGCTCGGCCTGCGCCCCGACGACGGCCAGGCCGAGCTGATCTGCTGCGGCCACCCGCCGCCCCTGCTGATCCGCAACGGCCGCGCAACCTTCGTGGACGCCCTGCCGCCGTCCCCGCCCCTCGGCCTCTTCGGGCTGCAGGACGAGTGGTGCCGGGCAGGCCCGATATCCCTGGCCGCAGGGGACCGGCTGTTGCTCTACACCGACGGCGTCACCGAGGCGAGGGACGGCAGCGGAGTCTTCTATTCACTCGCGGAACGAACCGTCGCCCTGTACGACGAGGACCCCGGAGTTTTCCTCGACCGAATCGCCGCCGACGTGACGCGCCACACGCAAGGCAGAACCAAGGACGATGCGGCGCTATTACTGCTCGACTACGGAGACATTCGAGCACGCGACGGACAACTCCGGTTGCCGGCGCCCGAATTCATCCGGGACATCGAGATCAACTCGTGAGAACTACTACCGAAGTGACGACACCGGAGTGACCGTGCCGCCAATGGCACGCACCGGCGTCCCGTACACCCGCCCCGATGCGACCTCTCCGAGACGAGTCGACCGTGACCCACCAACTCCCGCCAGAGAACACCCCCTTCGTCGGGCGAAGCCGGGAAGTACCCGCACTGCGCCGACTGATCGAGAGCTCCCGCCTGGTCACCGTGACCGGACTCGGAGGGATCGGCAAGACCCGTGTCGCCCTGCGCGCCGCCTCCGACCTCGCAAGCGGGTTCGGCGACGGTGTCCGGCTCGTCGAGCTGTACGGGCTCCAGGACGCCGAGCTGCTCGTGCACGCCGTCGCCACGGCCGCCTCCGTCACCGACCACACGACCCGCCCCCAGGACGAGGTGCTGACCGGGCATCTCGCCGACAAGCACCTGCTACTGATCCTCGACACCTGCGAACATCTCGTCGACGCCACCGCCAGGCTCGCCGCGCACCTGCTGAGCGCGGCCCCCAAACTGCACATCCTCGCCACCAGCCGGCAGCCCCTCGGCGTCCCGGGCGAGAAGACCTTCACCGTCGAGCCCATGCGGGCGACCGGCGACGCGGTGCGGCTCTTCGCCCAGCGTGCCCACGCGGCCTGCCCGGACTTCGAGCTCAACGCCCGCACCCGGCCGGCCGCGGAGCGGATCTGCGCGCGACTCGACGGCATCCCGCTCGCGATCGAACTCGCCGCCGGGCGGCTGTGCGGCGAGCGGCCCGAGGAACTCCTCGCCCTCCTCGCTCTGCTCGACGACCGCTTCCAGCTCGCCGCGGACGAGGGCAAGCACGTCAGCCGGCACAGCACCCTGCTGACCACCATCGGCTGGAGCCACGAACTCTGCCCGCCCGCCGAACGGTTGCTCTGGGCCCGCCTCTCCGTCTTCGCCGGCAGCTTCACCTGCGAGGCGGCCGAGGAGGTGTGCGCCGACGCCGCCCTGGACCGGGCCGACGTCGGCCGGCTGCTCACCTCACTCACCGGCAAGTCCCTCCTCGTACGGGAAGAGGGCCCGGACGGCGCGCAGTTCAGGCAGCTCGACACCGTCCGCGCCTACGGAGCCGAATGGCTGCGCCGCCTCGGCGACGAGGAGCCCGCGCGCGCCCGCCACCTCGCGTGGTGCCAGCAGTTCGCGGCACGCGGCGAAGCGGACTGGTTCGGACCCGGGCAGGCCTCCGTCTTCCGCGCCACCCGGAGCGCACACGCCCAGTTCCTCGCGGCGCTCGACTTCGCCCTGTCGACACCCGGGCGGGAACGGGCAGGCGCCCGGCTCGCCGGCACGCTCTGGTTCTACTGGGTCGGCTGCGGACTCCTCGGCGACGGCCGCTACTGGCTCGACCGCGCCCTCGCCGCCACCGCCGGACTCGGCCGGGACCGGCTCAAGGCGCTCTGGGTGGACGGCTACGTCGCCATCCTCCAGGGCGACGCGAAGGCCGCGGCCGCGCTGCTCACCGAGTGCCGGGCCGGGGCGCTGCGCGGCGACGACGACACGGCGTACGCGTACTCGACCCACCGCCTGGGCTGCGCCGCCCTGATGCGGGACGAACACGCGGCGGCGGAGCGGTACTTCAGGGCCGCCCTCACCAGCTACGCCGACCTCGACGAGCTCGACAGCAACGTCATGATGGCCCGCATCGAACTGGCCATGGCACTCGCCTTCCAGGGCGACCTCGCGTCGGCCGTCCCGCTGTGCGAGGAGGCCCGCGCCACCTGCGAGGCCCACGGCGAACGCTGGGCCAAGGCCTATGCCCTCTACGTCCTCTCCTTCGCCGCCTGGGCCGACGGCCGCAGCGGGGAGGCGGCGAAGCTGGCCAGGGAGTGCCTGACCATCAACTACGAATTCCGTGACCTCGTCGGAGTCGTCCTGCCCGTCGAGGTCATCGCCCTGCTGTGGGCCTCCCGCGGCGCCTGTGAACAGGCCGCCGTCCTTCAGGGCGCCGCGCGGCGCGTCTGGGACCGCGTGGGCCTGCCCCTGTTCGGCTCCGCCCACTTCAACGCCCCGCACGACGCGGCTGTCGCCCTGGCGCGCGAGAGCCTGGGCGAGGCGGGATACCAGGAGGCGTTCGAGCGGGGCGGCAGCCTCGGCCTTGACGAGGCGGTCACCCTGGCCCTGGAACCGGACTCCCAGCCCTTGCGGGCCGGCCAGTGAGGCCCCGTCGACGTAACGGCGCACCCGGATGTCCAAGTACTCGTCGGTGATGTCCATGGACCGCGCCTTGTGGAGCCGGAATCCTCGGGTCCCATGTGGACCGAGTCGCGCACGACACCGCCCGCCCGGCGCCGCAGACCGTATCTCGTCGGTCTGGCCGGTGCCGCTCTCGCTCTCCTCGCCGGGGCACTGCCCGTCTCCGCCGCGCCCGGAGCGGCGCCGCGGGAAACAGCCCCGCGGACCCTGCCCGCGCTCGACAACTGGGAGCCGGGGGAGGGGAGTTACACCTACGGCGACCGCACCCGGCTCGTCGCCGACGACGCGGCATCGCGCCGCGTCGCCCGCACCCTCGTCGGTGACCTGCGGGACGCGGGCCACGGCACCGTGCCCGTCACCGGCGGCCCCGCCCGGGCCGGTGACATCGTTGTCGACGTCGTCCCAGGCCGTCGGCAGCTCGGAGCCGAGGGGTACGAACTGCGGGCCGGCGCCCGGCTGGAGATCACCGGCGCCGCCGAGACCGGCGCCTTCTACGGCACCCGCACCCTCCTCCAGATGCTCGCCCAGGGCGACGCGATACCGGCGGGCCGAACCGTCGACGTACCGCGGTACAAGGAGCGCGGCGTCGGCGTCTGCGCCTGCTACGTGCACATCTCCACCGACTGGCTGGAAAACCTGGTGCGCGAGATGTCCTACCGCCGGCTGAACCAGCTGCTCCTCGAGGTCAAGGTCAAGAGCGACCGCCACCCCGAGGCCAACACCTGGGGCTACTACACCAAGGGCGAGATCCGCAGGATCGTCGCGCTCGGCGCCAAGTACCACGTCACGATCGTCCCCGAGATCAACTCGCCCGGTCACATGGACCCGTGGATCGAGAACCGCCCCGACCTCCAGCTCGTCGACAAGGACGGCAAGGCCCAGCCCTCCCGCCTCGACGTGACGAAGCCCGAGGCGTTCACGTACTACAAGAGCCTCATCGACGAGTACGCCGAGGTGTTCCCGTCCGGCCGGTGGCACATGGGCGCGGACGAGTACATGCTCGGCTCCGACTTCGCGAAGTACCCGCACGTGCTGGAGTACGCCCGGGCCAAGTACGGGGCGGACGCCACGCCGCAGGACGCCTTCATCGACTTCGTCAACCGCGTGCAGACCTACGCCGAGAGCAGGGGCCAGCGGCTGCGTATCTGGAACGACGGCCTGACCGGCGACAACACCGTGCCCGTCGCGCCCGGCACCACCGTCGAGCACTGGCTGGACGTCGACGTGAAACCGAGCACCCTGATCGCGCAGGGCCACCCCGTGATGAACGCCGCCTACTCCCTCTACCTGGTGCGCGGAGGCTTCCACACCGACACCCGCAAGCTGTACGACCAGCGGTGGGACCCGCGCAGTTTCGAGGGCGAGAAGCTCACCTCCGACCGCGGGATCACCGGCGCGAAGATCAGCCTGTGGCCGGACAACGGACGCGGCGAGACCGAGAACGAGGTCGCCCGCGCCACCACCCCGGCCCTCGACCACATCGCCCAGACCACCTGGGGCACCGCCCACCCCGACGCCACCTACGACGCGTTCACCGCACGCGCCGCCGCGACCGGCACCGCGCCCGGCGTGCGCGACCTGACCCGCGTCCCGGTCGCCGACGGCACGTACACGTTCGCGGACCGTGGCGGCCGCACCGACGCCCGCACCATCCGGATCACCCGCACCGCCGACGGCTACGCGACCCTCGCCGACGAGACCGGCGGCGCCTGCCTGGAGACCCGCAGCGGCAAACTCACCCTTAACGTGCCCCTCCAGCCCGGCTCCGCAGCCACCTGGGAGAAGTGCGACCCGAAGAACACGCTCCAGCGTTGGCAGATCACGCGGGCGTCCGGCGGCTACGTCCTCACCAACGCCATCACCCGCATGACCCTCGACGCCACCGCCGAGGGAGGCCTGGTGCAGTACCCGCCGGACCAGAAGACGCCGACGACCTGGACCCTCACTCAGAGCTGACTCGACCCGGTGGGCGCGCGGCGGGGTCTTGCGTAGACGATCTTCCCTTGCGCATGCTCGGACGGTCCCCGCCGCGCCGTACCCGCCCCGTCCGCTGGAGGCCGCCTTGACCGCACCCGCCACCGCCACCGCCGACTCCGCCGCCCTGGGGGTCGCTCTGGATGCGCTGTTCGCCGCGCTGCCCGCCGAGGCGGTCTCCGTCGATCCGGATGTGCTGGTCGCGCACAGCAGTGACCATGCTCCGTTCTGCCCCAGTGGCACACCTGCCGCCCTGGTACGGGCCCGTACCACCGACGAGGTGGCGGCGACGCTGCGGATCGCCCACGAGCACCGCGTACCCGTGGTGCCGCAGGCCGCCCGCACGGGGTTGTCCGGCGGGGCGAACGCCGTCGACGGGTGCGTCCTGCTGTCCGTGGAGCGCATGACCCGGATACTCGACATCGACGTCGTCGACCAGGTCGCGCGGGTCGAAGCAGGTGTCGTCAACGCCGACCTGTCGCGGGCCGTCGCCGAGCACGGCCTGTTCTACCCGCCGGACCCGTCCTCCTGGGAGTCCTCCACGCTCGGCGGCAACGCGGCCACGAACGCGGGCGGCCTGTGCTGTGTGAAGTACGGCGTGACCGGCGACTTCGTGCGCGGGCTCACCGTGGTCCTGGCCGACGGCAGCGTGCTGCGCACCGGCCGCACCACCGCCAAGGGTGTCGCCGGCTACGACCTCACCCACCTCTTCGTAGGTTCCGAAGGCACCCTCGGTGTCATCACCGAGGTCACCGTCGGGCTGCGGCCCGCCGCCGAACGCCCGCTGACCGCCGTGGCGTTCTTCCCGACCACGTCCGCCGCGTGCGCGGTCGTCCCCGCGTACATGAGCAGCGGCCCGCGGCCCAGCCTCCTTGAATTCATGGACCGGCCCAGCATCGACGCGGTCAGCGCGTACCGCGACCTCGGCTTCCCCGACGACGCCGGAGCCGTCCTCATCACCCAGTCCGACCGGGGCGGGGCGGCCCCGGCCGATCTGCGCCGCTTCGCCGACATCGCCGAGGCGCACGGCGGCACCACGGTGATCGCCGAGGATGCCGCCGAGGCCGAACTCCTCCTCGCCGGACGGCGGTTGGTCGGCATCGCCACCGAACGCCTCGGCGCCTATCTGGCCGACGACGTGTGTGTCCCGCGCGGCCGGCTCGCCGAGATGATCGACGGCATCGCCGAACTCGCCGCACGCCACGGCCTGTTGGTGACATGTGTCGCCCACGCCGGTGACGGCAACGTCCACCCCAACGTCATCTTCGACCGCGACGACGCCGACGAGGTGCGCCGCGCCCACGAGACGTTCGGCGCCATCATGGACCTCGGCCTGCGCCTGGGCGGCACGATCACCGGTGAACACGGCGTGGGCCTGCTCAAGCGCGACTGGCTCGCCAAGGAACTCGGGCCGGCCGGAGTGCGCGTTCATCAGGGCATCAAAGCGACTCTCGACCCGCGCGGAATCCTCAACCCGGGGAAGGTGCTTGCCGGTTGAGGGTTGGCGGCGGTCATGTCTCTACGTCGCTGCCTTTGCGCCCTCGGGGCTTCGTACGCGCCCGCCCCCACTCCGCCGCTCCGCCATGACCACGGCCAAGGGTGACGCCGTGAATACCGAGGAGTACGTGCCGACGGTCACGCCGATGAGGAGGGCCAGGGCGAAGTCGGTGAGGGCGTTGTCGGCGAGGACCGCCAGGGACGCGAGGATGAGGACGGCGCCCATGCCGGTGTTGACCGTACGGGGGAGGGTCTGCAGGATCGCGTCGTTGGTGAGCCGGGCGAAGGGTGTGCCGCGGCCCTTGCCCAACAGCTCGCGGATGCGGTCGAAGAGGACCACCGAATCGTTGACCGAGTAGCCGATCACGGTCAGCAGTGCGGCCAGGAAGACACCGTCGATGGGCTTGCCGAGCCAGGCGAAGACGCCGACCAGGATGATCACGTCGTGGGCCAGTGCGCTGACCGCCGCCGTGCCGAACAGGAGACGGAACCGGGCGGCCAGGTACAGGAGTTGGGCGCCCAGCGCCAGGCCCAGGGCGATGAGGGCGCTTCGGCGCAGCTCGTCGCCGAGGCTGGGACCGATCAGTTCGTCGCGCTGTTTGTCGGCCCCGCCGCCCAGTTCCGCGACGGTGTCGGTGACGGTCGCCGCCTCCGCGGCGCTCAACTCCTGGGTCCGTACGGTGAGGTTGCCGTCGCCGGAGGACTGCACGACGGTGTGCGGCAGCCCGGCCTCGGCGAGGGCGTCCCGGGCCCGTTCGGGATCGACGTGGGTGGCGGTGGAGTATTCGACGAGGCGTCCGCCCGTGAACTCGATGCCGAAGTCCAGGTCGCGGACGAGGATGCCCGAACCCGCCACCACGAGGGCGACGAGCGAGACGGCCAGCCAGCGGCGCGGCCGGCGCATCAGGAAGGGGTTGCGGCGCACCAGGGCGTCGCGGACCGGGCCGGTCGTCGAGATGCCGGTGATGTGGGGGCGGGCGAGGACCGCCGGGCGGCTCGCCGCGAAGTCGGCCAGGACGCGGGTGATGAGCAGGGCGCTGACCATGGAGGCGAGGACGCCGATGCCGAGGGTCACGCCGAAGCCCTTCACCGGACCGGACGCGAGGAAGAACAGGAGCACCGCGGCGATGAGGGTGGTGATGTTGGAGTCGGCGATCGCGCTGAACGCGTTGCGGAATCCGGCGGTCAGCGCCGAGCGGGGGCTCGGCCGGGCGCGGGCGGCTTGTTCCTCGCGGGCTCGTTCGAAGACAAGGACGTTGGCGTCCACCGCCATGCCGATCGCGAGGACGAAGCCGGCGAGGCCGGGCAGCGTGAGGGTGGCGCCGATCGCGGCGAGCGCGGCGTAGGAGATCAGGCCGTAGCAGAGCAGCGCGACGGTCGCGAGGGAGCCCATCAGCCGGTAGACGACGGTGATGAAGAGAGCCGTGAGCGCGGTGCCGATGACGGCGGCCCGGGCGCCGGCCTCGATGGCCTCGTCGCCGAGGGTGGCACCGACGGTGCGCTGCTCGATGGTCTCGACGGGCACGGGCAGGGCGCCGCCCTTGATGAGCAGGGCGAGTTCGCGGGCCTGGGTGTCGTCGAAGGAGCCGGTGATCTGGGTGGAGCCGCCGGTGATGCCCGTACCGCAGGCCACGGAGGGGTCGACCTGCGGCGAGGAGATGATCTTGCCGTCGAGCACGATGGCGACCCGGCGCTGCGGATCGCCGTCCGGGTGGCAGGCCGCTTCGCCGGTCACCTGAGCCCAACGGTCGCTGCCGGCGTCCTTGAAGTCGACCGTGACGTGCCAACCGGCGCCGCCCTGCTGGTCGATCCGGCCGTCGGCACCCTTGACGTCCTGCCCGGTCAGCGCGGGGGCCTTGAGGTGCAGGCGCTGTCCGGATTCGTCGGCGAGCACCCGGTCGGCGCGTTTGCCGTCGTCCCCTTTGCGGGTGGCGTCGTTGTCCTTGTCGGCCTGGCCCAGCACCGGGTGGACGGTGAGTTGTGCCGTGCGGCCCAGTACGTCGGCGGCCTTCTTCGGGTCCTGTACGCCGGGCAGTTCGACGACGACCCGGTTGTCCCCGGAACGGACGATGGTGGGCTCGGCGACACCGAGCGCGTCGATGCGGCCACGCAGCACCTCGACGGTGCGGTCGGTCGCCTCGCGGTCGGCCTTGGTGGTGGCGGTGGACCGGGTCTCGAGCACGATCTGGGTACCGCCGCGCAGGTCGAGTCCGAGGCGGATCGGCGTGGTCAGGGCGATGGCCACGGACGCGGTGAGCACCGCGAGCGCGACGAGCGCACGGACGAGCGGGGCGCGTGAGCGCCTGCGCGTGCGCGTACGGGGGTGGGGACGTGGACGTGGACGGCTTTGGGGACGGGAGCTGGTCAACTCGGGCCTCCGGCAGGCATGCCGCGGCGGCGGCCGAGCGCGGCCGCGGCGAGAGAGGTGTGATGTGCGGGGGATGGTTCGTCGTGTCTCAGGTGTCTCAGGTGTCTCAGGTGCCGGAGGAGACGGGTGGGGCCCGGTTGCCGTCGTGGCCGGGGCGGCCGGGGGAGACGGGTGGTGCATCGGGGCGGGTCGCGGCGGTCCGGTGGGCGGACGCGTCAGGGCCGAGGCCCGCGCCGTACGGGGTGATGGGAGCGTGGGCGGGCGGCGGGGCGGTGCGCTCGGACGGCTGCTCGTGCCGGACTCTCGGCTCGTTGGCGCAGAAGGGCGTACAGCCGTCGTCGGCGTGGTGGTCGAGGGCGGCGGCGAGGGCGGGGTGTGATGCGTGGGCCGATGCCGATGCCGATGCCGATGCCGGTGGTGCCGCGCTGCCGGGGGCGTCCGGTGCGGGTGGGGCTGTGGTCAGCAGTACCGACAGCAGTGCGACGAGGAGCAGGGCCAGGCGGTGACCCGTCGCAGTGGTCGCCGTGGATGCCGTGGGGGCGGCGGGCCGTGTCGGGCGCATGCACCGTCCCCTTTCGTGGTGGCTTCCGGTCGTCGCGCGCCCTCGGTGGGACCTGCGGCCCAGGTGGGGACCGGGCAAGCGTCCAGCTTGCACGTTCGGGGCCGTGCGGGCGATGGGGTCCAGGCCCCATTTCCGGTGGCGCGAGATGCCCATCCGGCCGCAGTACATCGCCGCCAGTCGTCACGGACCCGTAGCCGAGCGCCGCCCCACCGTGACCTGCGCGTCGGCTGCCGCGATCACGGTGTCGGCCAGTTCCACGGCAGACTGTCCACGGCCCGCGTCGATGCGGTCGAGGCCCCATCGGTCGATGGCATCGAGCATGAGCGACTGGTAGCGCTCCGTGCGGGCGAGGAACTTGTCCATCAGGGCCTGTTCCTCACCGGTGGCCGCTTCATAGCGGCCCGCTGCGTGAACCCGTGCGCGTACTACGGAGTCGTCGGCGTGGAGCCACACGGCGGCGGTGCGCGGGGCCCGCAGCTGCGCGACGCGGACGGGCCAGAGTGCGGACCCCTCCAGTACCAGGCCCGTCCCGCCGCGCTCCGCGGTCGCACGGTCCGTGACCAGTTCTTCGATGCGGGGCCACAGCCGGTCGTAGTGGCCGAGCACGGACGTGATCAGTTCGTCCACCGCAAGCGACCCGTAGTGCTCGGCGACGTGCGTCGGCACCTCCCGCTCCGGAGTTCGCCACGGTCGCCCGGGGTGCCGGGCCAGCTTGTCGGTGCTCAGGTACTCGAACCCGAGCTTGTCCGCCGCCACTTGGGCCACCGTCGACTTTCCGACGTTCGACGTCCCACCGATCAGCACCACCCGTACATCACGCATATCGCGCACATTACGCACATCAACGCCCCTACGGGCTGGGCGGAGCCGAACCTCAGCCCTGCGCCGCAAGCCGCTCCACCGCACTGCGCGGCTCGCGGCCCAGGAGCTCACCCAGCAGGGGGCCGGTCTCGGTGAAGTAGCCGGCCCGGCCGGCCTGGTGCCAGGTGAGGATGAGCCGGGCCACCGGTTCCGGGGTGCCGTTTGCGATCTGGTCGGCAACCCACTGCTCGTCGTCCACGACGATGCGCTGGACGGTGCGGCCGGTGAGACGCGAGGCGATCTCGGCGAGGTCGTCGAAGGTGACGGCTGCCGGTGCCGTGAGGTTGACGGGGCCGTCGACGGTGCGGTCGCCGGCGAGGAGAGCCGCGGTGGCCTCGGCGATGTCGTCGCGATCGGTGTACGGGACGGGGCCGTCCGCAGGCTGGACGATCCGGCCGGTCTGGCGCCAGGGGCCGAGCACTTGGTCGAGGGGACCGTAGGCGCCGTTGCGGAGCGCGGTCCAAGCGACCCCGGACCCGGCGAGGATCGCTTCGGTGGCGATGTGGAACTCCGAGGGCAGGTAGGGGTTGCCCGGAACGGCGCCCTGCTGGCTGGTGTAGACGATCCGTCGGACGCCGGCCTCGACCGCGGCTTCGACGGCATTGCGGTGCAGGCCGATCATGTCGGCCGACGGGTCGTTGCCGGACACCACCAGTACCTGCTCGGCGCCTGCGAACGATTCGCGCAACGCGGCCGGCTCCTCGTAGGAGCCCTGCCGTACCCGGACACCGCGGTCGGCGAGGTGCTGCGCCTTCGCGGCATCGCGGACGCTGACGGCGACCTGGTCGGCGGGCATCCGCTGGAGCAGGTGCTCGACGGTGGCACCGCCGAGCCCGCCGGTGGCGCCAGTGACGACGATCATGATGGGACCTTCCGGTTAAGTTGACTCCACTGGTCAGTTTCACTTGTGAGTGCGACCGTAGGTAAACTGACTCACCGAGTCAAATTACGTGGACGGCAGTGCGGAGAGAGACGGAGTTCAGTGATGGCCGGTGCAGCCGGAGCGACGTCCTCGGGCCAGGAACGGCAGCCTCGACTGCGCGCCGACGCCAAGCGCAACGCCGAGCAGATCCGCACCGCCGCGATCGGCGCCTTCCAGGGCCGCGGCCTGTCGGTGCCGCTGGAGGAGGTCGCCAAGGCGGCGGGGGTGAGCAAGGGCACGATCTTCAACCGGTTCGGCGGCCGGATCGGCCTCATCGAAGCCGTCATCGCCGAGGTCGTCGCCGCGGAGATCTACGCCATCATCGACCGCAGCCGAGCCATCGGCGACGTCTGGGAACGGCTGATGTACTACGTCACCGCCATCCGCGACCTGCAGTACCGTCAGCCGGCCACCGTCGACACCATGCTGCAGGCCTACCCGGACGCGCCGAGCCTCATGGAGATCTGCCGGGCGGGAGGCGAGATCAACGAAGAACTCGTCGCCGCGGGCCGGACCGCCGGCGTCCTGCGCCCGGAGTTCACGGCCGACGACCTCCACGCGCTCCTCCACGACAGCGCCCTCGTCCTCAAGCACGGAACCCGCCCGCCCCGCGAGGACTACGACCGGCGCACCGGCTACGTCCTCGACGGCATGCGGGGGCACGGTAGGCGCTGAAGCCGGCGCTTCGGGTGCGCTTCAACAGTGAAGAGGGCGTCGAGAGCGGTGACATGAGCGACTACTGGATCCCGGTGGGCGCACAGCGCGACGCGGTCGCCGAGGAACTGCTCGGTCACCTCGAGGCGGTCGTGGGCGAGTGACGGCCCGCGGTTGACCGTAAAGCCGCTGTTCACCGAGTAGGCAATCGGGTTCTCACCGGGACACGTTTCCGGGGGATTTGACTGCCGCGGCTCCGATCCGGTCGTAGATCCGTACGGCCAGCCTCAGATCCGCCATGCAGCCTTCGAAGTCGCCGGCGAGCATCCGGCTCCGTGCGGAGCCCTCCAGTGCGGTTGCTTCGTCGATGGGGCTGTGTGCGTGGCGCGCGAGGGCCAGGGCCTTTTGGTGTGCGGCAATCCCGTCCTGGGGCGTGGCGGTGTCGGTCCGCAGGGTGCCCAGGCTGTTCCAGACCTCGGCTTCGCCCTGTGGATCTGCCACGGCCTGGAAGAGCTGCAGGGCCTGTTCGTAGAGCGCCCTGGCTTCCGCGCGCTCGGCCGTCGCGTACAACGCGCGGCCGAGTTCATGGAGAGCGTTGGCCTTGCCGTGGCGGTTGCCTATCTCCTCGCAGAGGGCCAGGGCTTGCCCGTGCAGGGCGGCGGCGCCTGCGAAGTCGCCCGTGGCGTACCGCTGGCGTCCCAAGTGGATCAGGCCGTTCGCCTGTCCGTGGCGGTCGCCGAGCTCTTCGAAGAGCGCCAGGGCGCGTTCGTGGAGGTCCGCGGCTGCGGCGTAGTTCCCGGTCACGTACCGGACGCGGCCCACGTTGTTGAGGCCGTTCGCTTGTCCGTGGCGGTCGCCGAGTTCCTCGAAGAGAGACAGAGCTCGCTCGTGGAGGTCCGCGGCTGCCGGGTAGTCCCCGGTGATGAAACGTACGCGGCCGAGGTCCTGGAGGGCGCTCGCCTGTCCGTGACGGTCGCCGAGCTCTTCGAACGTTGCCAGGGCGCGTTCGTGGAGGTCCGCGGCCTCGGTGCAGTTCCCGGTCAGATAGTGGACGAAGCCGAGGCCGAGGAGCACATTGCTTTGGCCTCGGAGGTCACCCAGCGCGCTGAACAGCGTCAGGGCGCGCTGGTTGAAGTCCGTCGATGCGGTGTAGTGCGCCGTCATGTACCGGACGCGGGCGAGGCCGTGCAGTGCGGTGGCCTGACCGTGCTGGTCGGCGAGTCTCTCGAACAGTGCCAGTGCGCGCTCGTGGAAGTCGGTCGCGGCCTCGTAGTCGTCGGTGGTGGCACGGACCCTGCCCAAGTGGTTGAGGGTGTCGGCCTGTCCGTGCCGGTCCGCGAGCCCCTCGAAGAGTGACAGGGCGCGCTCGTGGAAGTCGCTCGACACCGCGTAGTCGGCCGTCATGTACCGGACCAGGCCGATTCGGTTGAGAGCGCGTGCCTCACCACTCAGGTCCCCGCTTTGATGCGCCGTTCTGGCCGCACGCTGATGAAGTGCGGTGGCCTGGGGCCAGGGCCCCTCGCGCAACAGGTGCGGGGCCAGCGCCGCGTCCAGCTCGACCACATGGGCCGGCAGATCGTGGGAGCCGGCGTGATCGAGGCACGCCAGGATATTGGCGCGCTCCGTGCGCAGCCATGTCAGGGCTCGGTGCGCATTGGGCAGCACCGGCGTTCCCCGACGGTGTGCGGCGATGACTTCTTCGGCCGATGCGATCATGCGCCGGTAGTACGTCAGGAGCCGCTCCAGCGCGAGTTCGCGTTCGACGGCAGGTTCGTGGTCGGTGCAGAGCTTGGAGGCGAATTCGCGCAGGAGGTCGTGGAGCCGATATCGGCGCGGGGCCACTTCCTCCAGCAGATGATCCGTGTACAGCGCTTCGAGTTCCTCCGCCGCCTGCTCGTGCGGGACGCCGCTCAGGGCCGCGGCCGCGCGGGAGTCGATGTCCGGGCCGGGATGCAGGCTCAGTCGGCGAAAGAGCTGTCGGCTGCCCGGGGGCAGATTCTGGTACGACAGCCGGAACGCGGCGTCCACCGCGCGTGTGCCGGCCACCAGGTGGCCGAGCCGGCCCGTGGCGTCGGCGAAGTCGGCCGCGAGGTCGGCCACGGTCCAGGTCGGCCGGTGGGCCAAGCGCCCGGCGAGCAGCACGATGGCCAACGGCAGGTGCCCGCAGAGCCGGACCAGCTGGTTCACCACGGCGGACGGGTCCGGGGCGGGATGGGGCGGGGCGTGGTGGGCCAAGAGGCTGAACAGAGCCACTGCCTCGGCATGCGGCAGAGTGTTCAGAGGCAGCGGCTCGCCACCGTCGAAGTCGACCAGACGGCGTCGGCTGGTCACCAGGGTCAGGCAGTCGGCGCCGCCGGGCAACAGCGGCTCGATCTGGTCGCTGTTCGCGGCATCGTCGAGAACCAGCAGGACGCGTCGGGTCGCGAGCCGGTCGCGCCACAGGCCGCTGCGGCCTTCGAGCGTCGCGGGCAGGCTGCGAGGGTCGATCCCGAGTCCGGCCAGCAGATTCGCGAGCACGTCGTGTGGATCCGCGGCGGACTGGCCCGGAGCATGGGCGCGCAGATCGACGAAGAACTGTCCGTCGGGGAACTGCTTCCCGAGGAGGTGTGCCGCCCGGGTGACGAGGGCGGTCTTGCCGACGCCCGGCATGCCGTCGACGGTCCGGATGCGCACATGGTCCGATCCCGCCGCGTGCAGCAGGCTCGTCAACTCTGTCTCACGGCCTGTGAAGTGGGGAAAGTCTCGGCGTAGACCACGGGTGACGGACGGCCGCGCCGGAGCCGGTGCCTCGTACACGTGGGTGGCCTGGTGGACGTCCCGGCCCGCCTGGGTGACCTCCGCGGTGCCCGAGGCGCTCGCGCGTTGCTCGACATGGGGCTGCGGGGAGTGCTCTGCGTCGGTCATGGGGGAGGCGGGACAGGGACGTTGACATCTTGGCGCGCCTGGATGTCAACACCCCTGAAGGCAGTGGCATGTTGCACGGTGGACCGCACGACGGCCCGCTCGCGCGCGCCGAGCGCGGGCACCGGGCGCCGGCCGGGAAGGTTCCTCAACTCCGAGTATGGGGCGGGGTCGTGGCGGACACGCTGGTCAAGAATGCGTCGGCACCGGTGGATGAGAGTTTCCTCCACGGCGGCGTCGCCGGACCTGCGAGCCTGCAACACTCGGGCCCTGAGCTGTCCCCAGGCGTCTGTGGCCGGCGCCCTCACCAGAGCAGTGGCCGCTGCCGTGACCGTAGGGTCCATCTCCATACCCCCTTGGAGAAGCCGCTGAGACAATCCTAGAAGGGGGGAGGGGCTGAGTAGGGGGGATTCAACCTTTATTGATACGAGCACAGGACGCTCTCGTGACGTGGCTGCGTGACTGCGTCGCGAGGCCGGCTCCGAGAGGTGTGCCATCCGAGGTGCAGGGCCGGGCAATTGATGCCTCCGGGGCGATCAGGCGGTCCAGCCGTCAACCACCCACGACCACGCAAGGAGCACCCCCGTATGCCGATCGACGTCGAGAAGATTCCCACCGGGCTCGTCAGCCTCACGAAGACGGCCGCCGTCTCCTTGCGGAAGCAGGGCCTCACCGGGCGCCAAGCCGCCGTCTACCTCGTCCTCGACCGGTCCGGAAGCATGCGCCGCTACTACAAGGACGGCAGCATGCAGCACCTCGCCGAACAGGCTCTCGCCCTGTCCGTGAACCTGGACGACGACGGCGTCGTGCCCCTCGTCTTCTTCGACACCGAGGCCCACGACGCCATCGACCTCAGCCTCGACAACTACGTCGGCCGGATCGCCGAAGTGCACGAAGCACTGGGCCACATGGGCACCACGAACTACGCCGGAGCCATGGACGCCGTCATCACCCACTACCTCGACAGAGGCACCAAGACGCCCGCGTTCGTCATTTTCCAGACCGACGGCTCCCCGGACTCGCGCCGAGCTGCGGAGCAGACCCTGTGCAAGGCAGCTCAGCTGCCGATCTTCTGGCAGTTCATCGGCTATGGCGACGACGAGTTCAAGTTCCTGCACAAGCTCGACGAGCTGGCCGTACCGAAGAAGCGGATCGTCGACAACGCCGGCTTCTTCCTGGCGGGCACGGACCCCAAGCTCATCCCCGACGGACTCCTCTACGACCAGCTCATGGGGGAGTATCCGGACTGGTTGCTCGCCGCCTCCACCGCGGGAGTCATTCGCTGACCGCTCCCACTGATGAGGACCTGACCTGACTTGACCTGCTGGGCTGTTGTGCGTCCACGACGGGATGCGGCGGTGGCGCGCAGTGCGGTGGCAACTGTCCGTCAACTCGCTTCAGGTAGTGGCGAGTTGACGGCGATCGGCCTCTGGGTGGGAGGCGGTTCGTCGTCGCGGCGCTGGACCCGGCGACGTCTTCGGTCATCGACGCGTACGCCACGCGCGAGCCGAGCGTCGTCCGGGACGCAGCCCGACGCGCGTCCCCCACCCTGGCTCCGTGATGATCCGGAAGTGAACACCCACACCAACCGCCGCCACGAGCCCCCCCTGGCCCCGCAGCCACACCACCGCACGCGCTCCGGCACCGGCCACCCTCCGGAGGCGCCGCCGAGGACCACGGGAACTGCCGCTCAGCCCCAGTCCCGGCCGGCCCTCAACACACCCCCGAAGACTGAACTGTGGCACCGAACCTTGAGCGGTTCTCGATGAAGGGCGAGTTCACACCTTGCGGTATTGCTGGACCTCGTCGCGGTCCCGCACGCTGACTCCGATGGCACGCAGCTCCTCGCGTGCTTCGTCGGCGGCACCGGTCCGGTCGTCGGCGAGGGCACGCTGTCGCTTCCGCAGCAGAGTGTGGGTCCGCTCATCGAGGCCGGGCGCGTTGTCGACCCACGGGGTGTAGTCGGCCTCGTGCGGGTCGACGGTGCCGCGCCAGGAGTAGCCCTGCTGCTCGAAAGCGGACCGCAGACGACCCGCGAGGCCGCTGTCGACCCGGGTACGGACGTTCTCCAGGCCGTCGGCATCGCGCAGCACCAGCTCGCGGCCGTCGGTGAACACCTCGGCGATCCGGGCCCGTTCCACGTGGCGGCTACCGGCGGCGTCGTGGACGACGACGCCATCGGCGTGCACCTCGACCACGGGATTCTCCCCGCGCCAAATGCCCGCCACCAAGGCCCCGGCCGCACCGCCGACGAGCGCCAGCACCGGCACGGCCCACACCCGTGGCAGCGCGGCCGCAAGCTTCAGCGGGCCCGGTGCGCCGTCGAAGAAGCTGATCATCCAGTTTGCGAGCGGGCCCACGGCGAACGCGGCACCGACGCCCAGCCCGGCCCCGATCAGGATGACGGCCCACAGCCACGCCTCGGGCAACCGCACGGTGATGTGGGGCTCACTCTTGACCATCGCCGTTCTCACTCCTCGGTCCGTCCTCTCGCCATGGGTCCGTCCCGTTCACCATGGGGCCGTCCCGTTCGCTCTCTCTCAAGCTACGCAGGCCTTGGCGGGCCAGACATCGGTCGAAAGTCTCCGAGACCACTGGATGAGTACGACTTTGGTCTCGATCCTTCAGCCGCCTGAACTGCGCACTTGACCTTCGGTGAGACGATCTGCACCGAAGGCACTCGGTAGACCGGGGGCGGCGGGCTCGGCCGTGCGACGTGGCATGTCCGGGGCGCGCTGCTCGGCAGCCCGCGCGCCCGGACACTACTGTCAGTGCCATGACTGACAACGCGTTGCGCTCCGTGTCCATCGAACGTGCCGGTCCGGGCCGGTTCACCGCGACCAACGTCCGTGGGGGCACCGTGACCTTCGGTACCGGTTCGGATGAGGACTTCACCCCGGTCGAGCTCCTGCTCGCCGCGCTCGGCGGCTGCACCGCGGTCGACGTGGAGGCCGCCACGACCCGGCACGCCGAGCCGACCTCGTTCACCATCACGGCGTCCGGTGACAAGGTCGAGGACGAGGGCGGCAACCGGATGACGGATCTCGCGGTCACCTTCCATGTCACGTTCCCCGACGGGCCGGAGGGCGACCGGTCCCGCGCGATCCTGCCGCGGGCCGTGAAGAGCTCGCACGACCGTCTGTGCACGGTCAGCCGCACCGTGGAGGCGGGCACACCGGTCACCGCGACCGTGTCGCCGGAGGCCTGACCCCGGGTGGCACACGTACGGGTGCGGGAGGAATGTGGCGCCGCGACCGGGGCGCCCCCACAGCGGCCACGGTCGCGGCACCGGTCCAAGGCGTCCGGGCCGGTCGGCTCAGACGGAGAAGCGCTCCTTCGCGAGCAGCGGGCGTACCCGTGAGGCGAAGCCGCCCGTGCGGAAGGGCTGTTGCAGCAGGCCGGGGCTCAGCTCCTGGGCGAGGGCGGCCGCGATCATGCCCTGGTCCAGGGCCAGTACGAAGTCGCTGACCCGGCCCGTCGTCACGTTCACCGAGTCCCGGAAGCCGTAACGGCGGTCGTACGCACCGAAGTCCGCGTCGAGCGCCTCGAGGTTCGCGACGGCCTCCGCGCGGGCGTACGGAAGGGCGAGGAAGGAGGCGTGCGGGGTGACGACGCCGAGGGAGTTGTAGCCCTCCTCCTGCATGCCGAGGGCGTCGACACCGTACTCGCGGTAGCCGCCCTCGGGGATGTTGGCGGGGGAGAAACCCCAGTAGCCGTACGCCGCCTCCTCCAGGCCGTGCTCGATCTGGCCGCGGACGTACCGGGTGTGCGTCGTGCCCCACGAGCGCGGGGACCACTGCGCCTCCGGCACGAACAGCGGCACCATCAGCGCCTCGAACATCGACCCGCCCCAGGTGGGTACCAGCTTGCGGCCCCGGTACGTGTAGTGGCCCTGCCAGACCCGGACCCCGTCGAACGTGCCGTACGAGCCCTCGGGCTCCTGCTCCTGGCCCGCTCCCGGCGGCATCGTGCGCGACAGGTGCCAGTAGTGCTCGGTGGGCAGGCTGCCGTCGGCGATCCCGAGGTAACTCGCCATACGGGGCTCGGTGTTGAGGGCGCCATAATGGTGGCCCGTCGGCTCGCCCTTGCCGGGCTTGTCGGGCCAGAAGCCACCCCGGAGCTGCCCGGGGCCCGCGACCGGGTCGGCCGCGTCGTAGGGCGTGTAGTAGTACGACCAGTCGGCGTCGGCCAGCAGCTTCGCGACGCGCGGGCGCAGCGCCGGGGAGGCGTGGGCGGCGATCCGCAGGCCCGCGACGAGCCATGCGTTGTCCACCGACGACAGAAACGGGCGGACGGTGTCACCCGTCTCCGGCCAGGACGTCAGGAGCGAACCGTCGTGCGCGTCGTACCAGTTGAACCAGAAGCCGTGCGCCCGCTCCAGCTTCTCCACCGCCGAGACGGTCCTCGCGAGCCGGCGCTCCATGGTGTCCCGGTCGATGACACCGAGTCCGCCGGCGGCGGCCGTCGACCAGAGCCCGCAGCCGATGTTCGTCGGCGAGGTCTGCACAGACGGCACCGGGTCGCCGGACCCGCTCACGTCGGCCTTGTCCGTGACGAGGCCGAAGTCGGTGGTCATCGCCTCGATCGAGCGATACGTCGAACGGAACCAGGTGCGCAACAGCGACGGAGCCGGGGCGGCGGGCGCAGCCGAGGCGAAGGGCGCGGCACCCAGCGTCAGGGCGGCGCCACCGGCGCTCGCCGCGGTCAGGAACGTACGGCGGTCCATGAAGGTCCTTCTTCCGAAAGGGCGGACGTGGAAGGGAAGTTCGTGGTGCTCGTGTGGGGGACGGGGGTGGGCGGGGCCGACGCACATCAGGGGTGCGCCGGCCCCGCCCGGCGGCCCGCGAAGTCAGGATCGCGGGCCTCAGGGGCGGGACAACGGGGGCTTGGTCCCCGCCCCGGGTCGGTGGTCGTGCCCGCGGTCACAGGCGCGGCAGGGCCTGCTCCCGGCCGAGGCCGCCCAGCCAGTGGGCGGCGGGCTTGGGCGTACGGGCGAAGGTCTCGCGGTCCCAGCCGATGAGGCCGAACGTCGCCTTGTAGGTGCCCCACTCGTAGTTGTCGAGGGCGCTCCAGGCGAGGTATCCGCGGACGTCGAGCCCGTCGTCGAGGCAGGCCGCGACGGCGTCGAGGGCGCCCGCGTAGTAGTCGACGCGGCGCTGCTCGTCGTCCGTGGCGATGCCGTTCTCGGTGACGATCAGCGGGGTGTCAGGGCCGATGATCTCGGCGGTGTGCCGCAGCGCGTGGCCGACGGCCTCGGGGTAGTACTCCCACGTTGTGAGCGTGCGCTCGGCGTCCGCCGGGGCCGGGACGGGGCCGTCCGTGCCGATCTTCGTGCGGGTGTAGGACTGCACGCCGATCCAGTCGTCGCCGCGCGCCGCCTCGATGAAGATGTCCTCGCGGGGGTGGCGGTACGCGGCCGTGACCTCCTCGGCGCCGGGCAGCGCCTGGTAGACCTGGTTGGCGATGGTCCAGCCCACCTGGATCTCCGGGTTGATGGCACGCACGGCCTTCACGGCGGCGTGGTGTGCCGCGATGACCGCGTGCGTGGTCTCCTCGTCGGGGAAGGGCAGACCGGCGGGCGGGAAGCCCTGGTCACCGCGCTTGGCGAGCCCGGCCATCACGGCGATCATGTTCGGCTCGTTGAGGGTGCACACGTGGCGGACGCCGTCCGCGATGATCGGCGCGCACTCCTCCACGTACCGCGCGAACAGCTCCACGGCGCCCTCGGCGGTGAAGCCGCCCAGGTCCTCGAACCACTGCGGGATCGTGAAGTGGTGCAGGGTCACGTTCGGGCGCAGGCCGCGGGCGAGCGCGCCCTCGACCATGCGGCGGTAGTGGGCGATCTCGGCGCGCGAGAAGTGGCCGCGGGCCGGTTCGATGCGGGCCCACTCGACGCTGAACCGGTAGTCGGTGAAGCCGAGTTCGGCGAGCAGGTCCATGTCCTGCTCCCAGCGGTGGTAGCTGTCGCAGGCGTCCAGGCTCGGCTCCTGGATCCCGGCGGCCGGGTCGTGCTCCTTGCGCCACCAGTCGCTGTTGATGTTGTTGCCCTCGATCTGGTGGGCGGCGGTGGAAGCACCCCACAGGAAGCCGTCGGGGAAGGGCGTGCGGGCAGGGGTGGGCGTCATGGTGGTGCCTGTCTTTCTGCGTGCTGCGTGCTGCGTACGTGTGGGAGGGGGCCGGTCACTTCATGACCGGGGAACGCCGGTCACTTCATGCCGGCGGTGGCGATGCCCTGGGTGAAGTGCCGCTGCAGGACGGCGAAGACGAGCAGCACGGGCAGGACGACGAGCAGCGAGCCCGCCATGAGCATTCCGTTGCCGCCGCCGACCGTGCGGTTGGGGTCGTTGGCGAACGTCGCGAGGGCCACCGGGAGGGTGTACTTGTCCGGGTCGTTGGTCGCGATGAGCGGCCAGATGAAGTTGTTCCAGGACCCGAGGAACGTGAAGATCGTCAGCGTCGCGAGGGCCGGCTTGACCAGCGGAAGCACGATGCGCCAGAAGATGTACCACTCGCCCGCGCCGTCCATCCGGGCCGCTTCGAGCAGCTCGTCGGGGATGGACTGCATGAACTGCCGCATCAGGAAGACACCAAAGGCGCCGGCGGCGAAGGGCAGCACCAGACCCGCGTACGTGTCCAGCAGGTTCAGCTGGTTGATCAGGACGAACAGCGGAAGCACCATCAGGTTCGCCGGGACCATCAGGGCGGCGAGCACGACACCGAAGACCTTCGAGCGGCCGCTGAAGTTCAGCTTGGCCAGCGCGTAGCCGAGCATCGAGCAGAACAGCAGATTGCACACGGTCACGAGGACCGCGACGATCACCGAGTTCAGGAAGTACCGCGGCATGTCGAGCTGGTCGAGCAGGTCGCTGAAGTTCCGCAGCGTCCACTCGCTCGGGATCCACACCGGCGGGCTCGCGGTGAGGTCCTTCTTCGTCTTGAAGGCGCTGAGCGCCATCCAGAGGAAGGGGGTGGCCATGACCAGCAGGCCGAGCGAGGCGACGACGTAGAGCAGGGGCTTGCGGGCCCGCCCGTCGGGGCGGCGGCCGGTGGGGGTGACGGCGCTCATTTCGTGTTGTCCTTCATCAGTCGCAGCTGCAGCACCGTGATGCCCATGATCACAACGAACAGGACGTACGCCATCGCGCTCGCATAGCCCATGTTGAAGAAGCTGAAGCCCTGCTTGTACATGTCGAGGGACACGGTCAGCGTGGCGTCGGAGGGGCCGCCCTGGGTCATCACGAACGGCTCCTCGAAGACGTTGAGGTAGCCGATCGTGGTGATGACCGTGGCGTACAGCAGGGTCGGGCGCAGCAGCGGCACCGTGATCCGGCGCAGTTCCTGCCAGGCGCCCGCCCCGTCGAGCCGGGCGGCCTCGCGGACCTCCGTCGGGATGGCCTGCAACCCGGCGATCATCAGGACCATCACGGTGCCGAGGTTGCGCCACACCGCCATCAGGATCAGCGACGGCATGGCCCAGGTCTCGGAGCCGAGGAAGTCCGGTGCGGTGAAGCCGAGTTCGTCGCCGAGCCCGGCGATGAGGCCGTCGGACGGGTCGAGCACGAACCGCCACACGATCGCCACGGCGACGATGGTGGTGACCACGGGAGCGTAGAAGCCGACGCGGAAGAACGTACGGGCCCGGTCGATCCCATTGTTGAGCAGCACCGCGACGAACAGCCCGAGACCGATGGTCAGCGGCACCCCGACGACCACGAAGTACGCGGTGTTGAACAGCGCCCGCAGGAACTGGTCGTCGCCGAACAGCTTCACGTAGTTGTCGAAGCCGACGAACTTCGCGTCGAGCGGCTGCCGGACGTTGCGCTGCGCGAAGTCCGTGAAGCTCATCACGAGCGTCGCGATGATCGGGAAGAGCATGAAGACCGCGAACAGCGCCAGGAACGGGGTGGAGAACAGCCAGCCGGCCAGGTTCTGCTTCCCCATCGAGCGTTTCCTGCGCCGCTTCGTGCCGCCGCCGTCCTGGGGGCCGCCGTCCGGGGCCTTGACGGCTCCGGACGGTGCGGGGGTGGGTGTCGTGGTGGACATGGTCCGTCCTTCGGGCTTCCGGCGTCCTGCGCACGTCCGGGTGCGGGGAGCACGCGGGACGCCGGGGTGGGGGAGTTGCTTCATGGGGCGGCGGCCACCGCCGCCCCGACGGTGCGGCTACTTCTGCACGAGGCCTTCGATCTCGGTGTTGGCCGCGTCGAGCGCGCTCTTCGCCGAGGCCTTGCCCTGGGCGACCTTCTCGATCGCGGTGTCGACCTTCGAGGTGATCTCGGTCCACTTGGGCTGGGCCGGGGAGGCCTTCGCCGACTCCATCTGGGTCTTCCAGACCTTCATGTCCGGGTCGGTGGCCAGCTCGCCGGACTTCCAGGCGTTCACATTGGCCGGGAGGTCCTTGGTGCGCTGGTACCAGTCGGCCTGGCCCTTGGTGTCGGTGAGGTACTTCACCAGTTCCTTGGCGGCGGCCTTGTGCTCGCTGTCCGCGGAGATCGTCAGCGCCGAGCCGCCTGCCATGGAGGCGGAGGTCTCGTCGGCGGGCACGTTGGCGACGGCCCACTTGCCCTTCAGGTCCGGGTAGTTGTCGTCCAGCAGACCCATGTGCCAGGGGCCGCCGAAGAACATCGGCACGGAGCCGTTGTTGAAGTCCTTCGTCACGTCGTAGCCCGGGCGCACGGACTTATCGCTCAGGCCCTTCTTGAAGTAACTGCCGTAGTTCTCAAGGGCCTTGATGGCCTGGGGGCTCTTGGCGACGGCCTTGCCGTCCTCCGTGACGAGCTGGCCGCCCGCCGAGTACAGGAACTGGTAGAAGCTCTGCACGGTGTCGAGGCCGCCCGGCTGGATGGACAGGCCCCACTTGGTGCCGGCCTTGTCCTGGAACTTCTCGGCGGCCTCCCGCAGCTCGGCCATGGTGGCCGGCGCCTTGTCGATGCCGGCCTTCTTCGCCAGGTCGGTGCGGTAGAAGAGCGCGCGGGTGTCGACGTACCACGGCACACCGTAGGTGTCACCGTCGTACTGGCCCTGCTTCCAGCCGGCCGGGAAGTAGTCCTTCTCCTTGAAGGTCTTGGTGTCGACCTTCTCCAGGGCGCCCATGTCCGCGAACTCGGTGAGGTAGCTGCCGCCCATCTGCATCACGTCGGGCAGCTTGTTCGCCGCGGCGGCCGAGACCAGCTTCTGGTGGGCGACGTCCCAGCCGATCGGGGTCACCTCGACCGTGATGTTCGGGTTGGCCTTCTCGTAGACCTTGGCGACGTCGGCGAGCTTCTCACCCTCGGTGCCCATGGCCCACACCGTGAGCGCTTGCTTCGCATCAGCCTTGACCTGGTCGCCGCCGGAGCCGCCGCAAGCGGTCAGGGTGAGTGCGGACGCCAGGGTGACCCCGATCGCGGCGGTGGTGGCTCGGCGGTTCATGGACGGCTCCTCCTTGAGCGGACCGTGGAATGTAAGCGCTGTTTGTAAGCGCATACATCACTCTGTAAGAACGCTCCCGATGTGGCAATAGAGGCTTGGTCACACTCTCGTAACGGCAGTGACATCGCGGGAGTGTCATCAACGGAAAGCCGCCAGGTGACATCGGGAGGGAGGTGTCACGTGACATCAAGAGGTAGACATCATGTGACATCGAAAGGCAGACATCACATGACATTGAGATGGAGACATCACGTGACATCAGGGGGCAAGCGGGGCCGCCCCCAGTAGGTCATACCTCCTGATCTAAGGTCTCGGCCATGACCCACGGCACAGTCGACGGCGGCGACCGCTCGGCCCGCGACTTCGCGCACGACTTCCCCTTCGACCCCGCCTACGGCCGGGGGCTGAACGAGCTGCTGCGCATCCCCGCGCCACAGGCCCCCGCCGACTTCGACGCGTTCTGGCGCTCGCGCTACGAGGCGGCCCGCGCGGTGGGCCCGAGGCCCGAGGTCGGACGGCTCGTTGAGGAGCGGGACGGCGTGCGCATCCATGAGGTGTCGTACGCCTCCGTGGGCGGCGTCCGGCTCGGTGGCTGGCTCGTGCTGCCCGCCGAAGGGGAGCCGGAGCACGGCTTCGTCGTCGGACACGGTTACGGAGGCCGGGACGAGGTCGGCCCCGACGTGCCGCTGCCGCTGCCCCGGTCCGCGGCGATCCTGCCGTGCGTGCGCGGCATGCCGGACCGCGGCCTGCTGCCCGACGTGCCGTCCGTCGCCGCGGACCACGTCCTGCACGGGATCGCCTCGCGTGACACCTACGTCATCGGCGGGTGTGTCGCCGACCTGTGGTGTGCCGCGTCGGCGCTGCTGGAACTCGTACCGGGGCTGAACGGTCCTGACCCGCGCCTGGGGTACCTCGGTGTGAGCTTCGGCGGCGGGCTCGGCGCCCTGGCGCTGCCGTGGGACGAGCGGTTCGCCGCGGGGCAGCTGACGGTGCCGACGTTCGGCAACCATCCGCTGCGGCTGACCCTGGACTGTGTCGGCAGCGGCGCGGCCGTGCGCCGGTACCACGCGGAGCACCCCGAGGTCGTCGACGTGCTGGGCTACTTTGACGCGGCGACGGCGGCGGGCCGGCTGCGCAAGCCGGTCCTGGTGGCCGCGGCGCTCTTCGACCCGTCGGTGCCGCCGCACGGCCAGTTCGCGGTGCACAACGCGCTGGCCGGGCCGCGGGAGCTGCGGGTGCTTGAGGCCGGGCACTTCGAGTACGAGGGGACGCAGGCGGAGCAGGCCGGACTGGACGCCGCCACCGCGGACTTCTTCGCCCGCGTGCTGAGGTGAGGTGAGGCGAGGGGCGGTGGACGATGTGGGGCGGCCACCGCCCCACGTACGCTCCCGGCTTGGGGGGGATCTACTTCACGTGCCCCGCACACCCGCAACTGGCCCGGCGCACGACCGACACGGGCAGCACCTTCGAGACCGGAGTGCCGCCCCCGCGCCCGGTCAGACGGCGTACGAGCAGTTCCACCGCCTCCTCGCCCATCTGCCGCATCGGCTGGTGCACCGTGGTGAGCGCGGGCCGCACCAGGCGGCCGAGCGCGATGCCGTCGAAGCCGGTGACCGCGATGTCCTCCGGCACCCGCATACCCCGGCGCTCGAAGGAGTGCAGGGCGCCGACCGCCAGCTGGTCGTTGGCGAACAGCACGGCCTGCGGCCGCTCGCCGGGCCGGTCGAGCAGGGCGTCGGCGGCGCGGGCGCCCTCGGCCTGCGTCATCATGCCGACGCTGACATCGGGTTCCTCGGGCGCGGGGATTCCGGCGGCGCGGCAGGCCTCCACGTAGCCGCGGAAACGGGCCCGAACGTCCGGTGAGTCCTCGGCGGCGCCGACGTAGGTGAGCCGACGCAGACCGTGGTCCTCGATGAGGTGCCGGGTGAGTTCGCGCTGACCGTCGGCGTTGGCGACCTCGACGTGGTCCAGGTGGTCGAGGACGTCGGGCTCGCGCGGCCCGGCCAGCATGACCACTGGCTGGCGCTGTGCGATGACCTCCAGGTCCTCTGTCGGTACGGTTCGGGCCATCACCGCGAACCCGTCGGACCGGCCCGCCACCTTCGCGACCTGGCTCTCCGGGCCGCCCTTGGGCGAGGCCGCGATCAGCAGCGCGTACCCGTGGCGGCGCGCGGCCCGTTCCATGCCGCGGATGATCTGGTCGGCGTAGAGCACCGCGGCGTCGTCCTCCGCCTCGTCGCCCGGGCCGTGCTCCGCCTCGGACTCGACGTCCGGGTCGGAGTAGTCGGGCAGGCACAGGCCGAGCACACCCGTGGAGCGGCTGGCGAGGCCGCGGGCATTGCCACTGGGTACGTAGCCGAGCTCACGGGCGGCCGCGAGGACCCGCTCGCGGGTCGGCGCGCGGACCGTGTCGGGCGTGCGGAAGACGCGCGACACGGTGGCGATGGACACGCCGGACCGTTCGGCGACGTCGTACACCGTGGGGGCTGTGCTCACTGGGTGGAATCCCCCGAGTCCGTTGCGGCCCGGCAGGGGCCTGAGCCTATGAAAGCGCATTCACTTTAGGCGGGTGGCGTCGCCGGGGCAAGGGAAGTCGATCACGAGGCATCAGGTCCGCAAACGTAGGAGGGGGGAGGAGGAGGGGGCGAGCGCGCCAAACCGGTGGCGTGTCGGGCGTGCGCGCGAAGTGCGTCGGGCCTGGAGTCGCTGCCGTCCGTTTCTCGGCGAACTTCCCCTGAATCACTGGGCGTTGGTGGCCCGGAACCCCTAGTTTTGGACCATGGACGCTCTCAGCTGGCTCGCAGCGGCCGTCGCCGTGTGCAGCGCGGCGACGGCGGCGGTCCTGGGGTACTGGCAGCAGCGCCGGATCCGGAAGGTGGAGCGGCTCGACTACATGGACCGCTACAGTGCGTCCCTCGCCTGGGCGACGTTCGACTTGCAGAGCCGCCTGTTCAACATCCTGACCGGTCACGAGCGGGACACCACCCCAGGACCGGCCAGGGGATATTTGACCATCTTCCTCGTGCACGGCACCGAGCGGGAAGCGGAATTGGCCCGGCGCAGCACGGTGTTCGTTCTCGCCGAGTACCTGGGATGGGTGGAGATCCTCCGCCGTGATCTGCAGTTCCTCGACCTGGGCAACAGCGGGGAGAACCGTAAGGTCGTCACGCAGCTCTATCGCATATCTGAGACCTTCAACGGCTCGTTCAACCAGCACGACGCACTGCGGCTCTTCCGCATACAGCAGCGCGCCATCGGTGGCGTAATGATCCACCCGGACAGTGAGCCGGGCCGTCGCCGCTGTCTCGATTACGCCGAGTTCTGCGCCCGGCTCGACACCGACAGTGCCTTCGCCGCGTGGTTCGCGGAATTGCTGGCCGACGTGGATGAGATCGCGGAGGACGCCGTGCCGGCGCTCGCCCGCCTGCGGGCCCTGCAGCAGCAGTTGGTCGAGCTCATCGATCTCCTCGACCCGGATGCGGCGCGGTTCCCGCAATTTCACCGAAAGGTGTACGGGGACGTGGCCGGCAACTCCGGCTCTTGAGCCGACTGCCGGATGCCGGATGCCCAGCGAGCCTCAGTCCTTACGGGGGACGGTGAGGCGGATGCCGCGCAGGTTGTCCTGGGGGTCCAGGAAGGCGAGTGTCCGGCCCGTGGCCAGTGGGTCGCTGTTGCCGAGGCTTGCCGTGAACTCGCCCTTCCACAACGTGCGGCCGTCGGCGGAACGCAGGACGCGTACCGTTCGGCGGCTCTGGAGCAGCCGGGCGGTGCGGGTGTGCCGGACCATCGTGTACGCGCCCGCGGAGGCGATGTCGAGGTCCGTACCGCCTTCGGCCCGCCAGCGTTCCTTGCCGTCGGCGGCGTTGAGGCAGACGACACCGTCGGCTGTGGGCAGGACGAAGCCGCCGGGAGTGGACACCGGATCGGGGGCACGGTCTCCGGTGGGGGCCTCACCCTTGAAGGTCCACTTCTCCTTGCCGGTGCGGACGTCGATGGCCGTGGGTCTGGTGCGCTCGCCCTTGAGGCGGGGGAGCAGGAGGGTGGTGCCGGAGAGCGGGGCCGCCGGGGGATCCTCCTCGCGGAGGCTGTTGGGGGCCACGGGCGTGACTTCGGACAGGGGGACGCGCCACTTCTCCGTGCCCGTGCGGGCGCCGAGCAGGACGAGGTCGATGCGCTTCTTGGTGACCTTGTCGTGGAAGAGGAGGGCGTCATCCGTGCGCTGCGGCCCGCTGATGCGCTGTCCCAGCTCGGTGTACAGGTTCATGCCGGGCCGGTCCCACAGCTGCTTGCCGGTCGCTCCGTCGAGTGCCGTCGAGCCCACCAGGGCCATGTCCCCGATCCCCTCGACGGGGCCCGAATCATCCAATTGCTGGGTCCAGCGTTCTTTCCCCGTACGTGCGTCGAAGGCGGTGACCGTCTGTCGGTAGGGGTCGCCGTCGCCGAAGAGCACCAGTCCGCTGCGGTCGAGGACGTGCAGGTCGTAGTCGTCCTCGTCGTACAGCTCCCGCTTCCAGCGGGTCCTGCCGGTGGCGCCGTCGAGTACGTACAGCATCGCGATCCGGTCCTGGGGCAGCTGCACCAACGCGAGCACGGTGTCGCCGTCGTCGACCGCGGCCGCCTGCGAGGCTCCGGACAGGGGCCACTCGAGGCCCAGGTCGCGCTTCCAGAGATGCTTGCCGCCGGTGAGTTCGAACGCCTGGATAGCGGCGCCGTCGTGGGCGGGGACGAAGCAACGTGTGCCGGACAGGAGGGGCTGGTCCCAGCCTTCGCGGCGTTCGCCGAGGTTGTGCGACCAGGCGAACGCGTCGTGGCCGGGGTCGGCGGTGAGATAGACGCCCGCCGAGATGCCGGCCGTGGCCACCGCGGCGAACCCGGCGCCGCCCAGCAGCAGTCCACGGCGGCTCAACTCGCGGCGGCCACCGGTCTCCGGGGTGCCGTGCTGCGCGGCCGTGATGGTGGCGGCGGCATCGAGGGGTACGGGGACGGCGGGCGCGGGCTGAGGATCGACCACGGTGGGAGGGTGTCCGGAGCGCGGTACCGGCACCGGTGTCGCGGGGGCGGCCCCTCCCTCCAACTCGCGCAGGGCGTCACCGAGTTCGGTGGCCGAGCCGTACCGCTCCTGAGGGTCCTTCGCCAGCAGGCGCAGGATCAACGCGTCCCAGGCGGGCGAGAGGTCCGGTGCGATGCTGCTGGGCGCCGGTGGTACATCGTTGAGGTGTGCTGTCAGGAAACCGAGGGTGTCGGGTGCGGTGAACGGCAGTCTGCCGGTGCGCAGTTCGAACAGGACGCAGCCCATCGCGTACAGGTCGCTGCTCTGCTCCGGGTAGCCGCGGGCCTGTTCGGGTGCCATGTACGCGGCCGTCCCGATGACCAGGCCGGTGCGGGTCAGCCGCCCGTCGGTGGCCGAGGCGTCGGCGGCCCGCGCGATCCCGAAGTCCAGGACCTTGATCCGGTCCGACGGCGTCACGAACAGGTTGGCGGGCTTGATGTCACGGTGCAGCACACCTGCGGCGTGCGCCTCCGCGAGCGCCTCGCAGATCTGCCCGCCCCACCGGGCCGCCTGCGCCCCGCCGACCGGGCCTCGCCGGACGGCGGCCTCCAGGCCCTCGCCGCGCAGCAGCTCCATGACCAGGAAGGGTGTGCTGCCCTCGGGGGTGACGGCCGTGCCGACATCGTGCACGGTCACGATGTGCGGATGCTGCAGCGCGGCGGTGATCCGCGCCTCGCGCAGAAAGCGGGCACGTGCGTCGTCGGCGCCGCTGCCGCCGCCCGCGAGCATCGAGATCACCTTGACGGCGACCGGCCGCCCCAGGACCTCGTCCCGGGCCTCCCACACTTCCCCCATCCCGCCCTGCCCCAGCGGCCTGACGAGCCGGTACCGGTCGGCCAGTATGCGATCCGCCACGTCTCAAGTCCCCCAGACTGCACCGTGGTTCAGCAAAGTGATCGCAGCGTAGCCCTCTGGCGCGGGGCGTGTGTACGGGCCGGTGTATGGCGATGCCCGACGCCCCGCTCAGGAGAACACGACGAGCGCGTACAGCAGGAACGCCATCAGGTGGGCGCCGCCGTGGACCGCGGTGACCTTCTTGCCGAAGAAGGATGTCACCGTCAGGAGCAGGGTGACGCCGAGCAGGACGAGGTTCGCGGGTGTCTCGGCGAGGTGGACGGTCTGGCCGGTGAACAGGCCGATGGTGAGGACGGCCGGGATGGTCAGGCCCACGGTGGAGACCAGCGCGCCGTGGCACAGGTTGCTCACCCGCTGGATCTCGCCGGTGTACGCGGCGCGGATCGTGGTGATCGTCTCCGGCAGGAAGACGATCATCGCGATGAGGATGCCCGACAGTTCCACCGGGGCGCCGATGCGGCCGAGGCCTTCGTCGAGGAGGGTGGCCATGTCGTGGGAGAGCAGTACGACCGGGATGACGGTGAGGACCAGGACCACGGCGCGTGAGAGCACCTCGGTGCGGTGGGCCGACAGGACCTCCTTGATGCCGGGGTGGCTCGGGCCCTCTGTGGCTGCCGCGGACGTGGCCGGCTCGGCGGTGACCTCCTGGAAGTCGCCGCTCTGGGGGCCCATCTGGCGCCAGAGGAAGAAGACGTAGAGCGCCAGGGTGGAGACGAGGATCGGCACCTCCTGGCCGGCCGTGTACGCGCCGTCGTCGCCGATCAGGCCGGGCAGGGCGAACGCCGTCGCCAGCAGGACCACCAGCAGGGACACGTACGAGGACACACCGGCGCGGTTGGGGCGCAGGCTGCCGTGGCGGATGCCCGCGACGAGCAGCGCGATGCCGACCACGAGGTTGAGGATGATCATCGACACGGCCATCACCGAGTCACGGGCGATGGTCGCGTGTTCCCCCGGGCCGAGCATCACGGACGAGATCAGGATGACCTCGATCACCACGATCGACAGGGTGAGGACCAGGGTTCCGTAGGGGTCTCCCAGCCGGTGGGAGAGGCGCTCGGCCTGGGTGACCACGCCGAAGGCGCAGGCCACGATCACGAGGACGATGGCCGCGAGCAGCCCGAAGAGCACCGGGGTCGAGAGCGGGCCCTCCAGAGCGGGGCCTGCGATGAGCAGTGCGCCGAAGGCGATCCAGCCGAGCAGCAGCTGAGCCAGTGCCCGGGGAGTGAGAACGTTTCGGATGCCAGAGATGACCGACACGGGTCAGATCTCCCAATCTGCGGGCCGTCCCGGCGCTTGTCTCCCACGCACGGGCCGTCCCGGGCGCACCTACTGCCTTAAAGGGTACCTGAGTACGGCGCGGTTGCCGTCCTGAGCTGGGCCTGGGCTGGGCCTGGGCGGGATTTCGTTGGACGTCGCAGTGTGTGTTGAGCAGGATGGCAGCCGTGTCGGAGTCCGGGGGCATCTACGTAGTCGAGTACGACCCGTGCTGGCCTCAGCAGGCCGCGACTGCCATCGATGCCCTGCGGGCTGCGGTACCCGGGCTGTTCGTGGAGATCGAGCACATCGGCTCGACAGCTGTCCCCGGACTTGCCGCCAAGCCCGTCATTGATCTGATGGCCGCCGTCCACGACCTCCCGTACGCCGCGCTCCACCATGCGGCGCTCGCCGGCCTCGGCTTCCATCCGCATGACAACGGGATGACCGACCGGCTGCTGTACGTACGCGCGGATGACGCGGACAACGCGGACAGCGCGGGCAACAGGGTTCGCAGTCACATCCTCCACGTGGTGACCCTGGAGAGCTGGCCCACCCGGAACCAGCGCATCCTCCGGGACCACATGCGCACCCATCCCGAGGACGCCGCCCGCTACGCGCGGCTCAAGCGGGCGATCGTCGCCGCCGGAACCGGTGCGGGTGCGTACTCCCGGGCCAAGACGACGCTCGTGCAGGAACTCACCGACCGTGCGCGCGCACAGCGCGGTCTGCCGTCGGTGCCCGTGTGGGAGAAGCGGTGACCCGGCGGCGTCGGCGCCGCTGACGCCCGCTCGTACCCGCTCGACAGGACACCCTTGTTCCCTCCCACTCATTCCTATACCGTGTTTATTAAAGCCGGTTTCCATATGGGTGATGGGGGCAATGGACACTGCACGGGAGGCCGTTCAGGCGGAGCGGGCGGCGAATCAGGTCGCGTGTCTGGGGGTGTTGGCCGAGGCCGACGAGGCGTGCACGATCGGTGTGATCAGTGAGGCCACCGGCCTGTCACGGCCGACGGTGCGGGCCGTGCTCGACGACCTCGTCGAGCTCGGAATGGTCGAGAGTGTCAGCGCCGCGTCGGCAGGGCCCGGTCGGCCTGCCCGTGCCTTTCGGTTCGTACGGGAGGGCGGGCTTGTCGCCGGGGTCGACCTCGGGCCCCGAGGGGCGCGCGCGGTCATCTGCGACCTGTCCGGCCGCCGGGTGGGGTACGCGGAAGCGGCACCCGACGAGCACGGCGTCGAGGGCGCCGAGCAGCATGTCGGCCGGCACGCCGATCTCGCGTTGATCTCGCGCGCGCTCGACGCCGCAGCCGGTTCCTCGCTCGACCTCGGACAGCTGCGCGCGGTCGGCATCGCGCTGCCCGGTGTCGTCGAGGCGGACGGGCGGCTGCGCGCCAGTCTCGCGATGCCGGACCTGGCCGGTCTGCCGGTCGCGGAGCTGCTGGCGAAGGACCTCGGCCAAAAGCCCGTGGTCGTCGACAACGACATCAAGCTGGCCGGGCTCGCGGAGCAGCGCGCGGGCGCGGGCCGCGGGTATTCCGATGTCGTCTATCTGCAGATCGGTCACCGGCTGTCCGTGTCGATCGTGCTGGACGGTTCGATCCGGCAGGGCAGTCACCGGCTCGCGGGCGAACTCGGTGCGCAGCGCGGCATGCGCTGGACGCGGAACGCGCGGCGCGGGCAGTTGGTCTGGTCGTCGCGCCGGACGAGCGCGCAGGTGCTGAGCGCCGCCGCCGCGGGCGACGCCGAAGCGCAGGCCGAGGTCGAGGACTTCTGCGCGCAGATCGCCGAGCGGGTCGCGACCGTGCTGTTGGTGGTCGACCCGGAGGTGGTGGTCGTGCGGGGCGGTGCGGCGAAGGACGTCGGGGCGCTGCTGCGGCCGCTGGAGGCCGCGATCGAGAGGGAGTTGGTCTCGCCGGAGCGTCCGTCGTTCGTCGCGTCCGGTCTGGGGCGCGAGGCGGTGGTGCTCGGTGCCGTGGGCAACGCGTTCGACCGGTGCGGTTCGGAGATCTACGGGGTCCACGGCTATCCCAGCCCATGGGCCCGCATCACACACGACGTGGAGGGGATCACCAAGTGAAGCTCGGAGTCAGTTCGTACTGCTTCCGCCAGCTCATCGGCAGCGGCGAGATGGACCTGATCGGTGTGCTGGACTGGGTCGCGGCCTCGAAGGCCGGACACATCGAGATCGCCGCGACGGACGGGGCGTACTACCTGGAGAACGAACGCGTCGTACGTGACACGGCGAAGCACGCCGAGGACGTCGGTGTGCCGATCGTCAACTATCTGGTGAGCGGCGATCTGAGGGACGCGGACGGCAAGGAAGTCGACCGTCTGCGCCGGCAGTTGGACGTCGCGCAGGCCTTCGGCGCCGGGATCTTCCGGCACGACGTCGCGCCGTGGGCCTGGCGGGAGCGGGACCCGGGGGAGTTCGAGTCGACCTTCGAGAAGGTCGTCGAGGGCTGCCGCGCCGTCGCCGACCATGCGGCGGAGCTCGGCATGGTGTCGACCATCGAGAACCACGGCTTCTTCATGAACGGTGGCGAGCGGCTCGCCCGCCTCGTGCACGCCGTGGACCGTCCGAACTTCCGCGTCACCCTCGACCTCGGCAACGGCCTGTGCGTCGGCGAGGTGCCGGGGAAGACCGCCGCCGACCTGATCGACGTGGCGGCGTCCATCGGTGTGAAGGACTTCCACATCCGCCGCTCTGCGGGGGAGGGCTGGCTGAAGACGCTCGCGGGCGACTACCTCCTCGGCACCGTCTCGGGCCACGGCGACCTCGATCTGCCCGGCCTCCTCGCCCTGGCCGCCACCAAGCCCGACGTGCCGGTGAGTCTGGAATTCGAGGGCATGGAAGCGCCGCTGCCCGCCATCGAGCAATCCCTTGCGAACATACTTCGACTGACGACGGAAGGCTTGGCCTGACATGACGACGCGTATCGCTGTGATCGGCCTCGGGGCCATCGCCACCGAGCACCTGAGTGCCTATCAGAAGAACGAGCGGGCCGAGCTGGTCGCCGTGTGCGACATCGACCCGGAGCGGGCCAAGGCGCGGGCCGAGCAGTTCGACGTGCCGCGGGCCACGACCGACGTCGCGGAGATCCTCTCCGACCCGGACGTGGACGCCGTCAGTGTCTGTGTGCCGAACACCCTGCACGCCCCCATTGCCGAGGCGGCGCTGCGGGCCGGGAAGAACGTACTGATCGAGAAGCCGATGACGGTCACCGTCGCCGAGGCCGAGTCACTGGTCCGGGCCGTCGAGGAGACCGGCAAGGCGCTGCAGATCGGCTACGTACGGCGGTTCGCGCCGAACGCGCTGGTCACCAAGCGGTTCCTGGACGCGGGCGAGTTCGGTGACATCTACGCCGCGCGTGCCACGCTGCTGCGGGCCGCAGGGAACCCGGGCGGCTGGTTCGGTGATGTGGAGCTGTCGGGCGGCGGTCCGCTGATCGATCTGGGTGTGCACATCATCGACCTGTGCTGGTACCTGATGGGCAGGCCGAAGGCGGTGTCCGCGTCCGGTGTCACTTTCGCGCCGCTGGGCGCGCGGGACAACATCCAGAACCTCAAGCGGTACCGTGCCGCCTCGGCGGACCGGCCCAACACCGTGGAGGACTACGTCACCGCGCAGATCCGCTTCGAGGACGGCCAGGTGCTGGATGTGGACACCTCGTACTCGCTGCACGCCCGCAACGAGATCAGTGTGCGCATCCATGGTGACAAGGGTGGTGCGGAGATCGAGCCGGAACTGCTGATGCTCACCGAGCGGCACGACACGCTCCTGCATGTGCGGCCGCAGATCGACTCGCTGGGCTTTGACTTCAAGGCCGGGTTCGCGAACCAGATCGACCACTTCCTGCGGATCTGCCGGGGCGAGATACCCGCCGACGCCACCGCGGAACAGGGCCTGGAGATGGCCCGCATGCTCAGCGCCGTCTACGCCTCGGCGAAGAGCGGCGCCGAGGTGAAGATCGAGCGCTGACCCGGCCGATTCAGTTGCCCGGGACCGGCCAGTCCCGGGCAACTGGCATGCCCGGCTGCACGGTGTGCAACGCGGATCACAGTTCAGTCGCCACTTCCCAAGGGGTCTAGACCTCCTGGGTGAGAACGTGATGAGAATCTGCGTGCTCACGGGCATATCACGGGCACCACCACTTCCCTGCTGTACTGCTGTAAGAGGAGCCACCACCCATGAACCGACGCGTCATCGCAGCCACCAGCACCGCCCTGGCACTCGGGCTCACCGCCACCGCCTGCGGAGGGGGTGGCTCGGAGGGCGGCGGCGGGACCGACGGCAAGGGCAAGACGCTCAGCGTCTGGATCATGGAGGGGACCAACCCCGACGCGAAGCCCTTCTTCAAGGAGGCCGCAGCCGCCTTCGAGAAGAAGACCGGCGCCAAGATCAAGGTCGAGTACCAGCAATGGGCCAGCGCCCAGCGGAAGTTCACCACCGCCATCGAGGGCGGCGCCGACCAGGTGCCCGACGTCGCCGAGGTCGGTACGACCTGGGTGCCAGGCTTCGCCGACAAGGGGGCGCTCGTCGACGTCTCCGAGGAGGTAGACGAGGCCGGCCTGACCGACGACCTCGTCCCCGCCCTCAAGGACGCGGGCACCCTCGGTGGCAAGCAGTACGGCATGCCCTGGTACGCGGGCGTCCGCTCGGTCGTCTACCGCAAGGACATCTTCGAGAAGCACGACATCAAGCCCCCGACCACCTGGCAGGAACTGCGCTCGGCCGCCAAGACCCTGAAGAAGGAAGAGCCGAAGATGCTCGCCTTCCCCGTCGCGGGCGGCGCGGAGATGTTCGCCACGCCCTTCATCTGGGGCGCGGGCGGCGAACTCGCCGTCAAGCAGGGCGGCAAGTGGAAGTCGGGCATCAACTCGAAGAAGTCCGTCGAAGGCATCACGGCCTACACCGACCTCGCGCTCAAGGACAAGGTGTCGCCGGCCAAGGTGAACACCTGGACCGAGAAGGAGGTCGGCGACGCCTGGAACAAGGGCGAGGTCGCCATGTCCCTCTCCGGTAACTGGACCCCGAAGGCCTTCACCGCCGCCAACCCCGACCTCAAGGGCAAGCTCGGCGCCATCCCGGTCCCCGGCAAGGACGGCGGCATGTCCCCGTCGTTCCTCGGCGGCTCCTACCTCTCCGCGTTCAAGACGGACAAGGAGGCGCTGTCGTGGGAGTTCATCAAGCTCCTCACCACCGGCAAGTTCGCCAAGAAGTGGGCCGAGCAGTCCAGCTACCTGCCGCCCACCAACACCGACCTCGACAAGATGCCCGACAAGGACGACGAGCTGGTCAAGCCGTTCGTCAAGCAGTTCAAGGACGGCGGCGCGAGCGTCCCCAAGGCCAAGTCGTACACCGAGATCCAGGCCACCCAGGTCATCCCGAAGATGGTCCAGTCGATCCTCGCCGGCAAGGCCACGCCGCAGCAGGCGGCCGACAAGGCGGCCAAGGAAATGGACGCCATCTTCGCGCAGAGCGAGTGACACCCGCCGTCGAACGGCGCACGTGTACGTGACGGCGGCGGCCGGCGAGTGACACCTGGTGGCTCCCAGGACCGACCGGTGAGTCACTCCCGCGCCGCCCCCTCAACTCTCCCCGCACATCCGACCATTGAGAGCGATCCATGAACCGCACGCTCGCCACCAAGGCCGTGGACGCCCCGGAGAGCCAGGGCAGCCGGCCGTCCGTGCCCCCGCCCTCGCCCGAGTCCGAACGCCTGCTGAAGCGCAAGCGGCGCACCACCCTCACCCGGCCGTGGCTGCTGCTCGCCCCCTCCCTCGTCGTCCTCGCGGGACTGCTGCTGTGGCCGATGATCCAGGTCGGGATCCTGTCGCTGCAGGACTACGAGGTGAAGTTCGGCGGCGGCGTCGCCACCTTCACCGGCTTCGACCACTACGTGGAACTCCTCAGCGGCGATCTGCTGTGGAAGACGGTGCTGCCCAACACCGCGTTCTTCGCGGTGGCGTGTGTCGGCCTGACGGTGGCGCTCGGCACGGCGATCGCCCTGCTCCTGGGCCGGCTCGGCACGGTCTGGCGGACCATCTGCTCCACCGCGATCATGGCTGCTTGGGCGATGCCCGCGGTAACCGGCACCTACGTGTGGATCTGGCTCTTCCAGCCGGGCGACGGCCTGTTCAGCGCGCTGGTGGGCGGCTCCGACTCCAGCAACTGGTTCACCGACCGCCTCTCCTTCTACGCCATCGGGACCCTCAACGTGGTCCACCACGGCTTCCCGTTCGTCGCGATCACCGTCTTCGCCGGGCTCCTGACCATCCCCAAGGAGCTATACGAGGCGGCGATGCTGGACGGCGCGAACGCCTGGCAGCGGTTCTGGAAGGTCACCGTGCCCGCCATCAAGCCGGTGTTCCTCGTGGTGACGATCCTGTCGACCATCTGGGACTTCAAGGTGTTCACGCAGATCTTCCTGATGCCCGGAGGCCAGGGCCAGAACGAGCAGGTCGAGAACCTCGGCGTCTACTCGTACCTCGAGGCCTTCGCCAAGGAGGACTATGGAATGGGCGCCGCCGCGGCGGTCCTGCTCACCCTCCTCCTGCTCGTGATCACCATCATCTACATCCGCACCCTGTTCCGGCAGGGCGAGGAGGACCTGTGAGCACCACCGACATGCCTGCCACGACGCGGTCCTCCCTCGGCTCCAAGGTCGGTCTGCCGGTCGCTGTCGCCGCCCTCCTGATCTTCACCCTGTTCCCGATCTACTGGATGGTCTCGACGGCTCTGGACCCGAAGGCCCAGAGCCGAGGAGCGGACCTCCTGCCCGGCGGCCTCACCCTCGACCACTTCACCACGGTCTTCGAGCGCGGCAACTTCGGTACGTACCTGCTGAACTCGGCGATCGTCGGCCTGGGGACGGTCGTGGTCTCCGCGGCCCTCGCCCTGTTCGCGGCGGTCGCGGTCGCCCGCTTCAAGTTCAAGTTCCGCACGTCCGTGCTGGTCATGGTCCTGATCGTGCAGATGGTGCCGCTCGAGGCGCTCGTCATCCCGCTGTTCATCCAGATGCGCGACTACGACATGCTCAACAGCCTCCTCGGCCTGACCATCGTCTACACCGCGCTGTCGCTGCCCTTCGCCATCTGGACGCTGCGCGGCTTCGTACAGACCGTGCCGAAGGACATCGAGGAGGCGGCGTACATCGACGGCTGCTCCTGGTGGCGGATGTTCCGCTCCGTGCTGCTGCCGCTGGTCGCGCCGGGTCTTGTCGCCACGTCGATCTTCGCGTTCATCACCGCGTGGAACGAGTTCGTCTTCGCGTACACCTTCATGAAGAGCAGCGACAAGTACACGGCCGCGGTCGGCATCTTCCAGTTCTTCGGCGAGAACACCACGAGCTGGGGCCCGGTCATGGCCAGCTCGACGCTGGTCACGGTGCCGGTCCTGATCTTCTTCGTGGCGGTCCAGCACCGGCTCGCGTCCGGGCTCGCGGCGGGGGCGGTCAAGGGCTGATCCCTTGGCGCCGGGGGTGTGTTGGTGTCAGTCGTCGTACTGCCACTGCCTGTCGTCCTCGCCCTCGTCCGGGATGGGCCCCAGAAGGGTCCAACCAGGGCTGAGGGAGCGGGTGGAGCGAAAACCCCGGGTGTCCGCGTACGAGTCGGGGTCGGTGTCGGCGGGGGCGTGCATCAGCGTGTAGATCGGCGGGTCGTTTCCGTAGAAGCGGAAGAAGACGCGGCCCTTGTCGTGCGACTGGTACAGGATCACGTCGGTGCCCCAGAGGGCGTCGTACGTGGCCTGATCCCGCGGCGTCGTCGGCTCGCACTCCTCGGGACGCCCGGCCTCACGGACGCAGACGCGGGGCTGGATCCAGGTGATCACTTCGGCATCCGGGTGGGCGGCCGCCAGCTGTCGCATGCGGGCGTCGGCCCTGGCGAAGGCGGCCTGCCGGGGCTCGATCCGCTGCTCCAGCTTGTCGAAGCGCCGCTCGTCGAAACCGCTGCCGAAGTGCCAGCCCAGCATGGCGAAGACGGCGACCCGCCAGGCCAGGACGCCCGCCGCCACGACGATCAGCGTGACGAGCAGGATCCGGCCCGGCGAGCGCCGCCTTGCGCGCCGCTCAAGCTCTAGGGAGTCAGAACGACCCACTGATGGGCACCTCGACGTCTGCCTGGGCGATCGGCGGGGTGTACTTCCCGTCGAACCGGTCGTAGTGCTGCAGCGTAAACCAGTCGATGAAGCCGTACGTGGTGATCTCGTCGTCCGGGTCGAGACCGAAGTGGTCGTAGGAGTGGAAGCGCAGTGTCCCGGAGAACGTGTTCCCGCTGACCGTGTAGTTCTTCAGCTCGATGGTGTGCCCGTGGAACTGGTGGATGGCGATGGACAGCGCCCGCTGGTTGTCGTCGGTGGCGGAGAAGTCGTACACCGGGTACTGCAGCCCCGTGCGGTTGAACTCCTGGTACAGCAGGTTCCGGTCGAGCTTGTCGTCGACCGTGAACGGCGCCGTGTCACCACGGTTCTCCTGGAGGAGCCGGGTGATGATCCCGCCGGCCTTCTCGAGGTACTGCTGCTCCTGCGGCGATGACGCGACCGCCCGGGACAGGGCGGTGCCGGAGCCGACCGTCTGGAAGCGGGACGGGTCGAAGTTGTCGTCCACCGTGACGCTGCCGGCACTCTCGCCGCCGCGGCCGTAGCGGAATCCGTTGTACAGGTCGACGACCGCCTGCTGGTGGTCGTAGTCCGCGCCCGCCTTTCCGGCGTTCATGATGCTGTTGAACTCGCCCCACATCCAGGACTCCGGGGTGAACGAGGCGACGTAGAACTGCCAGCTGAGATCGGTCAGTTCGTCGTAGGTGTAGTCGTTGAACGTCAGGTCGTCCGCCACCAGCGGGTTCAGTGGCACCTTGACGTCACTCGGGTCGGCCTCCTTGCGGTGCCCCTCCCGGTTCGCGGACTGGTGGATCAGCATGTTCGTCGGCACGACCACCAGGGGCTGCTTGTCGGCGCCGTCGCGCTTCCCGTCGCCGTCCGAGTCCCGCTTCAGCGGATTCGAGGCGAGCTTCGCGTAGACCTGGTCCGCCGCCCCCTTCAGCTTCCCGGTGACGACCTCGAGCTCCTTGCCGTCCTCGACCGAGTCGCCGTCCGAGTCCGGGTTGTCGGGGTCCAGCTTTCCGACGGGCAGCCCGTTGCCCGTGAGGATGCGGCCGTCCCGGATCTGCCGCTCGTCGTGGTCGCTGATCCCGTCCTTGTCGGTGTCCTTGGACTGCTTCGCGTCCTGGGCGGCCTTGGTGCGGGCGCCCTGCTCGACCGCCTTGTCGAAGGCACGGCTGTCGAGCACGACGTACTTGGCCGGGCCGCCGGCCGTGGCCGTGATGGTGTGTCCGTCGAGCCGCTGGTCCGCCACCTTCACCAGGCGCTGGGACGTGTCGTCGTAGCGGTAGACGGCCGGCTCGGCAGCGGGACCGGTCCGCTCCGGGTCGAGGGTGAAGGACACCTTCGCCCGGTTGGATGTCGATGTCTGGTCGGACGAGAGCTGGAACCCGTTGCCCAGATAGCCCGGCGTGGACTTCGGGAACTGCTTCTGGTCGGCCGGGAGTTGGGTAATGTCGAAGCCCTGCACCTGCTCGGGACGCAGGCCCTCGGCTGCGGCGGAGGCCTCGGTGACGCCGCCGTCCGTCGTGCGCGTCACGTCGAAGGTGGACTGGGCGTCGCGCGGATCGGAGCCGATACGGCTCTCCTGGCCGTCCTCCACGCCGTCGCCGTCGGTGTCGGCCTTGACGGGATCGGTGCGCTGGGCGGACTCCTTGCCGTCCGTCAGGCCGTCGGCGTCGGTGTCCGGGTTGCCCGCGGCGGTCTTGAGCTTCAGCTCACGCAGGTTGGTGAGGGTGTCACCGTCGGGGTCCTCCCGGCCGTCGGGGGTGCCGTCGCCGTCGGTGTCGCGCTTGAGGGCGTCGCTGCGGTTGCCGAGTTCGACGAAGTCGGTCAGGCCGTCGTGGTCGGTGTCCTTGGCCCTCGGGTCGAGCTTGGCGCGCTGCTCGATGTCGTCCGTGAGGCCGTCGCCGTCCGTGTCCTTGGTCGGACTCGCGCCGTCCTTGGCGAAGTTCGCCCAGGTCGGGGTGTGTGCGCTGCCGTCGGGCCTGGCGCTGTACCAGAGGGTGGAGGTCTTGCCCGGCTCGATCACCTTGTTCGCCGGGGTGCTCTGGAAGGTGGCACGGTCGCCCTGCCCGGAGTCAAGGCGTACCGCGTCGGTGGCGGTGATCCGGTCGGGCAACTCGAAGGTCAGGGACCAGTCGTTGATCCTGCGCTTGGAGAGGTTCTCGATCTGGAACCGCGCGAGGTACGAGCCCTTGGACGTCTTCTCGCGGATGGCCGCAGGCGCCTTGCCCCGCAGCGGATCCCCGGCGTCGAGCTTGAGGTACGAGATCTCTACCTCGGTGTCCCGGTAGAGCGTCTTGCCTGGACTTGAGCCGCCGCCGTCGTCGTCGGCGCCGATGGCCGACGGTGTTGCGGCTCCGAGCAGAAGTAACACGGCGCTGAGCGGAATCGTGACGCGTCTGTACACGGTGCCTCCCACGTATGGAAAGTTCCCTGCCGTCGCGAAGTAGCCCCCGTTTCACGGCACTTCACTGGTCTGCCGGGGCAGCCTATACAGCCGTGAGTGGCGGTCCCTCGATAGTCCGGAGGGGATATTGGGGAGGAGGTTATGACTCCGTTTAGGGCGGTACGCGAATGGCCCTTACTGGTTTGCCGCGGTCAGACGGTGGCGGTGTCGTCGTCGGTGCCGGTGTCGGGCTGGACGAGGCGGGTGAGAGCCGGGCCCATGGCTGTGAGGGGGAGGACGAAGTCCACCTTGCCGGTGCTGATCGCGGCCTTGGGCATGCCGCGGAACTCGGCCGTTTCCGGGTCCTGGACGATGACCGTGCCGCCGTGTGACTTGACCGCTTCGATGCCCCGGGCGCCGTCGCTGTCGGAGCCGGTGAGTACGCAGCCGATGACGCCGGAACCGTATGCCTTCGCCGCCGATTCGAAGAGGGGGTCGGCGGCGGGGCGGGCGAAGTTGACCCGGTCCTCCTGCGTGAGCGCCAGTGTCCCGTCGTCCGCTACGCACAGGTGCCGGTCGGGCGGGGCGATGTAGACCGTGGCTGCCTGCGGGCGCTCCCCGTGCTCGGCGAGCTTGACCGACAGGAGGGTGGCACGCGACAGGACGGCCACGATGTGTGTCTCGCGGGATCGTTTGAGGTGCTGGGCCACCAGTACCGGCACGGGCAGGGCGGGTGTCAGACCGCCCAGGAGTGTGCCGAGGCCCTGAATGCCGCCGGCCGAGGAAGCGATCAGCACGGCTGCCCACGGGCCACGGTCGTCGTCTGGGGGATTCGTCTCCACCCGCGAAGGCTAGCGCGCACCGCGGCCCGGGCAGCGGACCTCGGCATCCCGGGTGATGGCGCCGCAGGGGTGGGCCGGTACGGGCAGCGGCCCCGTACCGGCCCACCCCCTCACAGCATCAGCAGCGTGCGGTTCGCCGCCCGGCCCGTGGCCCGGAGCGGGAGGACCGCGAGGCGGATCAGGACCAGGGCGTTGTCGTCGCCCGCGACCCGGTTCGTGGAGAGTTCGCCGCACGCCAGGCACTCGTGGACGATCAGCCACTCGCCGTCCGGGCGGCAGGACACCGTCAGCGCGTCCATCCGGCCCCGGCACTCCGACGCGCGGTCGCCGGGGATGCGGGCGTCCACGTGCAGGCTGGTCAGGCAGTTCGGGCAGTGGTTCCGGTGCCCGCTGCCCGGGGCGTCCAGGGACACGTCCAACCGGCAGCCCGCGCAGCGGAAGTCGCGGGTGCGGTGGCCGTCGCGCTGGGCGTGGAGGACGTCCTTGTCGCGCTGGCGGCGCCGCCGGGAGGCGGGGACGTCGGACGACGTCCGGTTACGGCGTGGCATGCCGGGCCTCCCCGCTCACAGCGTTCCGAACGCTTCGAGAGGGAAAGGTGGTTGGGCCAGTGGCCGCACCGCCATCCGCATCAGCACCAACTGGTTGTCGTCCGGGCTCACCGGGTTCGAGGTGAGCTCGTCGCACCGCACGCAGCGGTGGACGATCATCCAGTCGCCTGTCCGCAGGACGGCGATGGCGATCGGGGACATCCGGCCGTGGCACTCGGTACGGCCGCCCTGAACGTGGTCCAGGACATGCCGCGAGTGCAGACACGAAGGGCAGTGGTTACGGCTGCGGCCGTCCGGATCGGCCAGGGTCACGGTGAGACCGCACCAGGCGCAGACGAACGTACTGGTCTTGAGGGTGGGGCTGGGGTTCGGGTTGGGGGTGTGCTCGGACACCTGTGCTCCTTGCTGGGGAGTTGGTCATCGACAGCAAGAGCAGGCCGAGCGGCCTCGACGGCGCGACCGGGTTGGTCGATTATGCGCGGTGTGTACGTGCAGTCCGTGTATGCAGTACGTCGCGGTGAGGCGCGCTCGGCGCGGGCCGGGTCATCAAGACACCCTCTCGGTGGGCGCGAGGCCCGGTCGTTCGGCCGCATCGGCAGGGAGCCGTGCGGAAGTATCCGTGGGGAAAGGGTAGGCAGGCCGGCGGCGCGTAGGCGAGTGAATATTTCCGCGCACGTCAGCAGGCCTGCGCCAGGGTGCGTCACTCCGTCGGCGACGGCAGCTCCGCGGCCGCCCTGATGATGCCGTCCAGGACCGTCGCCACCTCCTTGCGCGGCTCCGCACGGCTCGCGCGGTGCCGGGCGATCAGGCGGCGGTAGCCGAGCCCCGGCACGGACACCGCCTTGACTCCCTCGACGGGCATGCCGAGCACGGCCAGGGACGGCACCACCGCGACGCCCAGTCCTCCCGCGACCAGCGCCAGGGCCGCGTTGTAGTCGTAGTAGCTGTGCGCGGTGCGGGCGGCGGTCATGCCGCGGCGTACGTGTTCGGTGGCGCCGTGGGCGGCGGCGTCCGAGTCGACGCCGAGCCAGGTGAGGTGTTCGAGGTCCGTCAGGGTGGTGGGGGTCGGGGTTCCTGCGGGCGTGACGACCACCCACGGTTCCTCGAGGATCGGCACGTCGCGGGTGCCCCGCGCGGACCTGCGGCCGATGGGGGTCTCGGCCTCCACGATCAGGAGGTCCACCGTCCCGGCGCGCAGCTCCTGCTGCGCCTTGTCGCCGTCCATCTCGTGGATCTGCAGCTCCAAACCCGGGAATTCGGCGCGCAGTTGGTGCACCAGCGGGACGAGCAGGGCCCGGATCACCGTCTGGAACGCGGCGATGACCACGGTGCCGGAGACCTCGTCGCGCAGGGCCGCCAACGACCGTGTGACGTCCGTCAGTTCCGACTCGATGCGTTCGGCCACCTCGGTGAGTACCCGGCCCGCCGCCGTGACCACCGCGCCGTGCGGCTGGCGGTCGAGGACCGGGGTGCCGACCTCGGATTCGAGGCGGGCGATCTGTTGCGACACGGCGGAGGGCGTCAGGTGCAGCACGTCGGCGGCCGCGAGGATCCCGCCCGCCCGGTGCACGGCGAGCAGAACGGCCAGTTTCCGCGGGTCCACATCCATTCAATTCAGCTTAACCCCCGGCGTAGAGAACTTCGATTGATCTGTATGCGGCGGGTGTCCACCATGGGGGACATGCAGGCAATCATGACCTCCGCGGCGACGGCAGCAGGGTGGGTAGGAGCCCTGAGCACGGCTGCCGCCTATCTGTTGGTCTCGCGTCGGGTCATCGAGCCGGACGCCCCGATGTTTCAGCTGATCAACATGCTCGGTGGCGCTCTTCTGGCCGTCTCCGCCGCCGCCAGCGGGGCATGGCCTTCGGTGACGTCGAACTTTGTCTGGGTCCTCATCGGCGTACAGGCGCTCGTCGGGGCCCGGAGCGGCGTACGGACCGTCGTCGGCCGCGTGACGGGAAGCTTCTCGCGGTGGCGAGGAGCCGGGCGGGCATGGAACCGGGCCACCGGGCGCTGAGGGCCTCCCGTTCCCCGGCGCCCGCCCTCCCGCCCGCGCTCAGCTGCCGAACACCGCCTCGACGAGCCGCTCCTGAGCCTTCATGAACGGGACCGCCAGGGTCATCGCGGCGTCGTCCACGTAGTTCAGCGCGGCGGTCAGGGTCCTGCTGCCGTCGGCCGTGCTGTACATCAGCGCCGCGTGGCCGCTGTGGCCACCGTTGTGGAACAGAAGGGTGCCGGCGCCTGCTTGTTGGATGCGCAGGCCGAGTCCGAAGCCGCTGTCGGGGTGCGGTGTGCTCATCTCGGCGAGGAGCGGGGCGGGGACGAGCTCGCCGCGGGCCAGTGCCGAGATGAAGGTGTGCAGGTCCCGGGTGGTGGAGATCATGTCGCCGCCCGCGTCGACCCAGGACGGGTTCTGGTGGCTGACGTCGACCGTGTGCGGGCGGCCGGCGTCCTCGTAGCGGTAGTAGGCGTGGGCGTACGGCTCGGGGATGTCCTGCGAGGTGCCCGGGACCACCGTGCCCGTCAGGCCGAGCGGGTCCAGGATCCGCTCCTGTGTCACCTCGGTGATCGGGCGGCCGGTGACGTTCTCGACCAGTAGCCGGGCCAGTACGTAGTTGGTGTTGGAGTAGCTCCAGCCCGCGCCCGGCTCGAACCGCGGCGGCTTCGACAGCGACAGCCGGGCCAGGTCCTGAGGGCGGTAGGTGTGGCAGCGGTTCTCCACCCACTCCTTGCCCGCGATGGTCGAGGTGATTCCGGGGACCACGGTCCCGTCCGGGTCGAACTCGCCGGTGTGGTTGAACACTCCGCTGGTGTGCTGCAGCAGCATGCGCACCGTGATCCGGCGGTCGAGGTCGAACTCGGGGAGGTGGTCGACGGCCGGCGCGTCGAGGTCGACCTTGCCCTCGGCGACGAGTTGCAGCACCAGGGTCGCGGTGAACGTCTTGGTGTTGCTGCCGATACGGACGTGCCCGTCGGCCGGGGGCCTGGCGTCTCGGTCCAGCTCGGCCGCGCCGGCGGTGGCGACCCACGCGCCCCGGTCGTCGTGCACCCGCAGCTGAATGCCGGTGATGCCGGAGTCGACGATCTCCTGGAGGATGCCGCGCAGTTGCGGACGGTCCTGGCCGACGGCGGAGTCGGTGGAGTCGGCGGCGAAGTCGGTTGCGGTGTGCGGGGACTGGCTCATGGCGGTCTCCTTGGTTCCTCTGGTTCTCTGGTCCTTTTGGTCCGCTGCCTGAAGTGGCAGTACGGCGAGCGTGGTCCCTGCCCTAAGGTCAAGGTCAAGCTTCAACGGGGGGAGTGGGAACGGATGCGTGCCAGAGATGGGCTCACCATCGGTCAGGCGGCGGCGTACGCCGGTGTCACGATCAAGACCGTGCGGCACTATCACCGGCTCGGCCTGGTCGCCGAGCCGGAGCGGGACACGTCGGGCTACCGGCGTTACGGCTCGGCCGAACTGCTCCGCCTCGTCCAGGCGCGGACCCTCGCCGGGGCCGGAGTGCCGCTCGCCGAGGTCGGTGAACTGCTCGACGCGGAGCCCGAGCGGTTCACCGCGGCCCTGGACGACGTCCACCGCCGCCTCACCGACCAGATCGAGGACCTCGTCGCGCGCCGCGACACGCTGCACCGGATCAGCCACGGGGACAGGGCCCTGCTGCCCGACCGGGCCTGCGCGGTCCTGGACCGGATGGCCGAACTCGGCTTCACCGTCGCGTACTTGAACACGCAGCGCGAGGCGCTGGTGCTCACCCGGGCCCTCGTCCCGGAGATGCTCGACAGCTTCCTTACCCGGCTGGAGCACCTGCTCGACGACCCCGAGCACGTCGACCTGACCAAGCGCGCTTGGGACGCGGGGGCCTGGCCGCCCGACGACCCGCGCCTCGACGAGCTGGCGGCGGAGCTCGCCGACAAGGTGCTGGCCGACCGCGAGCTGCTGGCGGCGGGCACCGGACTGCAGGGCCGGTCCGACAACGCGGCCCGCTACGCACTGGTCAACCGCCACCGCGAGGACGACGCGCCCTCCATCGCCCGGCTGAACGCACTGGTCGAGGCGCGGCTGCGCGCGGCCGGTGTCGACTTCCCGCAGGGATAGGCAGGGCGCCGACCGGTTGCGTGATCCCGGCCACGGGGCGCATTAATGCCCGCGACACCCGCGGCGATGTCGTGATCTGCTGGGATTGCCGTCATACCGGGAATGCCCCGCTGTGATGGCCCGTTGGGGAGTGAGTGCGCACCGCGTGTGCGTGCGCCGTTCTCCTGCCCTGCGGTGAGCACCCTGAGTGGCCCGGACCGCCGGGCCCATGACTTCGACCGACTCTTGCGAGGTACCGCCCCACATGAGCCAGCCAACCAACGTCGAGAACGTGGACGCACCCGGGGAGGGCGGCGGTACGGCCGCCCCGCCCGCGGACGGGACACCGGCGCGCGCCGGTATCCTCATCGCGGTCCTTGTCGCGTCCGCGTTCGTGATGATCCTCAACGAGACGATCCTGAGCGTCGCCCTGCGCGACCTCACCGTCGACCTGGGGGTCTCCACGACGACCGTGCAGTGGCTGACCAGTGGCTTCCTGCTGACGATGGCCGTGGTCATCCCCATCACCGGCTTCCTGCTCGAGCGCTTCTCCGCGCGCCAGATCTTCCTGGCCTCGCTGACGGCGTTCAGCACCGGCACCCTGATCAGCGCCCTCGCGCCCGGCTTCGGCATGCTGCTCACCGGACGCGTGGTGCAGGCATTCGGCACCGCGGTGATGATCCCGCTGCTGATGACGACCGTGATGCGCCTGGTCCCCGCGGAGCGCCGCGGGGCGATGATGGGCACCATCACGATCGTCATCGCGGTGGCCCCGGCCGTCGGCCCGACGGTGGGCGGCGCCGTGCTGTCCTCGCTGGGCTGGCGCTGGATGTTCTGGATCGTCCTGCCGCTGGCACTGGTGGCACTGGTGATCGGCGCGATATGGCTGCGCCTGGACAGCGAAACCCGGAAGGTACCGCTGGACGTGCTGTCGGTGGTGCTCTCCGCCATCGGCTTCGGCGGCGTCCTCTACGGCCTCGCCTCCATCGGCGAGTCCGGCGGCGGGGAGCACACCGTCGAACCGTGGATGCCGATCGTCGCCGGCCTGCTCTCCCTCACCGTGTTCGTGCTGCGCCAACTGCGCCTGCAGCGCCGGGACCGCGCCCTGTTGGACCTGCGCCCGCTGGCGAACCCCACCTTCTCCGTGGCCCTGCTGCTGTCCGCGCTGCTGTTCATGTGCATGCTGGGCGCGGCCGCGATCCTGCTGCCGCTCTACCTCCAGACGGTCATGGGCACGACCACCTTCGTCAGCGGCCTCGCCGTCCTCCCCGGCGGCCTGCTCCTCGGCGTCCTCGGCCGCCCGGTGGGCCGGCTCTACGACCGCGTCGGCGCCCGCCCGCTGGTGATCCCGGGCGCGGCCGCGCTGGCGGCGTCGCTGTGGCTGTTCTCGCTGCTCGACCCGGACTCCTCGCTGGCCGCGGTCATCGGCATGCACCTGCTGCTCATGGGCGGGCTCGGCCTGATGATGACCCCGCTGATGACGGCGTCCCTGAACGTGCTGCCGGACCACCTGCACTCCCACGGCAGCGCGATCCTCGCGACGATGCAGCAGGTCGCGGGCGCCTTCGGCACGGCGGTCTTCGTCACCGTGGCCTCCAGCGCGTCCGACGCCGCGTCCGGCGCGCCCGACGCGAGCGGCCTGAGCGCGGCGTTCGTCCTCGCGGGCGTCATCGGCCTGGTGGCGTTCGCGGCGTCGCTGTTCTTCGGGCGCGGGGCGCGCTCCGCGGCGTAGTCGGCGGCATAGTCGCAGAGGGGGCGGGCGAAACCCCGTCCGCCCCCGCCACGCTCACCGCACAGCGCGGCCCCGCGCCACCCGGTAGCCCGCGATCATGACCGCGAACCAGATCAGCCACACGTACAGGCCGAGCCGGGTGTCGCTGGAGGCGCCCATGAGGATCGCCACGAACGTGAGGCAGAGGAGGGCGAGCCAGTTGGTCACCGGGGCGCCCGGCATCCGGAAGCCGACGGTGGGCAGGAGCCCGGCGCGTACCTTGGACCGGTAGCGCAGATGCGCGACGAGGATCATGGCCCAGGTCCACATGCCCGCGTAGACGTTGACCGACGTGATGTAGACGAACGCCTTGTCAGGGGAGACGACGTTGACGACGACGCCGAACCCCATGATCAACGTGGACAGGATCACGGCGGGCAGCGGGAGCCGGCGGGCGCTGAGCCGTTTCATCGCCGCGGGCGCCTGGCCGCTGACGGCGAGGCCGCGCAGCATCCGCCCCGCCGAGTAGATGCCGGAGTTGCAGGCTGACAGGGCGGCGGTGAGGACGACGAAGTTCATGATGCCCGCCGCGCCAGGGATGCCGACGGCGGCCAGGACCTGCACGAACGGGCTGACCCCTGGCGTGTACTCGGTCCAGCTGAGCACGGACAGCAGGACGACGAGGGCGCCGATGTAGAACACGGCGATGCGTACCGGAAGGGTGTTGATCGCCTTGCGGAGCGTTTCCTTGGGGTTCTTCGCCTCCCCGGCGGTGAGGCCGACGAGTTCGATGCCCAGGTAGGCGAAGACGATGCCGTGCATGGCGAGCATGGACTGCCAGGCGCCGTGCGGGGCGAAGCCGCCGTCCGTCCACAGATGCCGAACGGACGCGGTGTCGCCGAGAGTTGAGAAGCCGAAGGTCAGGATGCCGATCCCGATGACGATCAGCGCGAGGATGGCGACGACCTTGACCGTGGCGAACCAGAACTCCAGCTCACCGAAGAGCGTGACGGAGACGATGTTCGCGACGAACAGCACCAGCAGCGCCACCCCCGCCGTGGCCCACACCGGGACGGCGGGCCACCAATAGGCGATGTAGTGGCCCGCCGCCGTCACCTCCGCCATGCACCCGACGGTCCACGCGAGCCAGTACGACCATCCGGTGGTGAAGCCCAGGAACGGGCCGCAGAACTCGCGCGCGTAGTCCGCGAAGCTTCGTGACGTGAGCCGGTAGGTCATCAGCTCGCCCAGGGCTCGCATGATGAGGAAGATGATGACACCGGCGGCGGCGTAGCACGCGATCACGCTCGGCCCGATCCGGGCGATGACTGTGCTCGACCCGTAGAAGAGGCCGGTGCCGATCGCGCCGCCGATGGCCATCATCTGGATCTGGCGGGATGTGAGGCCGCGCCGGTAACCCTCGTCGGGCGGGCCCGCTTGTCGGCTCTCGTCAGCCGTGTCCACCGGCCGGCTCATTGCGCGGTCGCCTCCATGAGTGCGCGCTCGATGGCATCGGCGGCGCGGTGGGCCTGCTCCATGCTCAGCACCAGCGGCGGCTTGATCTTGAGGACGTTGTCGCCGGGGCCGTCGGTGGACAGCAGCACGCCGTCCCGCTTCGCGGCCTCCACCACCCGCTTGGCGAGCGCGTGGTCCGGTTCCTTGGTGTCCCGGTCGACGACGAGGTCCGCGCCGAGGAACAGACCTCGCCCGCGTACGTCGCCGATCGCCGGGTGGTGTTCCGCCATCGCGGTCAGCCTCCCGCGCAGGTAGCCGCCGACACGCTCGGCGTTGGCCATCAGCCGCTCGTCCTCGACCACGTCCAGTACGGCCGACGCGGCGGCGCAGGACACGGGGTTGCCGCCGAAGGTGTTGAAGTACTCCATGCCGGTCCGGAACCTGCGGGCGACCTCCGGTGTGGTGACCACCGCGGCGATGGGGTGACCGTTGCCGATCGGCTTGCCCAGCGTGACGATGTCCGGGACCACACCGTGCCGCTCGAAGGCCCACATGTGCTCGCCGACCCGGCCGAAGCCGCACTGCACCTCGTCCGCGATGCACAGCGCACCGGCCGCGCGGGCCTCGGCGTACGCGGCGGGAAGGTAGCCGTCGGCGAGCTCGACCTGCCCGGCGCAGCCGGGGACCGACTCGTGGATGAAGGCGGCGGGGCCGGTGCCCGCGGCGGACAGGTCGGCGCACTGCGTCCGCAGGTGCTCGGCGTAGCGCGGCCCGTCAGGACCGTACGCGCCGCGGTAGGGGTCGGGGATGTCGCACACCCGCACCCGCTCGCCGGGCCCTGTCCCACCGGAGCGGTTGAACTTGTACGGGCTGATCTCGACCAGCGAGCTGAGGTTGCCGTGGTACGCCCAGTCGAGGGTGAGGATGTGCTCCCGGCCGGTGGCGGTGCGGGCCAGCCGCAGGGCCAGGTCGTTCGCCTCGCTGCCCGAGTTGGTCAGCATCACCACGTTCAGCGGGTCGGGGAACGTGGCGGCGAGCCGGCGCGCGTACTCGGTGATGTTCGCGTGCAGATAGCGGGTGTTGGTGTTGAGGCGGGCCGCCTGCTCGGCGATCGCGGCGACGACGTGCGGGTGGCTGTGGCCCACGTGGCAGACGTTGTTGACCAGATCGAGGTAGCGCCTGCCGTGCACGTCGATCAGCTCGGCGCCCTCGCCCGCCGTGATGTGCAGCGGCTCCGCGTAGCTCAGCGACAGGGTGGGGGAGAGGTTCGCGGTGCGGCGCGCGGCGATCTGCTCGGCACGCCGGTCCGGGGCGACGGCCGTCTCTCCCGGCGCGCGCAGTACGAGGTTCGGGTTCGGGCAGATGCTCTCCCACACGTCGGCCTCGCTCGGGCGGACCGCGCCGGGCAGATCCGTGGAACGGCCGAGGAGCGTGGTGAACAGCTGGACGTGGATGTGCGGGGGCCACCCGCCGTTCTCCGCCGCCGTGCCGAGACGCCCGATGGTGTCTCCGCGCCGTACGGTGTCACCGGCGCTCAGCCGCTCGACACTGTGCCGGTCGAGATGGCCCACCAGCAGCCAGAACGGGGTGCCGGCCCCGTCGGTGGCGCGGGTGCGGTGTTCGAGCAGGACGACACCGCCGTAGTCGTAGTCCGCGCCGCGGAACTCGACGGCCTTCACCGTCCCGTCGAACGGGGCGAAGACGGGCGCGCCCGCGACGTCGAACACGTCGAGGGCCATGTGCACACTGCGCCGCTCGCCGCCGGGACCACCGGCGAACGCCTCCGAGCGGTACACCACACGGTCCTCGCGGTACCGGCCGATGGTGAGTGTCCCGCCGTGGGCGGCACGGTGCGCGTCGATCGCCGCTCCCACTGCCGGGGTGCCGTGCTTGATGTCCATATCGGCCGGACCGTGCTCGGTCCAGTCGATGGTGTGTATCCGGGCGGTGGCCGGGTCGGTGCGCAGCATGGGCGCGGGGTCGCAGGCCGCGGAGCGCAGCCAGGCCACGATCTCCCGCTCCGCCGGGACGGGGCGGTAGCCGCAGGCGTCGCGGAAGCGGGCGACGAGCACCTCGCGCGGCTCGGCTTCGAGCGCCTCGACCAGTTCGCGGATCTGCGGCTGGCTGCTGTCCAGATAGGCGTTGTCCGGGTCGGCGGCGAGCTGCTCGACGGAGTTGGCGATGCTCATCGCCAGGCGGGCGTTGATCAGGTCCGGCAGCAGCCGCAGCTCGTCCGCCGACAGCGGGGCCTCGGCGTGGTACCCGGCGACCACCGCGCAGGCCGCAGCCACCGGGTCGGCCTCCCCGAGCTGGGCGTAGGCCGCGGCCACGGCCAGCCCGCACACCCGAGGGGCGCGCACCACGTCGCCGAAGTCGATGATGGCGGCGATCCGCCCGTCCGCGTCGAGCAGCACGTTGTTGTCGTTGGCGTCGTTGTGGATCGCCTGCTGCGGCAGGGCGCGCAGCTCGGGCAGCAGCTCGCCGAGCCGGGCCAGGGCGCTCGCCGTGAACTCCCTTACGTCGTCGGCGACATGGGGCAGCGCGCGTGCGAGGTCCCCCGCGCGCAGCGGGTGCCAGCGGAAGTCGCGGTCAAGGGCGGGGTGCTCGAATCCGGCGAGTACGCCGTCCAGGGTGGCGACCGCGGTGCCCAGGGCGTGCAGCCTGCCCGCGTCCGCCGGTCCTGCCTGGGAGTAGGGGGTTCCCGGAATCCACTCAAGAAGGTGCGCGGTGCGCTCGCGCCCGGCCACGGTCGCGGTGCTGGTGGCCACCAACGAGGCTGTGGGCAGCGCGGATTCGGTGCGCGCCAGGTGGGTGAGCAGGGCCTCCTGGAGCTCGATCTCCACGGGGCTGGTGCCGGCCGGGTACATCTTGAGCAGGTACTGCGGCCGGCCCGCCACATCCAGACGCGTGTTGTCGGTGGCTTCGCCGGGCAGCGGCACGGCCTCGGCATGGACGTCGAACAGGTCCGCGGCGAGGGCGGACAGCATCGTGGTCTGCATGCGCTGGAAGCTAGATTCCGGGTGCACCGAATGTCGATGGATCCTGCGCAACTCGATGTGCCGGTGCAAGAATTCGATCCATGGACGATACGGATCGCGGAATCTTGCGCGAGTTGGCGATAGACGCCCGCGCCTCGCTGGAACATCTGGCGCGGGTCTCCGGGCTCGCCGCCTCCTCGGTCAAGCGGCGCATCGCACGCCTTGAGGAGACGGGTGTCATCCGCGGGTACACCGTTCGGGTCGACCAGCGTCAACTCGGCCTCGGTGTACAGGCGTTGATCGGCCTCTACGTCGCGCCCAGTACCTCGCGGGCGGAGCTGACCGCCTCGCTCAACGAGCAGGAGGAGATCGTGCGCGCCTGGACGACGGCGGGCAACGCCGACGCGCAGGTCCTGGTGCAGGTGCGGGACACCGACCATCTGGAGGAGGTGATCCTCCGGTTGCAGCAGATGCCCGGATTCGCCCACACCCGCACCCAGATCCTGCTCACCGAGCTGGTGAGCCGGTCCGGTTGATCAGGGTGCGTCGGCCGGCCGCGTCGTCGTCAGCAGCTGCGCCAAGTGCACACCCCGGACGCCGGCCAGGTCGTCGGCCTGGGTGCGGCAGGAGAAGCCGTCCGCGACGAACACGGTCTCCGCGGGCGTGGACGCCTGGGGCACTTGGGCCGCCCGGAGCGCGGGCAGCAGCGAGGTCTCGGCGACGGCGACCGACACCTCGTAATGCCCCTTCTCCATCCCGAAGTTGCCCGCGAGGCCGCAACACCCCGCGAGTTGTTCCACCGCCGCGCCCGCCGCGTCGAGCAGGGCGCGGTCGGCGTCGAAGCCGAGGACGGCGTGCTGGTGACAGTGCGGCTGGACGACGGCCCGTACGCCGGTCAGGTCGGGCGGGGCCCAGGTCGACTCGGCGGGCAGGTGCCGGGTGAGGGTCTCGGCGAGGGTGCGCGTGGCGTCCGCCACGGTGTGGGCGCGGGGGTCGTCGCCGAGCAGTTCCAGCAGGTCGGAGCGGAGGACGGCGGTACACGACGGTTCCAGGCCGACGATGAGGGCGCCTTCCTCGGCGCAGGGGGCGAGCACGTCGAGCAGTCCGGTCAACCGGGCGCGTGCGGTGTCGAGTTGGCCGGTGCTGATCCAGGTCAGGCCGCAACATGTCTGCCGCTCGGGCACCACGACCTCGAACCCCGCTTCGTGGAGGAGCTGAGCCGCGGCCCGGGGCACGTCGGGGCTGAGGGTGTCGGAGAACGAGTCCGCCCACAGCACGACACGCGGCCCCGCCGGGCGGGCGGCCCGGACGCGGCGCGCGGTGCGGTGCCATCGGCGGGTGAACGTCCCGCCGGGCAGGCGTGGCAGGCGGCGGCGCGGGTCGACCCCCGCGAGTCGGAGCAGGACACTGGTCAAGGGGCGTATCCGGGCCAGGGAGTTGGCGACGGCCGGGCCCAGGCGTCCCGTGCGACGCAACAGAGCGAGCCAGGCGGGCAACCTGCCCAGGGTGTAGTGAGTGCGCGGACGCCGCCGCCCCCTGTACCTCTCGTAGAGGGCCTGCGACTTGTACGTGGCCATGTCGACGCCCGCGGGGCAGTCACTGCCGCACGCCTTGCAGGACAGGCACAGGTCGAGCGAGTCATGGACCTCGGGGGAGTGCCAACCACCTTGCACCAGCGTGCCGTTGGTCATCTCCTGAAGAACGCGTGCCCGGCCCCGCGTGGAGTCCTTCTCGTCGCGGGTGGCCTGGTACGAGGGGCACATGAAGCCGCCGGCGGCCGTGTTGTCGGCGCGGCACTTGCCGACGCCCGTGCAGCGGTGCACGGCCTTGGTGAAGTCACCGCCGTCGTCGGCGAGGGCGAGACCGTGTGAGAGCCGGACGCTCTGGGCGGCCGGGCGGCGCAGGTCCGCGTCCACCGGGCGAGGTGACACCAGCACGCCCGGGTTCAGCAGGTGGTCCGGGTCGAGGAGTGCCTTGAAGCGCGCGAACAGGTCGAGGGCCTCAGGCGAGTACATGGCGGGCAGCAGGGCACTGCGGGCCCGGCCGTCACCGTGCTCGCCGGACAGCGAGCCACCGTATCCGGCGACGAGGCGTGCGGCGTCGCGCAGGAAGTCCCGCATGACATCGCCGCCCTCCTCCAGGGGCAGGTCGATGCGTACGTGGACGCAGCCGTCGCCGAAGTGACCGTAGGGCAGGCCCGTCACCCCGTAGCCGGTCATCAGGTCCTCGAAGTCGCGCAGATACGCGCCCAGGTGCTCGGGAGGCACGGCGGCGTCCTCCCAGCCGGGCCACGCCTGCGCACCGGAGGCGGTGCGGCCCGCGAGGCCCGCGCCGTCCTCCCGGATGCGCCACATGGCGGTGGCCTCGGGGCCCGCCGGGAACACGGCATGGTCGAGGGCTTGCGCGTCCTTGGCGATGACCTCGGCGGTGACCATGGCTTCGGCGGTGTCCGCGCCGCCGACCTCGATCATCAACCAGCCCCCACCACTGGGCAGTTGGGGAACCCGGCCCGCGCCGTGATGGCGGCGCACCACGTCGACCAGGCGCGCGTCGAGGCCCTCCACGGCCAGCGGCTCATGGGCCAGGAGCGCGGGGACCGCGTCGGCGGCCGATGCCATGTCCGGGTAGCCGAGCACCACCAGGACCCGGGCGGCGGCGATCGGCACCAGTGTCAGCTCGGCGTCCAGCAGGACGGCGGCCGTGCCCTCGGTGCCGACCAGCGCGCGAGCGAGGTTCCGGCCGTTCTCGGGCAGCAGGTGCTCAAGGGAGTAGCCGGACGCCTGCCGGGCGAACCGCCCGAACTCCCGCCGCAGCACGGCGAGATGGGAGCCGACCAGAGCCTCCAGGCCCGGCGCCGGGTCGAGACCGCGGGCGGCCGTGAACCGGCGGCCCGACCCGTCGACGACATCGAGCGCGGTGACGTTGTCCGCGGTCCTGCCGTAGGCCACGGCGTGCGGACCACACGCGTTGTTGCCGATCATGCCGCCGAGGGTGGCCCGGGTGTGGGTGGACGGATCGGGCCCGAACCGCAGCCCGTGCCGCCCGGCCGCGCGTTGCAGGTCGGACAGCACGACACCAGGTTGCACACGTGCGGTGCGCGCCTCGGGGTCGATGTCCTCAATGCGGTTCATGTGCCGGGAGAAGTCCAGCACGATGCCGGTGCCGATGGCATTGCCCGCGATCGACGTGCCGCCGCCCCGCGAGGTGAGCGGGACGCCCGTGCCGCGGGCGATGTCGAGCGCGGCCAGCACGTCGTCACAGGTCCGGGGGCGCACCACGACCCCCGGTACGACACGGTAGTTGGACGCGTCCGTGGAGTACTCCGCGCGGCGCCGCACGGAGTCGTCCACGTCATCGCCGCCGCCGTCGCTGCCGCCGATCTCGGCGCGCAGCCGGGCCACGGCCTCGGCCAGTGACATCAGAGGAAGCTGACGTTCTGCGCGAGGGCGAGTTCGCTCGAGTAGTTGATGGTGTTGGTGGCGGAGCGCATGTACGCCTTCCAGGAGTCGGAGCCGGACTCGCGGCCGCCGCCCGTCTCCTTCTCGCCGCCGAACGCACCGCCGATCTCGGCGCCGGACGTGCCGATGTTGACGTTGGCGATGCCGCAGTCGGAACCGGCGGAGGAGAGGAAGAGCTCGGCCTCCTGCTGGTCGCGGGTGAAGATGGAGGAGGACAGGCCCTGCGGCACGTCGTTGTGCAGCGTGATGGCCTCCTCGAAGGTGTCGTAGGTCAGCACGTACAGGATCGGGGCGAAGGTCTCCTCTCGTACCACGTCGTTCTGCTCGTCGACGCGTACGATCACGGGCTCGGCGTACACCGCCTCCGGGGCCTGGTCGGCGAGGCGGCGGTTGCCGCCGACGAGGACCTTTCCGCCCTCGGCCTGGACACGGTCGAGCGCGCCCCGCATGCCGTCGAGTGCCTTGGGGGAGATGAGGGGCCCGACGAGGGTGGTCTCGTCGAAGGGGTTGCCGATCGGGAGCTTGCGGTAGGCGGCCGTGAGGCGCTCGACGAGGGTGTCGGCGATGTCGCGGTGGACGATGAGGCGGCGCAGCGTGGTGCAGCGCTGGCCCGCGGTGCCCGCGGCGGCGAAGACGACGCCCTGGACGGTGAGGTCGAGGTCGGCGGAGGGGGTGACGACGGCGGCGTTGTTGCCGCCGAGTTCGAGGAGGCTGCGGCCGAAGCGGGCGGCGACGTGCGGACCCACCTCACGGCCCATCCGGGTCGACCCGGTGGCACTGACGAGCGCGACGCGCGGATCGTCGACGAGCCGCTCGCCGACGGCACGGTCCCCGAGCAGCAGCCGGTGCACATCACGCGGCGCTCCGACGTCGTCGGCGGCGCGGGCCACGAGCCGGTCACAGGCCAGCGAGATGAGCGGGGTGAGTTCGGAGGGCTTCCAGACGACGGTGTCGCCGCAGGCGAGGGCGACGGCGGTGTTCCACGACCAGACGGCGGCCGGGAAGTTGAACGCGGAGATGACACCGACGACGCCGAGCGGGTGCCAGGTCTCCGCCAGGCGGTGGCCGGGGCGCTCGGATGCGATGGTGCGGCCGTAGAGCTGGCGGGACAGGCCGAGGGCGAAGTCGCAGATGTCGATCATTTCCTGGACCTCGCCGAGCGCCTCGGAGCGGATCTTGCCCGCTTCGATGGTGATGAGGTCGGCCAGGTCGCTCTTGTGCTCCCGCAGCAACTCGCCCAGTCGGCGCACGAGTTCGCCCCGGCGCGGGGCCGGCGTCGTACGCCAGGCGAGGAACGCCTCGTGGGCGGCGGCGACCGCCACCTCGGCGTCCGCCTCGCCCGCTGCCGCCAGGCCGAAGAGGGCCTCGCCGGTGATCGGTGTGCGGGCGTGGAAGTCGCTGCCGTCGCCGGGTGTGACACCGACGCGGTCCAGCGCCGCGAGCGCGCGCTCCCGCAGTTCGTCGGTGGTGGGAAGGGTCGTGCCGGTCATGGTGTGCTCCTCGTCGTGGCGTCGTGGCGTCGTGGAAGTGGGTGGGTCAGCCGGTGGCGGCGATGGTGCCCTTGAGCCCCAGCTCGCGGGCGGCCCGCGCGAGGGACCGGCTCTGCTGCTCCTCGTAGAGGGCGTACGGATCGAGTACGTCGCGGCCGATGGCGCCGGAGAGCCACGCGGCGTCGTAGGCGACACCTTGCTGGGCGCTGTCGCGGGTGCCCTCGCCGCTGAGGTTGGACTGGAAGATGCCGGCGGCCGAGCGCGGCAGGAAGTCCTCGTAGACGATGGGCCGGGCGCGCACCCAACCGCCACGCACCAACTCGGCTGCCTCGGAGGGAACGTGACCTGCGTGCGGCCGCCCCGGGGCCGCCTCGTACGTGAAGTAGGCGAGCCCCTGCGCGGCCAGTGCGCCCTCGTCGGCGGGCATGTGCCGCTCCCACATCGAGCGCGCGATGTCCCCGCGTCGCCGCGGCGGCTGCCCCGCCGCCTGCCGGTCGACCTGACCGAGCAGGTCGTCGTACAGAGCGCGGCCCTTCGGTGTGAGGGCGATGCCGCGTGCCTCCACCTCGCCGAAGCGGACGCGCAGGGCGCCGCTGGTCACGGTGCCGTCGGGGGCGCGCATCGCCCGGGGCTCGGCGAGGGCCTTGAACGAGGTCTGCCGCAGCAGCACGTCGGGGCCCTTCCAGGACGGCGGGCCCTGGACGGTGTCGATCATCTCGATGCCGCGGTCGGTCATGCGGCGGTACAGCTCGTCGATGTCGAGGACGCGTGGTGTGAGGTGGTTGATGTGCGTGCTGCGTACGCCGCCGATGTCCGCGGCGACGGCCGAGACCCGCTCCAGTTCCTGGTACCAGGCCCGGTCGACCGGCCCCTGCGACAACTCGAAGGCGGCAACCGCCAGTTCGAGGAAGCGGTCGGCCTGTACGTCCGGCAGTTCGCCTTCGCCGGCCGCGCGGTCGGCCAGTTCGAGCAGTTCCTTGGGGAAGAGTTCGCGGGCGCCGAGGAAGGTCTCCAGGCGCGAGCGCAGGTCGGGGTCGAAGAAGCGGGGGTCGGCCGGGGTGAGCAGGGAGGTGAACACGCGGAACGGGTTGCGGGCCAACTCCTCGCCGTCGACCGGACGGAACGCGGTGGAGACGACCGGTACCGCGCTGGCGGCGGCCTCCCGCAGGTCGTAGAAGCCGACCGGGTGCATGCCGACGGCGGCGAAGATCCGTGCCACCTGCGACAGTTCCCGGGGTGTGCCGACCCGGATGGCGCCGTGCCGCTCGGCGGTGACCCGACCGATGGAGCCCAGGCGCTCGGCGTCCGCGCCGCGCTCGCCCAGAACGTCCTCGTTGACCTCGCGCGACACGTCCACGAGCGTGGTGTAGGCGGGCACTTCGCGCCCGTACATCTCGGAGAGGCGGGTGGCGAACGCGGCCCGCAGGCGCCATTGCGGAACGGTGGACATGGGCTCCCTTTCGCTTGGTTCGATGAGGTTCAGGAGTTCACACCACGTGTGCCTCGGGGCGGCCCACCGCCGCGCCCGCCCTGAAGCGGTCGGCGCTGAGCGGGGACACATCCGTGAACGGATCCCGCTCCAGGTACAGGTCGCGCACGAGCTCCCCGACCGCCGGGGCCTGGAGGAAGCCGTGACCCGAGAACCCGGCGGCGTAAAGGAAGTTGGGGACGTCGCCCGAGCGTCCGATGACGGCGTTGTGGTCCGGCGTGTTCTCGTACAGACCCGCCCAGCCGCTCACCGTCTCCATGTCGGCGAGGGCGGGGGCCCGGTGACGTACGGCGGTGCGGAACAGGTCCAGCCACTCGGGGGTACACGTGGTGTCGAAGCCGTCCTCCTCGGCGGGGTCGGCGAGGCCGAACAGCAGACCGTCGTCGCTGTTGTGGAAGTACCCGGTGGAGGAGAAGTCGATGGTGAAGGGGATGCGCGGGGCGGGCGGCGCGAGCGGCGCGGTGAACGCGAGCTGGCGGCGCACCGGCCGGACGGGCAGATCGACGCCGGCCATGTCACCGATCCGCGCCGACCAGGCCCCTGCGGCGCAGACGACTGCGGAACAGGCGATCCGGCCCGCGCTGGTGTGCACGGCGGTGACCCGGCCCCCGGTGATGTCGAGCCCGGTGACGGAGGTGTGCGTGGCGATGGTGACACCCGCGCGGGCGGCGGCGTCGGCGTACCCCTGGACGACGAGTGCGGGGCGGGCGTGCCCGTCCTCGGGGGAGTGGGCGGCGGCGACGAGGCCGTCGGTGCTGATGTACGGACACAGCTGCTGCGCCTCGACGGGGTCGATCATCCGGCTGGGCACACCGAGGCCGTTCTGGATCTCCACGCTCTCGCGGAAATCGTCGGCCTGTTGGTGTGTGCTGAGGAGGAAGAGATAGCCGACGGTGTCGAGCCGGATGTCGGCGCCAGGGCGGCGGGTGAAGTCCCGGTAGGCGTGCAGACTGCGGTGGCCCAGCTCGATGTTGAGCGGATCGGAGAACTGGGCGCGCACACCGCCGATGGGCTTGCCCGAGCTGCCGCACGCCAACTCGCCGCGCTCGACGACGACGATGTCCCGGACCCCGGCCTCGGCCAGGTGGAAGGCGGCACTGGCGCCCATCACCCCGCCCCCGATGATCACGACGGCGGCGGAGGAGGGAACGGTCCGGAAAACTGAGGAGGTCACGTGCTGATCCCTTCCAAAGCCGGGCGAGGGCGGTCGGGTCGGGTACGGAGACGATGCCGATCAGCTGTCTGGTGGCCACCGGTGTCCGGTTGCCGTCGTTGTCCGGGAGTCATCGTGCAGCAGCCGAACCGTTGACGTCCATCAACAGTTACTGTTCACGATCTTCTAGTGGAGCTGTATGGTCCGCGTCCCGGGACCGGTCTAGAGTCCCGGCATGGACTGGACGAGTGCGCAGCTGCGGTCCCTGGTCGAACTGACCCGGCGGGGGACCGTCACCGCCGTCGCGGACGCCCTCGGGTACACGCCCGGCGGGGTCTCGCAGCAGCTCGCCGCGCTGGAGAAGGCCACCGGCACCCGGCTGCTGCGGCGCACCGGACGGCGCGTCGAACTCACCGACGCGGGGGCCGTGTTGGCGACGCACGCCGAGCGCATCCTGACCACGCACGGTGAGGCCGTCGAGGCGCTGGAGCGCACCCGCGACGAGGTTTCCGGCACGCTGCGGGTCGGCCTCTTCGCCTCCGCCGCCGCCGAGATCCTGCCGCCCGCCCTGCGCCGCATCCGCGAGCTGCACCCCGCGGTGACCGTCCGCAGCCGCGACATGGACGTCGACGAGGTGTACGGCGCCGTGGCGGGCGGCACCGTCGACCTAGCCATCGGCCTCGACTACCCGGACGTGCCCATCCGGCGCGAACCCGCGCTGAAAATGGTGCGGTTGGCCCGCGAACGTTTCTCGCTCGCGGTACCGTCCGGCACCGCGCACGGGTGTCGTACGGTCCGCCTCGCCGACGCGGCCGAGTGGGGCTGGATCCTCCCGCTCGCCGACAGCTACTACGGACGCGCCGTGCTCACGGCCTGCCGCCGCGCCGGGTTCGAGCCCAGAGTCCTGCACGAGGTCACCGACACGGCGGCCACGCTGGCCCTGATCGAGGCTGGCGTCGGGGTGAGCGTGGTGACGGACCTGATGCTGAGGCTACGCCCCTCCCACCTGGACGTGCTGGCGCTGGAGGATGTCATGGAGCGCGACATCGTGGTGGTGTTCCGCTCCTTCGCCGAGCACCGGCCGGCGGTGGCGGCCCTCGTCGACGTACTGCGCAAGGGTGCCGAGCCCGATCCGGACGACCGGCCCTACGGGGTGCCGTCTCCCGTGCCGTCCTCGTCGCCCGCCCCGTGAACGTAGGGCTGACCGGTCGGGACGGCGCCGCGCAGCGCGGAAATCGCCGCCCTGAGCAGCGGGTTGGTGTTTCCGCGGCGGTGCAGTGCGAGGACGCGGCGGAAGGCCGAGCGCTGGGTGACGCGGCTCGCGCGCACCGACGTGCTCGGCACATGGGCGAGGCCCGGCACGATCGCCACGCCCTGCCCCGTCGACACCAACTCCCGTACGACGTCGTAGTTGTTGCTGCGGAAGGCCACACTCGCCTGGAAGCCGGCCGCCGCGCACAGCCGGTCGAGCGAGAGCGCCCCGGCGGTGTCCTCCCGGCTCGTGATCCAGCGCTCGCCCGACAGTCCGGCAAGGCGCGTGCCGTGGCGGCTGCCGGGGGCCCGAAGCAGTACGAGGTCCTCGCGCAGCAGCGGGTGCGATGTCAGCCCGATGGGCCACTGCTGGGGGCTGAGCCCGTACTCGTACACCAGCGCCACATCGAGATCACCGGCGTCCAGGGCGGCGACGAGCTCCTTCGGCTCGCCCTCCTGCAACTGGATCTCGGCGTGCGGATGGGCCGACGTCAGCGCCGACAGCGCGGCGGGCACCAGACGCACCCCCGCGGTGGGAAAACTGCCGAGCCGCAGCCGCCCGGTCGCGCCCGTGGCGAGCCTGCGCACCTGCTGGTCCAGTTCCTCCAGCGTCGCCAGGAGCGGGGCGCCGAGCTCGACGAGGCGGTCCGCCGCCGAGGTCGCGCGGATCCCGTGTGCCTCCCGTTCGAAGAGCACCAGGCCGGTGTCCTTCTCCAGCGCCGAGATCTGCTGAGAGACCGCCGACGAGGTGTAGCCCAGCTCGCGCGCCGCGTCGACGAACGACCCCGTACGCACGACGGTCCGCAACGTGAGCAGGTGCTGCGGCTTCAACAACCCGGAACCTCCCGGAACGTGGACCCCACGGCGGTGCACCGACAGCGTGTGCGGACAGCATAAGCATCACTGGGGCTGGAAGGTGAAGAGTCTCGTGCTGCTGACCCTTGTGACGCGCGGCGCCCGACGCGGAGGGTGAAGTCACGCAACCGGACCTGCCGTCCCGGCCACCCCGGCCATCCCGTGGACAGACAAGGATCAGCACTGTGACCGACGCACTCTCCCTCGTCGACGACTGGGGCCCCGAGAAGATCGTCGTCGTCTCGCACCGCCGCACCGGCATGAAGGGTGTGCTGGTCATCGACAACACGGCGCGCGGCATGGGCAAGGGCGGCACCCGCATGAGCCCCACCGTCTCGGTCGGCGAAGTGGCCCGCCTGGCCCGGGTGATGACATGGAAGTGGGCGAGCGTCGACCTCTTCTACGGGGGTGCCAAGGCCGGCATCGTCGCGGACCCCGCCTCGCCCGACAAGGAGGCGGTGCTGCGCGCCTTCGCCCGCGCGCTGTCCAACGAGGTGCCCCGCGAGTACGTGATGGGCCTGGACATGGGCCTGACCGAGGACGACGCCGCCGTCATCCAGGACGAACTCGGCGACAGGGGCGTGGCGGTGGGCACCCCGGCACAGCTCGGCGGCGTCGCCTACGACCGGCTCGGTGTCACCGGCTACGGCGTCGCGGAAGCCACCGACGCCGCCGCACACCACCTGCGGCTGCCGCTGGCCGGGGCGAGGGTCGCCCTCCAGGGGTACGGGGCCGTGGGACACGCGGCGGCCCGACGCTTCGCGGAACTCGGCGCCACCATCGTTGCCGTGTCCACCGCGCAGGGCGCCCTGCACGACCCGGCCGGGCTCGACGTGCCGGCCCTCGAGGCCGCCCGTGAGGAACACGGCGACGCCTTCGTGACCCGCCACCCCGCAGGAACCGTAATCCCACCGGGCGAGGAACTGACCGTCGACTGCGACATCCTCGTCCCGGCCGCCCTCCAGGATGTCATCGACGCCGCGACCGCCCACCGGATCAAGGCGAAACTCGTGGTGGAGGGCGCCAACCTGCCGACCACCCCCGAGGCCCAGGAGGTCCTGGAGAACCGGGGCATCCACGTCCTGCCGGACTTCGTGGCCAACGCGGGCGGCGTCGTGGCGGCGGCCTTCGCCATGGACGCGCGCTACTCCGGCTTCCGCCCCGAGACACCCGCCATCTTCGACACCATCAGCAAACGCCTCCGGGAGAACGCGGTGACGGTCCTGGACGAGGCCGCCCGCCACGCCATCACCCCGCACGCGGCGGGCCGAGGACTCGCGGAACAGCGGGTCCGGGAGGCGATGGTGAGCAAGGGGCGGATTCGGCGGTAGCCGGTTCCGGCCCTGCCGGGCCGAGCCGTGCACAGGGATACTGTGCACGGCTCGGCCCGGCAACGTGTCAGGTGCCGCGCGCTCACACCCGTGCCCGGAAGTACCCGGGCACGTCCGCGCCGTCGAGCAGCCGCCCCACCGCCGTCCGCGCGGCCAGGGGGCCCACCAGGTTGCCCGAACCCGAGTAGCCGCCCACCGCCATGACACCGTCGTGCACGGGTACGCACAGGGCGCGCCGGTCAGGGGTGTAGCCGACCGACGCGGCCCAGCGGTGGGTGACCCGCACGGGTTCGCCCGCGGCGCGTTCGGCCTGTTGGTCGATCCAGCGCTGGACCGGGGCGGTGGGGTGGTCGTCGAGGGTGTTCTCTGCGGACTCGTACTGGTCGCGGCCGCCCCCGATGAGCAGGCGTCCCTCGGCGTCCTGCTGCATCCACTCGAAGCCGTCGCGGCAGCCGAGCGGGCCGTCCAGGATGCGGTGGGAGAGCGGTGCGGTGGCGAGCATCTGGAGGCGCACCGAATGTACTGCGCCCGCGAGTTGGGGGAGTATCGCGTCCAGTTTGCCGTCGACCGCGACCAGGACCACGCGGGCCCGAACCGTGCCCTGGCCCGTGTGGACGGCGCCCGATTCGATGCCCGTGACGTGGCTGTTCTCGTGCAGCACCGCGCCGCGCTCGAGGCAGTGCGTCGCCAGTTTCAGTGCGCGCACCGCCGGGTTGATGCGGGCCCGGTTCGGCAGCACCAGGCCGCGGCCCATCTCGCCCTCGTAGTCCTCGACCGGGATGCCCGCCTCGCGCATGACGGCCGCGTCCGCGCGCATGGCGGCGAGGTGTTCGGCCTCGAGGGCGCGCTCGGCGTCGTCCCGCGGGCCGCGCACGAAACCGGCGATCCGGTAGAGCGGGGCGCGCTCGACGACCGCGGGGCCGAGCTGCGCCTCCAGGCGCCGCAATTCGATGTCACTGTCGTGGTGGAGCGCGATCCGGTCGGCGCGCGGCACACCGTTCGCCTCCGAGGCGAGGGACATGGCGCCGCCGCCGGAGAGGATGCCGCCGTTGCGGCCCGCCGCGCCCGCCGCCACCCGGCCCGCGTCGAGGCCGACCACCGTGAGGCCGCGGTCGAGGAGGGCGTCGACGGCGGCGAGTCCGCTGCCGCCGAGGCCCACCACGCACGCGTCGGCCGTCACGTCGCCCTTCAGGGGCGGCAGGCCCGGCCAGTCCCGGGCCACGTCCACGGTGTCCCAGCCGACTCCGGCCGCGACCGTGCTGTCGTACGTCACCGTTGCTCCCACGTCGTCTACAGCACCTTCGAGAAGAAGGCGCGGGTGCGTTCGTGCCGCGGATCGTCGAGGACCGCCGACGGTGTGCCCTGCTCGACGACCATGCCGTCGTCCATGAACACCATGTGGTCGCCCACCTCGCGCGCGAAGCCGACCTCGTGTGTCACCACGATCATCGTCATGCCGGTCCTGGCCAGCTCGCGCATGACTTCGAGGACCTCGCCGACCAGCTCCGGGTCGAGGGCCGACGTCGGCTCGTCGAACAGCATCAGCTTGGGGTCCATGGCGAGCGCCCGTGCGATGGCCACGCGCTGCTGCTGGCCACCCGAGAGCTGAGACGGGTAGGCGTGCTCGCGCTCCGACAGGCCCACCTCGGCGAGGAGTTCGCGGGCGCGCCGGATCGCGGCGGCCTTGCTCTGCCGCTTCACCTGGACCGGCGACTCGATGACGTTCTCCAGCGCCGTCATGTGCGGGAACAGGTTGAAGCGCTGGAACACCATCCCGATGTCACGCCGCTGTCGAGCCGCCTCCTTGGGGTGCAACTCATGGAGCCTGACGCCGTGTTCGCGATATCCGACCAGGCGCCCGTCGACGTACAGACGCCCGCCGTCGACCTGCTCCAGGTGATTGATGCAGCGCAGGAAGGTGGACTTGCCCGAGCCGGAAGGGCCCACCAGGACCGTCACGGTGCCCGGGGCCACTTCCAGCGAGATGCCTTTCAGTACCTGCACGTCGCCGAAGCGCTTGCGCACGTCGCGCGCCTCGACCATCGGAGGACCGTCCGTGGCGGACGCAGCGGAAGCGGTCACGCCTTCTCACCTCCTCCTCGTCCGTAGTGCTTCTCCACGAAGTGCTGACCCACCATCAGTACGCTCGTCATCGCGAGGTACCACGTGCACGCCACGAGCAGCAGCGGCACCGGCTGGTACAGCACCCCGGAGATGTCCCGCACCCGGACGTACAGTTCGACCGACACCGGGATGGCCACCACCAGCGACGTGGTCTTGAGCATGCCGATCAGGGAGTTCCCGGTCGGCGGGATGATGACACGCATGGCCTGCGGCATCACGATGCGGCGCATCATCTTCGCCGGGGTGATGCCGAGCGCCGCGGCGGCCTCGCGCTGTCCCTGGCCGACCGACAGGATGCCGGCGCGCATCACCTCGGACATGTACGCGCCCTCGTTCAGGCCGAGGCCGATGCAGGCGGCCACCATCGGCGTGAACCACGGCTTGGTGTCGACGCCGAACAGCAGGCCGACGCCGGGGATGTCGAGCCCGATCCGCGGATACAGGCTGGTGAACAGGCCCCAGAAGACCAGCTGTACGTAGACCGGGGTGCCGCGGAAGACCCAGATGTACAGCCACGCGGCATAGCGGAGCACGAAGTTCTCCGACATCCGGGCCACCGCCGCGAGCAGGCCCGCCGCGGTCGCGATCACCATCGAGATCAGGGTGATCAGCACCGTCACGGCCGCGCCCTTGGAGATGCGCTGGTCGAAGAGGTACTTCAGGTACGTGTGCCACAGATAGTTCTCGTTGCCCGCGGCGCTGATGGCGAACAGTGCCATCAACACCACGACGACCGCGGCCGACACCCACCGCCACGGATGCCGCAGCGGCACGGCGTGGATGTCGTCCGTGCCCGCCCCGGGCCGGAGCGGCGTACCCGCTGACACCGGCTCAGGAGCCTCCGTTGACCTCGAACGTGTCGACGGCACCGGCATGCACCCCCCAACGTTTCAGGATCTTGTAGTACGTGCCGTCCTTCTCGATCGCCTCGAACGCCGCGACCAGGGCGCGGCTCAGACCACTGCCCTTCTTGAGCGGAATCCCGTACGGCGCGGCCTCCAAGATGCCGCTCGACAGGCGCAGTTGGCCGTGGCTCTGTTTCACGGCGTACGCGGTCACCGGCGAGTCGGCGACGCTCGCGTCGGCCTTGCCCACCGCCACGGCGGTCGTCGACTGCGTCTGGTCGTCGTACGAGTCGATCTTGATGGCGGGCTGCCCCGCCCTGAGGCACTTCTTGCTGAGCGCCGGGAGGTAGTCGAGCAGCTGGTACGTGTTGTTCTGCGCGCCGACCGTCTTGCCGCACGCGTTGCCCGGGCCCACCTTCTCGGACCTGGTGCCGCTCGCCCACTGGGTGCCGGCCTTGTAGTAGTCGACGAAGTCGACCTTCTGCCGGCGTTCGGCGGTGTCGGTGAAGGACGAGATCCCGATGTCGTAGTCCCCGATGCCGAGGCCCGACAGGATCTGCGGGAAGTTCGACTCGACGTACTTCGCCTTCAACCCGAGCTTGGCGGCCATCGCGTCGCCGATCTCGACGTCCCAGCCGACGATTTTGTTGTGCGAGTCGCGGTACTCGTTCGGGAAGTAGTTGGGCCCGATGCCGATCTTCAAGTACCCCTTGTCCGCAATCGGCTTGGGTACCAGGTCGGCCAACTCGGCCTCCGCCGCGACCTTCACCTTCGGCCCGGCCGGACTGCCGGTGTGTTCGGCGTTCTTGACGCATCCCGTCACGGCGACGGCGCAACTCAGGGCGAGCGCGGCGGCCACGCCCCGACGCCTCCTGACCTTCATGTCTTCCCCTCGCGACGACTTGCGGCGACTCGCGACCACTTGCGACGACTCGTGGCGACGTGTGGTGACACCACTGCCGCGCCGATCAAGGCCACTATCCGGACCCGACGGTTCGCTCCACAAGGCTCAGCAGCACCACAGAAATCACTGCCGAAACGCAGAGTTGCTTACCCTGGCCGCGCGGTGGGGAAGGAAGACGCGCTCAGGCGGACGCGCGGGACACCAGGCTCATCTCGAGCACTTCAGTGCGCGGCGCCGCCCCACCGATCATGTCGAGGGCGAGCCGCGCCGCGACGTGCCCCTCCTCCACGAGGGGCTGCGCGACCGTGGTCAGCGGCGGCTCCGAGGTCTCGGCGATGGCATGGCCGTCGAAGCCGACCACGGCGACGTCCTCGGGGACCCGTCGCCCAGCGGCGTGCAAGGCGGCCAGCGAGCCGACGGCGATACGGTCGGAGCCCGCCAGGATCGCGTCGATGTCGGGGTGTGCCTCCAAGAGCCGGGCCGTCGCCGCGTGCCCGGCCGAGGTGTCCCAGCCGGTGTGCACCACGAGCGCCTCGTCGAGGCGGGCCCCGAGCACCTCCGCGTAGCCGCGCCGGCGGTCGACGGTCGCCGGGTTGTCCGCGGGACCGAGCACGACGGCCACCCGTTCGCGCCCATCGGCGAGCACCCGCTCCGCGGCGAGGCGGGCCCCGCGCACGTCGTCGGAGTAGACCGTCGAGAAGACCCCGTCGTACGGCGAGTCGACGAGCTGCCCGCACAGCACCACGGGCAGCCCGGTCCCCGCGAGGGATTCGAGCAGGTCACTGCCCCGGTACGGGGTGAGGTGGACGACCGCGTCGACCGAGCGGCGCCCGAAGCTGCGCAGCGCGAGCGCACGCTCCGACTCGCTGGACGCTTGGATGATCACCGGCAGGAATCCGCTTCCCGTCAGGCCCTCCGCGACGCCGCGCAGCACCCTGCCGTACGTCGGGTCGTCGAACAGCTCGTCCAGCGGTTCGGTGACCAGGACGCCCACGGTCTCCGCGCGGCCGGTGGCCAGGGCGCGGCCGCGCGCGTTCATCACGAACCCGGTGCGCTCCACCGCCTCCTGCACGACCCGCTTCGTCTCGGGCGTGACGAGGTCCGAGTCGTTGAGCGCGCGGGAGGCGGTCGCGCGGGAGACCCCCGCCTCGCGGGCGACATCGCCGATCGTCACGGAGCGCGGGGCGCCGGGCCTGCCTCGGGGCATCGGTGACCTTTCCGCACGGGCCGGGAGCCCGTGACCAGCACGAACAAAGAAGTGTGCTGCCCAGTATCGCCCAGATGACTCGCTGTCAGGACGGCGCGGGCGAACGTGCGCGGTGAGATCCAGGTCACATTCGGCGGGTGTTGTGACGCGCGAATGTAACCGGTTACATTCCGGCTCATGACGATCCACCTCACGGACCCGGCGGACCGCGGCCGGGCCGACCGGGACCGATCCGACGGGCACCGAGCCGATCGGGGCCGAGCCGACCGGGACCCGGCGGACTGGGAGAACCCCGCCCTCACCGGACGCAATCGGCTGTCCGCGCGGGCGTACTTCTTCGGCTATGAATCGGCCGAGCTCGCCCGCACCATGGACCGCCGCCGCTCGCGCGGATTCGTCGACCTCACCGGCGACTGGCGGTTCCGGCTCTTCGACCACCCGGCACGCGTCCCCGCCGCCGCGCTCGCCGAGGCGTCCGAGTCCGAGGGCTGGGACACCGTGCGCGTACCGCACCTGTGGCAGGTCGACGGGTACGGGCAGCTCCAGTACACGGACGAGGGCTTCCCGTTCCCGGTCGACCCGCCGCGGGTGCCCGCCGACGACCCGACCGGCGTGTACCAGCGCACCGTCGTGCTGCCCGGGACACCGGCCGGCGAGCGCACCGTGCTCCGCTTCGACGGCGTCGAGAGCTACGCCGAGATCTACTGGGACGGCACTTACGTCGGCATGACCAAGGGGTCGCGCCTGAGCGCCGAGTTCGATGTCACCGACGTGGCGCACCCCGGCGCGAACCACCTCGTCGTCAAGGTGCTCCAGTACTCGGACGGCACGTACCTCGAGGACCAGGACATGTGGTGGGCGTCCGGGATCTTCCGTGACTGCTATCTGCTGAGCCGACCCGCCGCCCACCTCGCCGACTTCTTCGTGCGCACCCACCGCCTCGCGGACGACCGCGCCGAGCTCACCCTGACCACGAGCGCGGTGGGGGAGCCGGAGGTCACCTGGGAGGTGTACGACGGCGAGCGCCTCGTCGCCTCGCGCGCCGTCACACCGGGCACCGACGCCACGCTGGTTGTCGAGGACGCGCGGTTCTGGAACCCGGAGGACCCGTACCTGTACGACATGCGCCTGACGCTGCGCGGCGCTGACGGAACTGTCGAGCACGTGCCCCACCGCCTCGGCCTGGCGGAGGTGACCATCGTCGACGGACTCCTCCTGCTCAACGGCACACCGTTCAAGATGCACGGCGTCAACCGCCACGACCACGATGACCGGCACGGACGCGCCGTCGGCATGGCCCGCGTCGAGCGCGACCTCCACCTGATGAAGCAGCACAACATCAACGCCGTGCGCACCGCGCACTACCCGAACGACCCCCGCTTCTACGAACTGTGCGACCGCATCGGCCTGTTCGTCCTCGCGGAGACGGACCTGGAGACGCACGGCTTCGCCAACATCGGCGACCTGTCCCGGATCACGGACGACGAGACGTGGCAGACCGCGTACGTCGACCGGATCGAGCGGCACGTGCTCGCACAGCGCAACCACGCCTCGATCGTCATGTGGTCCCTGGGCAACGAGTCCGGGTACGGGTGCAACATCCCCGCCATGTACCGGCGTTGCAAGGAACTCGACCCCACACGGCCGGTGCACTACGAGGAGGACAGGGACGCCGAGGTCGTCGATGTCATCTCCACCATGTACTCGCGTGTCTCGCAGATGAACGACATGGGGGAGCACCCGCACCCCAAGCCGCGCATCCTGTGCGAGTACGGGCACGCCATGGGCAACGGGCCCGGCGGGCTCGCCGAGTACCAGCGGGTCTTCGAGACCTGGGACAGCATCCAGGGGCACTTCCTGTGGGAGTGGTGCGACCACGGTCTCCTCGCGCACACGGACGACGGCCGCGAGTACCACGCGTACGGCGGCGACCACGGGGACTACCCGAACAACGGCAGCTTCTGCGTCGACGGCCTGGTCTTCCCGTGGCAGGAGCCGAGCCCGGGACTCGTCGAGTACAAGCACGTCATCTGCCCCGTGCGCGTCGAGTACGCGGACGGGGTGTGCACCGTGACGAACGGGCGCTGGTTCACCGACCTGTCCGACGTGCTGGTCGTCCTCGAAACGCTGCACGACGGCCGCGTCGTCGGCTCCCGCACGCTCACCCCGGGCCCGGTGCCACCCGGCAAGGTGTGGAGCGAGGCCGTGCACCCGGACGTCGCGGCCCACGGCGAAACACATGTCACCGCCCGCGTCCTGTCCACCGCCGCGTACGAATGGGCGGAGCCCATGCGGGAGTTGGGCCGCTACCAGACGCTCGTCGCCGACCGTCCGCGCCGCACCGCGGGGCCGGTGAAGCGCGCGGCCGTCGCCGCCGAGGCCGACGCCACCTCGCTCACCGTCACCACCCCGGCCGCCGACCGGTACACCGTCGACCTGCTCACCGGCGACCTGTCGTGGCGCAGCCACGGGCGCGAACTCCTCGCGGAGCCGCCCCGCGTCGGCTTCTGGAAGCCCCTCGTCGACAACCACCAGCAGGAGAACGACGAGCTGTGGGCGCCCCGTTTCCTCCCGCACCTGCAGACCTCGACGCGTGATGTGTCGTGGCGGGAGCAGGACGGCGCGGTCGTCGTGGAGGTGTCCCAGCGGATCGCGCCGCCCACCCTCGACATCGCCATGCGGACCACACTGACCTGGACCCTCGCCGCCGACGGCGTACACCTTGCCGTCGCGGGCGAACCCGTCGGCGACTACCGCGACATCGTGCCCCGCATCGGCCTGTCCTGCGCGGTCCCGCGCGAGCTGCGTGCCGTCGACTGGTACGGCCTCGGGCCCGGCGAGAACTACCCGGACTCCCGCGCGGCCGCCACCCTCGGCCGCTGGCACACCACCGTCGACGACATGTTCACCCCGTACGTCGTGCCGCAGGACTGCGCCAACCGCGGCGAGGTGCGCTGGGCGGCCCTCACCGACCCGCACGGCGACGGCATCGCCGTGCGCGCGGCCGCCTCGGGCCCCTTCGCGTTCTCGGCGTGGCCGTACTCCGCGGCGGCCATCGACGCCGCGCGGCACCGCACCGACCTCGTACCGGAGGACCGCGTGACCGTGAACATCAACCACCGCGTGCTCGGCCTCGGCTCCAACTCGTGGGGCAGCGAGGTCCTCGACACCCACCGGGTCCGCTTCGAGCCGTTCCGCTTCGAGCTCGGCCTGCGCTCCGTGTCCGCGGCCGCGCCCCACTACGACGAAGGGACCGCCTCGTGAGGATCTTCCGCGACCACGCCCACCTCGAAGAGGTCCTCGGCGGTGTCACCAAGTGGGAGCGGACGCTCCAGGCGCTGCGCGCCGAGGGCCGCCCCCTCGGCGTCATGTACTCGGTCGGTGACTCGCTCACGACGATGCGCGAGCGCACCGACGCGCTCGCCACGGACACCTTCGTGGCCCGCCGCCGGTACCTGTACGTGCTTTCGCCCGTGGACGGGGACGCAGAGATCGAGTCGGCGCCCGTGGTCACGCTGGAAGTGACCGCACCCTACAGCGACTTGACCGACCGTCAGTACCTGTGTGGCCCGGGGGAGCGGCACACCATTCCGCGCGGCGCGGTCCTCGTGGCAGGACCCGACGAGGCCGTCCGCGTCCTGCCCGCACCCGCGACGACCGCGGTCGTCGCCCACGTGACCGTGGAGGGCGCCACCTTCCACAACAAGTAACCGCACCTGCCCCACCCCTCGACATCAGCTCGACATCAGACGGAGCATTCAATGACGAATCGCCGGTCGATCGGTGCGGTGATCCTGTTCAGCATGGTCATCGCGGCCGTCTTCAACTTCCGCAACGTGGTCAACAACTACGTCGCCATCGGGACGCTCGCCGCCCCGATCTTCCTGATCGCCACGATCCTCTACTTCGTGCCCTTCACCCTCGTCATCGCCGAGATGGTGAGCCTCAACCGTCGCTCGGAGTCCGGCGTCTACCAGTGGGTGAAGTCCTCGCTCGGCGGCCGCTGGGCGTTCTTCACGGCGTTCTGCTACTGGTTCGTGAACCTCTTCTACTTCATCTCGCTGCTGCCGATCGTGCTCGTGTACGCGGGCTACATGATCCTCGGGCACGAGTGGGCCATCCAGCCGTGGCTCATCGCCGTACTGTCCGTGGTGATCTTCTTCATCGCCACCTACGTGTCGACGAAGGGCGCCCGCTGGATCGGCAGTGTCACCTCGTTCGGGTCCACCCTGATGATGGTCATGGCGCTGCTGTTCGTCGTCGCGGGAGTGGGCGCGCTGCTCGGCGGGATCACCCCGGCCAATGACATGTCACCCGGCGGGATGCGCCTCGACCCGGACTCCGGCATCACCGCGTGGGCGTTCCTCGGCACGCTGGCGTGGATCATCCAGGGCGTCGGCGGCGCCGAGTCGATCGGTGTGTACCTGAACGACCTCAAGGGCGGTGTGCGCGCCTTCGTGCGCACCATCGTCGTGTCGGGCATCGCCATCGGCCTGCTCTACTCGGTCGGCACGTGGCTGATGGGCGTCTTCGTGAAGAAGAGCAGCGTCTCGTACAGCAACGGCATCTTCGTGACCATGCAGTCGGCGGCCGGACACTTCGGCCTGTCGGGCGACCTGGTGGTGCGCGGCGTCGGCCTCATCATGCTGGTGGCCACCCTGGGAGGCCTGCTGATCTGGACCTCCGCGCCGGTGAAGATCTTCTTCTCGGAGATCCCCGACAAGGTCTTCGGCAAGCGCGTCGTGGCGCTCAACGACCAGGGTGTGCCGGTCGTCGGCTCCTGGATCCAGTTCGCGATCGTCGTGCCGCTGCTGTTCATCCCGACGCTCGGCGCGGGCAGCTCGATCGACGACCTGCTGAAGATCGTCACCAATATGACGGCCGCCACGGCGCTGCTCCCGCCGGCCCTCATCCTGGTCGCCTACCTGATGCTGCGGGCCCGCTTCGAGGGCTCGGTGCGCGAGTTCCGGTTCGGCTCGCGGGCGGTGGGCCTCGGCATGTCCGTCTTCCTCCTCGCGGTGTTCGCGGTCGCATTCGTGGCCTCCACGTTCCCCGAGGGCCAGGCGCTGTGGCTGACGCTGGCCTACAACGTCGGCGGCCTCGTCGTCTTCCTCGGCGCCTCGCTCCTCTGGTACGAGCGCTACCTGCGCCGCCTGCGCGCGACGTCCCCGGAGGAGGCCGCGGCCGAGCTGGCGCCGTCGGCCCCGGTGCGTTCCGAGGAGAACGTGCGGGCGCTGCGGGAGGGGGAGCCGGAGGGCGTGGAGACGTCGGCGTAGGACGATGCCGGGGGTGCTGCCGGGGTGGGGCCGGATGTCGGCTTCCCCCCCGGCGGCTCGTTCCCGTTCGGCACACGCTACGAGGCGCTGCTCCAGCCGCCCGTCCTGGAGTACGAGTCGACCAGGTCCACCACGAAGACGAGGGTCGAGCCCGCCGGGATCAACGGTGAGGGCGACTGTTTGCCGTAGCCGAGACGTGGCGGAACGATGATCTCGCGCCGGCCGCCGACCTTCATGCCCCGCACTCCGCGGTCCCAGCCCTTGATGGCCTTGCCGCCGCCCAGGGCGAACTTGAACGGCTCGCCCCGGTCCCAGGAGGCGTCGAACTCCTTCCCGGTCGCGAAGGTCACCCCGACGTAGTGGACCTTGACCACCATGCCGGATTTCACCTCGGGTCCGTCCCCGACGATGAGGTCCCGGACGGTCAGCTCGGTGGGAGCCTCCCCTTCCGGGACGTCGACCTGGGGTTTCGTCTTTGTCGGTTCGCTCATTGCCGCCTCAGCACTTTCCGTCGGGGGCCCTTCGTACGGGCCGGCCGGACACATGGACCCGGCCACTGCCAAGGCCCTGGTCCAGGGAGATTGTCAGTGACGTGCCGTACAACGGTCACATGGACAGGGAACTCGAAGCTCGCATCAACGACATCGTGGGGCTCACCGGCGTCGACGCCGAAGGCCCGACCGATGCCGAGCAGGCGCTGGCTCAGGAACGTGCGCGGAGAACGCGGGTGCGTGCCTGCCAGGGCAAGACCGAGTTTCTTGACCGTGAGAGTGCGGAGCTGCGGTTGAGGGAGATCCGTGAGCGGCCGAGGCACATCGGCGGGGTTCCGCAGCGGGTGTACGAATGCCCGCAGTGCGGGCGCTGGCACCTCTCCTCGCGCGCGGAGTGGCAGGCGAAGCCGCCGAAGAGACCGGAGCCGGCTGCGTCGTCGGCCTCGTACCGCAGGCACCGAGCTCGTGCCCTGCTGCGCGGCCGGGAGGTGCTCGTGTCGGCGCACATCGCGGAGGCCTGGGAGCAGCACGGAAGAGGGCCGTCCTGGGGCTACCTGCGCGAACGGTTCGACTGGACCGCGGCGGAGCTCGCCGGTGTTCTTGAATACCTCGCTCAACGCGGGGTGGTGACCTATAGCGATGCCCCGTACAGCCTGGCGCTCGGGGCCACGCCGCCGGAGGACCTGGCGCCGACGTCGACCGGCTTGTCCGCGCAAGAGCAGCGGGATGCCGTCGCCTGGGTCTCCTCGTACGAACGGCGAGTCGGCGGCGGGAACCCCACTGCCCATCAGCTGCGGGGTGCCTTGCGGTGGAGCGACGAGGAGTACCTGGGGCATCTGAGGAGCCTGGTCGATCTCGGCCTGCTGCGGTACGTCCCCGCGGACGGGACCGTGCGTGTCGGACAGGCCGCCCCTCGCGCATGGACCCGGCGGTCGGACGAGTGACCATCCGCAGGCGGTGTGCCTCACACCCCGCTGTGGGTCCTGCGCACACACTCCGCCACCACTTCCGGCAGGCTCTCCGTACGCCGGAAAGCCTCGCGTTGCAGGACGGTGCCGTTGCCGTGCCGCAGCAGCCGGGAGCCAAGGGCGCGGGCCTCCTCGAAGTCACCGGCGTCCTCCAGCGCCGGCCGCACGTGGTCGAGGAGCGCGTCCACCGCGGCCCGGGCCGGTACGGGCCGCATCAGCCGGGGACTTACGAGCCGGTCGCCCAGGCCCGAGCGGCTGGCCCGCCAGGCCGCGAGGCGCAGCAGCGCCACGGAATGGTCCGCGGCGGGCTCGCCGGAACGCCACTCGCGCGCCGCCGTCTCGACCAGACCACGCACCAGCATGGCGAGCAGAACGGTCGTGAACGGCTCGAGACACACATCGGCGACGCGCACCTCGACGGTCGGGTAGGCGTCCGACAACCGGGCGTCGAAATAGACCATCCCCTTGTCCCGTACGACACCGGTGGCGACCATGGCCTCGACCTGCCGGTGGTACGCGGCGGCGTCCTCGAAGAGCTCCACCGGCCCCGCCGAAGGCCATCGCCCCCACACCTGGCTGCGATAGCTGCTGTACCCGGAGTCCTTGCCCTGCCAGAACGGCGAGTTGGCGCTCAGCGCGACGAGCACGGACAGCCAGGGGCGGATCCGGTTCAGTACGGCGACGCCCTCCTCGTCCGACTCGACGGCCACATGGACGTGGCAGCCGCAGGTGAGCTGTTCCTGTGTGGTCAGGCCGAACTCCTCCGCCAGCCACCGATGACGTGCGCCGGTACCCACGGTGGGACTCACCGGGAGCGGGGACGTGGCGAGGGCGGCCGCCGCGCAGCCCAGCTTCTCCGCGTGATCGGCGGCCGCCCTGCGCCACTGGGCGACGTCCTCGGCGAGGTCCGACATCGCCTCGTGCGGGCGCGTGGCGAACTCGAGCTGTTCGCGGTGGAGTTCGGCCTCGAAGGCCTCGTCGCCGCTGCGGGCGGCCACCGCCAGGACCGCGCTCGACATCGAGCGGGGTTCTCCGCTGTCACGGTCGACGAGCAGCAGTTCCTCTTCCACTCCGACAGTGCGCATGCGGTTTCCCTTCGATGCACCGGAGCCGTCGCGTACCCGGACTCACCGAAGCGATGCGTACTCCCTCACCTGGGCGCAGCTGCGGCTGATGAGACGGGAGACGTGCATCTGGGAGACACCGATCTCCTGCGCGATGTGGGACTGCGTCATGTCCTCGAAGTAGCGCATGTAGAGGATGGAGCGCTCACGTTCCGGGAGTGTCCGCAGGCCTTCCTTGGCGGCCTCCCGGTCGGCGACCAGGTCGTAGTGGGGCTCTTCCTGGCCGAGCGTGTCGGCGAGGCTGATTCCGTCGCCTCCGTCTTGGGACGAGCCGAGTTCGGCGTCCAGGGACAGGCTGCTGTAGCTCTCCAGCGCCTCCATGCCGTCGCGGACCTCGTCCAGGGTCAGCCCGGCCCGGGCCGCGATGTCCTCCAGGTCGGGTTCGTGGCGGTGCCCGGGCTCGTCGAGCAGATCGCGGCGCGCGGCACGGACCTTGTTGCGCAGGTCCTGGACGCGCCGCGGGACGCGCACGTCCCAGGTGTGGTCACGGAAGTGGCGGCGCAGTTCACCGGTGATCGTGGGAACCGCGTACGCCTCGAAGGCTCCGCGCCCGGGCTCGTAGCGTTCGACGGCCTTCACGAGGCCGAGCGCCGCGACCTGGTTCAGGTCGTCGGGGTTCTCGCCCTTGTTGCGGTACCGGCCGGCCAGGCGGTGTGCCATGGGCAGCCAGGCCTCCACGAGCTGCTCGATCAGGGTGTCCCGTTCGCGGCCCTCGGGTGTGTTCGCGAGCCGGAGAAAGTCCTGTTCGGTGTCAGGGGCATCGTCGTGCACGTGACGTGTGGCCATGGTTCGCTCCTCATCGTCGCGGTCAGCAAGATGACCAGGGGCCGATCAACACCCGTTCCGGGTGGCTCGTACCTCCTGGAGCGAGCCTGTCTTCCCAAGCTCGTGCTCGTTGTGTCTTCGACACTACAAAAGAGGGGACGGTGTCGACCACCGGGCAGCGGAATCGCCCACCCGGGCCTCTCACCCACCGGGGCGGTGGGAGAGGACGACCAGGGAGTGCGCCTCCAGCCGGACGGTCGCCTCGGCCTTGAATTCGGACTCGTCCGGCACACCGTCGGCTTCCGCCGTGTCGACGCGTGTCGTCCAGGAGATGCCGTGCGACGCGTCGGGCAACTGGAACTCCATCGCCTCCCAGAAGAAGTTGAACAGGAACAGGAACGAGTCGTCGACGACACGCTCTCCGAGGCTGTCCCGCTCCATCAGGGCGTCGCCGTTGAGGTACACGGCCAGGGCGTGCGCGTCGGGCCGGTTCCAGTCCTCCTGCGTCATCTCCGTCGCGTCGGGGCGCAGCCACACCAGGTCCGGCAGGCCGTGGTCGTGGCCCGCGGGGGCCTCACCGCGGAAGAAGCGACGCCGGCGCAACACCGGGTGAGTGGTGCGCAGTCCGATGAGGTCGCGGGTGAAGGCCAGCAGGGAGGCGCGTTCGTCGTCGAGGCCCCAATCGACCCACGTCAGTTCGTTGTCCTGGCAGTAGGCGTTGTTGTTGCCCTGCTGGGTGCGGCCCAGTTCGTCGCCGTGGCTCAGCATCGGCACGCCCTGGGACAGCACCAAGGTCGCCAGAAGATTGCGTTGCTGCCTGGCACGCAGGGACAGCACACCGGGGTCGTCGCTCGGCCCCTCCTGCCCGCAGTTCCAGGACCGGTTGTCGCTCTCACCGTCGTTGTTGTGCTCGCCGTTGTCCTCGTTGTGCTTCTCGTTGTAGGACACGAGATCGCGCAGCGTGAACCCGTCGTGCGCGGTGATGAAGTTGATGCTGGCCCGTGGCCGGCGGCGCTCGTGCTGGTAGAGGTCCGCGGACCCGGTGAGCCGGGAGGCGAACTCCGGGAGGGTCTTGTCCCGGGCCCGCCAGGTGTCCCTGACGCAGTCACGGTACTTGCCGTTCCACTCGGACCACAGCGGAGGGAAGTTGCCCACCTGGTAGCCGCCCTCGCCGAGGTCCCAGGGCTCGGCGATCAGCTTGACGCGGCTGACCACGGGGTCCTGCTGGATGAGGTCGAAGAAGGCCGACAACCGGTCGACCTCGTGGAACTGGCGGGCCAGCGTGGCCGCCAGGTCGAAGCGGAAGCCGTCCACGTGACACTCGGTGACCCAGTACCGCAGCGAATCCATCAGCAACTGCAGCACATTGGGATGGCGCATGAGGAGGCTGTTGCCGGTGCCCGTGGTGTCGTAGTACCGGCTGAAGTCGTCGTCGGCGAGGCGGTAGTACGACGCGTTGTCGATACCGCGAAAGGACAGCGTGGGGCCGTTCTCGTTCCCCTCCGCCGTGTGGTTGTAGACCACATCGAGGATCACCTCGAGGCCTGCCGCGTGCAGCGACTTGACCATGCTCTTGAACTCGGTGACCTGCTCGCCGCGCGTGCCGTGTGCGGCATAGGCGTGGTGCGGAGCGAAGAAGCCGATCGTGTTGTAGCCCCAGTAGTTGGACAGCCCGCGGTCCCGCAGGAAGCCGTCCTGTACGAACTGGTGGACAGGCAGCAGCTCGACCGCGGTCACCTTCAGGTCGGTGAGGTGGTCGAGGACCGCGGGCGTGGCCAGGCCCGCGTAGGTGCCCCGCAGGTCCTTGGGCACACCGGGATGCCTTGCGGTCAGGCCCCGCACATGCGCTTCGTAGATGACGGAGTCGGCGTAGGCGTGATCCGGCGGGGTGTCGCCCGACCAGTCGAAGGCCGGGTCGACGACCACGCTGCACAGACCCTCCCCGTCGACTCCTGCCGCGCCGCCGCGGGCGTGGACGGCCTTGGCGTAGGGATCGAGAAGGAACGCCCCGGCATCGCACCGGTGCCCCGATGCCGGCTCCCACGGACCGTGGATGCGGTATCCGTACTGCTGGGGCGGCTTGGCACGGGGTACGTAGCCGTGCCACACGGATCCGTAGACCTCCGGCAGCGGCACCGTGCGTTCGGCGCCGTCGGCGTCCAGCAGCACGAGATCCACCTGGTCGGCCACGGCACTGAACAAGGCGAAGTTCGTGCCGTGGCCGTCGTAGGTCGCTCCGAGCGGATAGGGCCGCCCGCTGCGCACATGGACCCCGTCCACGGGGCGAGCGGTCACGAAGCGGTGCCTGTCGTGACGGGCACGGGCCGCGGGGCGAGGTCCGCCGGCGCGGAGCGGGGCAGCTGGAGCGCCTCGCTCGCATCGGGAACCGGAAGCTTGGGAACCAGCACTTCCCGCACCCCGGTCCTGCTGCGCAGCGAGAACCACACAATGCGCCGGGCCTGCCGCGTGCAGCTGCCCCACCCGTCGCTCAGGGCCGCGAGCTGCGCGGAGCAACGCCGGGTGAACCCGTGCGAGGCCCCGGAGTCCGGGTTCTCGTAGGACACAGCGCTGATCAAGTGCTGCCCGGTCCACCACGCCTCGACCTCGATGCGGCTGTCCGGGCGCCCCTCCATCGCCAGTTCCAGCAGGAGACCGAGACCGCGGACCGTCGAGGGCGTCAGACGCTCGAGCCCCCAGTAACGGGTGTGTGCGGCCACGATTCGCTGGACCTGGCCGACGCGCTCGGGGGCCGGCTCCACGGCGATGTGGTAGTAGCTGGGCGTTGCCTGGTGCATGGTTCCTGCTCCTCACCGCGTAGCTCACGGCCTTGCCTGGACGGCGGAACAGCGTGAACGGACCGTGAGCAGGAATCGCTTGAGAGTCACTGATCAGCCTGTGCGCTGTACTCCATTCGTGCAACCGGACGTGATCGCGGGGCGACGCTCCGCTCAACAGGACGGATCGGCGACGGCGTCGCAAGATGAGAAAGTGCCAGCGCACGGTAACGACATGAACTCTCTCCGTGAACGGCCCGTGGGTCCCCTGGTCTCGGCGGGCGTCGCGTCGCGGAGGCCAGGAGCCCCGGAGGCCGACCATGGGGATGCCCCGTGTCACCGGAGAGGTTGACCAGTGCCTGGCGAGCTACCGCTTCTGGGAGCGTCGATTCCTGGCTTTCCCGGACGATTCCGAGGCGCGCGAGAGCTTCGAGCGCGCCGTCGCCGCCTTGTGCCGGGTCACGGGTGAGCGATGCGGCCGGGAGGCCGCCGAAGCGGCACAGCGCTCGAGCCACTCGCTTGCCATCGAGAAGGGTGACACCGCATGACGACGCCGTCGAACACCGTTGTGCCCATCCCGATCGAAGACGTGCGGCCGTCCGTCGACGGCGGGCGACGCCCGGCCAAGGCCGTCGTGGGGGAGCCCTTCACGGTCACGGCCTCGGTCTTCGTCGAGGGCGACGGGGTCCTCGGCGCCGAAGTGGTCCTGCGTGCGTCCGACGGGGGTGAGGCGGGCCGGTGGCCGATGACGCCGCAGGCCCCGGGGACCGACCGCTGGAGCGCCGAGGTGAGCTCCGACAGGTGCGGGCGGCTGACCTGGTGCGTCCGGGCGTGGCGCGACCCCGTGGCCACGTGGCTCCGGGACGCCACGATCAAGGTACGGGCCGGCGTCGACTGCGAGATCACTCTGGAGCAGGGGGCCGTCCACTTGGAAGAAGCGATGGCCCGCGTCCCGAACGAGGAGACGCGCGACGTGCTGCGTTCGGCGGTGGACGCGCTGGGCGATGCCGCCCACAGCCCCATGGACCGGCTGGCCGCGGTCGCGGACCCCAAGGTGTGTGCCGCATTGAAGGTCGCAGCGCTGCGCGAGCGGCTGACCGAGAGCCGGCCTTTCCCGTTGCTCGTCGAACGTGAGCGGGCGTTGTTCGGGTCCTGGTACGAGTTCTTCCCGCGTTCCGAGGGGGCCGTGGTCGAGCCGGGGAAGCCGCCGGTGAGCGGCACCTTCCGCACGGCCGCCCGGCGCCTTCCGGCGATCGCGGCGATGGGATTCGACGTGGTGTATCTGCCGCCCGTGCACCCCATCGGCACCACGTTCCGCAAGGGCCCCAACAACTCGCTGTCGCCCGGCCCCTATGACGTGGGGGTGCCGTGGGCGATCGGCTCGCACGAGGGCGGCCACGACGCGCTCCATCCGGACCTGGGCACCTTCGAGGACTTCAACGCCTTCGTGGGCCGGGCGCGGGAGTTGGGCATGGAGGTGGCCCTGGACTTCGCGTTGCAGTGCTCGCCCGACCATCCGTGGGTGGACAAGCATCCCGACTGGTTCCACCACCGCCCGGACGGCAGCATCGCGTACGCGGAGAACCCGCCGAAGAAGTACCAGGACATCTACCCCATCGCCTTCGACAAGGACCTGCCGGGCCTGATCGCCGAGACTACGCGGATCCTGCGGCTGTGGATGGGGCACGGGGTGCGGATCTTCCGCGTCGACAACCCGCACACCAAGCCGGTCGCCTTCTGGGAGCAGGTGATCGCCGACATCAACGGCACCGACCCGGACGTGATCTTCCTGGCGGAGGCGTTCACCCGCCCCGCGATGATGCACACCCTGGCCGCGGTCGGCTTCCAGCAGTCGTACACGTACTTCACCTGGCGCAATTCGAAGCGCGAACTCACCGAGTACGCCGAGGAGTTGAGCGGAGAAGCGGCCGCCTATATGCGGCCGAACTTCTTCGTGAACACCCCCGACATCCTGCACGAGTTCCTACAGGACGGCGGCCGTCCCGCCTTCGAACTGCGCGCCGTGCTCGCCGCGACGCTCTCGCCCACCTGGGGCGTCTACAGCGGCTACGAACTGTGCGAGAACACCCCGCTGCGCGCCGGAAGCGAGGAGTATCTGAACTCGGAGAAGTACCAACTCAGGCCCCGGGACTGGGAGTCGGCCGAACGCGAGGGCCGCACGATCGCCCCGCTGATCACCTCACTGAACGCGATCCGGCGCCGCAACCCGGCCCTGCGCACCCTGCGGGATGTGCACTTCCACCGGGCCGACAAGGACGCGGTGCTCGTGTACTCCAAGACCACCGCGTCCGCACAGGGCTCGAACACGGTATTGGTGGTCGTGAACCTCGACCCCCACCACACCCAGGAGGCCACGGTCCGCCTCGATTGCGAGGCCCTCGGGGTCCCGTCGGACGGCACCTTCCGTGTGCGCGACGAGTTGACCGGCCGGACGTACACCTGGGGTGCCACCAACTACGTCTGTCTGACGCCGGGCGAGACGCCCGCGCACATCTTCACCATCGGTTGAGCCAGGAAAGCGCTCCACCGCGACCGGCATGAACAAGCGAGGGAGAGGACCCTCATGACAACCGAAGAATTTATGCTGCCTGAAAGACCGGACACCAAGCCTCGGGATCCGGACTGGTTCAAGCGCGCGGTCTTCTACGAGGTCCTGGTCCGCTCGTTCCAGGACAGCAACGGCGACGGCGTCGGAGACATCAAAGGCATCACGCAGAGGCTGGACTACCTCCAGTGGCTCGGCGTGGACTGCCTCTGGCTGCCGCCGTTCTTCAAGTCACCCTTGCTGGACAACGGTTACGACGTCGCCAACTACATTGTCACCCTGCCCGAGACCGGTGATCTGGCCGATTTCGTGGAGTTCGTGGACGCGGCGCACCAGCGGGGCATGCGCGTGATCATCGACTTCGTCATGAACCACACGAGCGACCAGCACGAGTGGTTCCAGCAGTCGCGCTCCGACCCCGAGGGCCCCTACGGGGACTATTACGTGTGGGCGGACGACGACAAGCAGTACGCGGACGCCCGGATCATCTTCGTGGACACGGAGGCGTCGAACTGGACGTACGACCCGGTCCGCCAGCAGTACTACTGGCACCGCTTCTTCTCCCACCAGCCGGACCTGAACTACGAGAACCCGGCCGTGCAGGAGGAGATCCTCGCCGCGCTGCGCTTCTGGCTGGACCTGGGCATCGACGGCTTCCGCCTCGACGCGGTCCCCTACCTCTACGCCGAGGAGGGCACCAACTGCGAGAACCTCCCCGCCACCCACGAGATGCTGAAGCGGGTCCGCAAGGAGATCGACGCCCAGTACCCCGACGTCGTCCTGCTGGCGGAGGCGAACCAGTGGCCGGAGGACGTCGTCGACTACTTCGGCGACACCGCCTCCGGCGGCGACGAGTGCCACATGGCGTTCCACTTCCCGGTGATGCCACGCATCTTCATGGCGGTGCGCCGCGAGTCGCGCTACCCGGTCTCGGAGATCCTCGCCAAGACCCCGCCGATCCCGTCCGGCTGCCAGTGGGGCATCTTCCTGCGCAACCACGACGAGCTGACCCTGGAAATGGTCACCGACGAAGAACGCGACTACATGTACGCGGAGTACGCCAAGGACCCGCGGATGCGCGCCAACATCGGCATCCGCCGCCGCCTGGCCCCGCTCCTGGACAACGACCGCAACCAGATCGAACTGTTCACCGCGCTCCTGCTCTCCCTGCCGGGCACGCCGATCCTCTATTACGGCGACGAGATCGGCATGGGCGACAACATCTGGCTCGGCGACCGCGACGCGGTGCGCACCCCGATGCAGTGGACCCCCGACCGCAACGCCGGCTTCTCCTCCTCCGATCCGGGCCGCCTGTTCCTGCCCACGATCATGGACCCGGTCTACGGCTACCAGGTCACGAACGTGGAAGCGTCGATGTCCTCGCCGTCGTCGCTGCTGCACTGGACCCGCCGGATGATCGAGATCCGCAAGCAGAACCCGGCGTTCGGCCTCGGCTCCTACACCGAACTGCCCTCCTCCAACCCGGCGGTCCTCGCGTTCCTGCGCGAGTACGGCGACGACCTGGTGCTGTGCGTGCACAACTTCTCCCGCTTCGCCCAGCCCACCGAACTCGACCTCCAGACGTTCAACGGGCGGCACCCGGTGGAACTGATCGGCGGAGTCCGCTTCCCCGCGATCGGCGAACTCCCGTACCTGCTGACCCTCGCCGGACACGGCTTCTACTGGTTCCGCCTGAGCACGACCTCAATGCTGGACCGTCACGCGGGGGGCTCCGCCGGATTGGACCGCACACCATGACCCGCCCCCTGACCGAACTGGACGGCCCGCGCCCCGCGCTCCTCGGCTCCTCGCTCAATGAACTGCTCAGCCGCTGGCTCCCGAGACAGCGCTGGTACGCGAGCAGTGGCCGCCGGATCACGGAGATCGCGGTAGCGGCCGCGACCGCGCTGACACCCGAGTGCTTCCACCTGCTGGTGCGAGTGAAGGAGGACGGCCAACAGGACGAGAACCACTACCAGTTGATACTGGGCGCGGCCGTCGACCCGCCCCCGCGACTGTGGCAGCACGCCCTCGGGCAGCTGGACGGGCCCGCGGGCGGCAGCCTGATGGTCTACGACGCCCTTCACGATCACCGTGTGGCGGTCCTGCTGCTGGACCGGCTGCGCGAGGGCGGGAAGGTCGGGGCGCTGCGCTTCGAGTCGTTCCGCAGTGTGTCGCTGCCGACGGGGCTGGCCCCCCGCGTCCTGGACACCGAGCAGTCCAACTCATCGATCGTCTATGGCGACAGGCTCATCCTCAAGCTGTTCCGCCGCATCCAGCAAGGCATCAACCCCGACCTCGAGGTGACCGCTCGGCTGGGGAGATGGGGTCACCCCTCGGTGCCGGCGCCCGAGGCATGGTTCTTCGTCACCGAACCGTTCTGGGGCACCCTCGGCATGGTCCAGCCCTTCCTGAGCGGGGCCACGGACGGCTGGCAGCTGGCTCTGGACTCGGCCGCCGATCGAGGCGACTTCGTCAAGGAGGCGTGGGGCCTGGGCCGCACGACGGGCGAGCTGCATGCGGCGCTCGCTCAGGTCTTTCCCGCCGCGAAGCCCGAGGAGCAGCACCCGTCGCGGCTCGCCGAGGAGATGCTCGGCAGGCTGATGCGCTCGGCCGATACGGTGCCCGCCCTGCGCCGTCATGTGCCCGCCCTCCAGGGCATCTTCGCGGATGCGGCAGTGACCCACAGCGAGCCGCCCCTGCAACGGATACACGGAGACTTCCACCTGGGGCAGGTCCTGTGGGCCGACGGGAGTTGGCACGCGGTCGACTTCGAGGGAGAGCCCTCGCGCCCGCTGGCCGAACGCCGTGCGGACCGGTCCCCGATCCGCGACGTGGTCGGCATGCTCAGATCCTTCGACTACGCGGCGCACATGAGCGCCGCCCCTTGCCCCGAGTGGGCCGAGCGCTGCCGCACCGCCTTCTGCTCCGGCTACAGCGAAGCCGGGGGCTTCGAGCCGACGGGGGCGCCGGAACTGCTGCGCGCGTACGAGGCCGACCGCGCCGTCTACGAGGTGCTGTACGAGGCGACACACCGCCCCGACTGGATCACCGTCCCCCTGGAGGCGGTGGCCCGTCTCGCCGGCACACGCTGACGTCGTCGTGACGCTGCCCGCCCCCTTCCGAAGGAGCCGACCATGACTGTCAACGCCACCGCCGACCCGCTCCTGCGCCGACGTGCCAGGCCGGGGCCTGGCCTCGACCAGGGCACGCGGACGGCGCTGCTGGGCGGAACCCATCACGACCCGCATGCGGTGCTCGGGGCGCATCCGGTGCCGCAGGGCGTGATCGTCCGCTGCCTCCTCCCGCACGCCCTTGATGTGTCGGTGCCGGCAGGCGACACCTCATGGGAACTGCCGGACACGGGCGACGGCTTTTTCGAAGGCGTCCTCCCGAGCACCTCCACCGTCGATGGCTACCGGCTGCGGGTGACCACCGCCGAGAGTGTCCACGAGGTGGAGGACCCCTATCGATTCCTGCCGACCCTGGGGGAGTTGGACCTGCACCTCATCGGCGAGGGCCGCCACGAGGGACTGTGGACGGCGCTGGGCGCACATGTCATGGAACACCAAGGCGTGCGCGGGACCCGCTTCGCCGTGTGGGCCCCCAACGCGCGAGGTGTCCGCCTGGTGGGCGACTTCAATTCATGGAACGGCACATCGACACCCATGCGCTCGCTCGGCTCGTCCGGGGTGTGGGAACTGTTCGTGCCGGACATCGGCGAGGGCGAGCTGTACAAGTTCGAGATCGTCGGTCCCGACGGCGGCCCGCCCCGACAGCACGCGGACCCTCTGGCACGCCGCACCGAGAAGCCACCGGCGACCGCGTCCATCGTCGATGACACCCACTACACGTGGGGCGACGAGGCCTGGCTGGAAAAACGCGCCGCGCGCCCCGTCCACGAATCGGCGTTCTCGGTGTACGAGGTGCACCTGCCGTCCTGGCGCCCCGGCCTCACCTACCGCCAACTCGCCGACCAACTCCCCGCCTACGTAACAGACCTGGGCTTCACACACGTCGAACTACTGCCCGTGGCCGAGCACCCCTTCGGCGGCTCGTGGGGCTACCAGGTCACCGGCTTCTACGCCCCCACCGCCCGCCTGGGCAGCCCCGACGACTTCAAGCACCTCATCGACGCCCTGCACCAGGCCGGCATCGGCGTCCTCATGGACTGGGTCCCCGCCCACTTCCCCCGCGACGACTGGGCCCTCGCGGAATTCGACGGCCGCCCCCTGTACGAACACGAAGACCCGTCACGCGCAGCCCACCCCGACTGGGGCACCCTCGAATTCGACTACGGCCGCAAAGAGGTCCGCAACTTCCTGGTCGCCAACGCCCTGTACTGGTGCCAGGAATTCCACATCGACGGCCTGCGCGTCGACGCCGTCGCCTCCATGCTCTACCTCGACTACTCGCGCGAGGACGGCCAGTGGACCCCCAACCGGCACGGCGGACGCGAGAACCTCGACGCCGTCGCCTTCCTCCAGGAAATGAACGCCACCCTCTACCGGCAGGTCCCCGGCGTCGTCACCATCGCCGAGGAATCCACGGCCTGGGACGGCGTCACCCGCGCCACCCACCACACGGGCCCCGGCGGCTTCGGCGGCCTCGGCTTCGGCCTCAAATGGAACATGGGCTGGATGCACGACTCGCTGGACTACATGAGCCACGAGCCGGTGCA
>NZ_JBHWKQ010000022.1:68552-144513 GCF_042730865.1 Streptomyces sp. NPDC059897 | reverse complement strand
CAGGCGGTGCCCCGTGCGGGGGCGCCGCCGCCCGCGTGCCTCACGCCCTGAGTTCGGCCTTGTCGCCCATCACGACCACCGGGTGCTGCTTCGGGTCGAGCGTCTTGAGCAGGTACTCCATGTCGCCCTTCGACTGGCTCACGCAGCCCGAGGTGCCGCTGCCGTGGTCCATGTGCAGCCAGATGCTGCCGCCCTTGGACTGGCCCTGCGGCCGGGTCGGGTCGTTGGGCGGGGTGCCCTTGGCGCGGTTGTAGTCGATGGCGATGACGTAGTCAAAGTCGTGCCAGTGCGACTTCGCCCAGTAGTGCGGGGCCTGGATCGAGGCCGTCTGCGTGTACGGAAGCTTCGCTCCCGGGTCGGCGAGAACGCCACCGGCGTCGCTGAGCGTGAAGACACCCACGGGGCTGCGCTTGTCGCCCTCGTGGTGGTTCGTCGTCCAGCCCTTCTTGCCGTTGTGCCCGGACCAGCCGCGCTGCTTCTTCCAGGTGTCGCCGGACTTGGTGAACAGGGCGATGCTGGAGCCCGCCGCGTCCTTGTCGTCGCCGTACACGGCGACGACCTGCCGGGCGTTCGCCGGGATCTGCTTCTGGTAGCGGTCCCCCACCCCTGGAATGCGCTTGAGGTCCGCCGCGCGCGCCTCCGCGCCCTTTGACGCGCCGCCCGACGCTTCCGCGCCGCCCGTGCTTTTCTTCCCGCTGTCACCGCCGTCGGCGCCGCAGGCGGCCACCGTCGTCAGCAGCGCCCCGCAGGCCGCCATCGCGACGCCCGCCCTGATCGCACCCGCACTCCGCATGCGTTCCATGGTCGCACCACCGGCCGGAAACCACCGGGCCGACTGCGGTAGCAACGAACGATCAAGTCCGTTTCTTTGCCCGCTACCGGAAAACCGTTTGCCTCGGCTCGACAAAAGACGCGAACCTTTCACGGTTTGCTGCCTTTGAGTCCGCTTCTTCGATCCACCCCGCTTCGAGCCCTGGGACGTCATGCAGATCTCCGACCTTCCGTATCCAGACCCGGGTGTGCCGGACGCACGCTCCGGCCCCCGGTTCCTGCTCTGGCTCGGCCGGAACCAGCTCGGTGGACAGGCCAAGTCCCTTGCCTGGGGCCTGATCCACTTCGTCTCCGTCGCCGGCCTCGCGTACGGCGTCGGCTACGCGGTGCAGGCGGTCGTCGACCGCTCCGGCTCCGGTCTCGCCAAGGCCGGTGCGGTGATCGTGCTGCTCGGCATCGGCGTCGCGGTCGGCGACACGATGCTGCACCGCACGGCTGTCACGAACTGGATCACCGCCGCCGCCCGCGTCCAGCAACTGCTCGCCCGCAAGACCGCGACGCTGGGCGCCGCCCTGACCCGCCGGGTCGCCGCGGGCGAGGTCGTCGCCGTGTCCACCGGTGACGTGGAGAAGATCGGCTGGTTCGTCGAGGCGCTCTCCCGCTTCGCCGCCGCCGCGCTCACCGTCGTCATCGCCGCCATCGGCCTCCTGATCTACCAGCCCGCGCTGGGCATCGTCGTCGCGCTCGGCATGCCGGTGCTGGCCCTCGCCGTGCTGCCCCTGCTGCCCCGCGCCACCCGGCGCGCGGACCACCAGCGGGAGAAGGCGGGCCACGCCACCGAACTGGCCTCGGACACCGTCGCGGGCCTGCGCGTGCTGCGCGGCATCGGCGGCGAGGAGCTGTTCCTCGACCGCTACCGCCGCGCCTCGCAGGACGTACGCCGGGCCGCCGTGCGCAGCGCGCGCATGTGGGCGCTGATCTCCGCGATCCAGGTCCTCCTTCCGGGACTCCTGACGATCGCGCTCGTCTGGTACGGGGTGCATCTCGCGCGCGAGGGCCGGATCACCGTCGGTGAACTGGTCACCGTCTACAGCGGGGTGATGCTCCTCAATTACCCGCTGCGCCACTTCGAAGAGATCGCCATGGCGTACTCGTTCTCCCGGCCGTCCGCGCAGCGTGCCTCCAGGGTGCTGTCGTTGGAGCGCGTCACGGAACCGGACGGTGGGCTGCGCGAGGCGAAGGCGCCGGCCGGTGACCTGTACGACCCGGCGACCGGCGTGCTGGCGCCCGCGGGTCGGCTCACCGCCGTGGTCTGCGGCGATCCGGACCTGGCGGGGCGTCTCGCCGACCGGCTCGGGGGGCACCCCGCTTCCGCCGCCGACGACGGCGCGGACGAGCGGGCGCCGTCCGTCCTGCTGGACGGTGTGCCGCTCGACGAGCTGCCGCTGGATGTCGCGCGGACGGCCGTGCTCGTCCAGGACAAGGACCCGGTGCTGCTCTCCGGCACCCTCGCCGAACTCCTGGACGTACCGGCTTCCGGAGGCGTGTCGCCCACCGAGGCGCTGACCGCCGCCCAGTGCTCCGACGTGCTGGACGCCCTCACCCAGGGCGCCCCGGACGAGGACCCGATGACCGCCCACATCACCGAACGCGGCCGGTCCCTCTCCGGCGGCCAGCGCCAGCGCCTCGCGCTGGCCCGCTCCCTGGTCACCGACCCGGACACGCTGGTGCTCGACGAGCCGACGTCCGCCGTCGACTCGCACACCGAGGCCCGGATCGCCCAGGGCGTGCGCGCCCTGCGGCGCGGTCGCACGACCGTGGTGCTCACCTCGTCGCCGCTGGTTCTCGACCGCGCCGACCGCGTGGTGTTCGTCCACGAGGGGACGGTCGCCGCGGTCGGCGAGCACCGCGAACTGGTGCGCGCCGAGCCCCGGTACCGCGCGGTCGTCACCCGCGAGACCGACGAGGAGCAGTCCTCCCCCGGCACCGGGATCAGCGCCCGGACCGACATCGAGATCGAGATCGAGGAGACGGCATGATCGGCGTAGCGCCCCCGGCCTACGACCCGGCGGCCCCCACCACCGCGCACACCCTGCCGGTCGGCGCCCCGGCCACGGTCCGCGCCTATGTGCGCGAGCTGTACCAGCGCCACCGGCGCGAGTTCCTCCTGCTCATCGGCGTGAACACGGTCGCCGTCATCGCGTCGATGGTCGGCCCGTACCTGCTCGGCGGGCTGATCCAGGACGTCTCCGAGGACCCGGGCGGCGTCGGCGCGCTCGAAGGGTCCCGACTGACCCTCACCATCGGCCTGTTCGCCCTGGCCCTGGTGATCCAGGCCGTGTTCATCCGGCAGGTGCGGCTGCGCGGGGCGATGCTCGGGGAACGGATGCTGGCGGATCTCCGGGAGGACTTCCTGGTGCGGTCCGTGGGCCTGCCGCCCGGCGTCCTGGAGCGGGCCGGCACGGGGGACCTGCTGTCCCGGATCACCACGGACATCGACCGGCTCGCGAACGCGATGCGGGAGGCCGTGCCCCAGCTGGCCATCGGTGTCGTGTGGGCGGCGCTGCTCGTCGGCGGGCTCGCGGTGACCGCGCCGCCGCTGGCGCCCGCGCTGCTCATCGCGGTGCCCGTGCTGGTGCTCGGCTGCCGCTGGTACTTCAAGCGGGCGCCGTCGGCGTACCGCTCGGAGGCCGCCGGGTACGCGGCCGTCGCCGCCGCGCTCGCCGAGACCGTGGACGCCGGGCGCACCATCGAGGCGCACCGGCTCGGCGACCGTCGCATCGAGATGTCGGAGCGCCGCGTCAAGGAGTGGACGGCCTGGGAGCGCTACACCCTGTATCTGCGCTCCGTGCTCTTCCCGGTGATCAACACCGTGCACGTCCTCGTGCTGCTGTCGGTGCTGATGGTCGGTGGTGTCTTCGTCCTCCAGGGCTGGATCGGCGTGGGGCAGCTGACCACGAGTGCCCTCATCGCGCAGATGCTGGTGGATCCGCTCGGCCTGATCCTGCGCTGGTACGACGAGCTTCAGGTCGCCCAGGTGTCGCTTGCCCGGCTCGTGGGTGTGCGGGACATCGAGCCGGACGCGGGCGACGCCTCCGTGCGGCCCGACGGCCGTGATGTCCATGCGGACGCGGTGCACTTCGGCTACCGCGAGGGCGTCGACGTGCTGCGCAAGGTGTCCCTGGAGGTCGCGCCCGGCACCCGGCTCGCCCTGGTCGGCCCCTCGGGCGCGGGCAAGTCGACGCTCGGGCGGTTGCTCGCCGGGATCTACGCGCCGCGCACCGGGCAGGTCACGCTGGGCGGCGCGGAACTCTCCCGGATGCAGGCCGAGCGGGTGCGCTCCCATGTGGCGCTGGTCAACCAGGAGCACCACGTCTTCGTGGGCTCCCTGCGCGACAACCTGCGCCTGGCCCGCACCGGCGCCGAGGACGCGGAGCTGTGGGCCGCCCTCGGCGCGGTCGACGCCGACGGGTGGGCCGGTGCTCTCGCCGACGGCCTGGACACGGAGGTCGGCTCGGGCGGGGTCGCCCTCACCCCGGCGCAGGCCCAGCAGGTCGCGCTGGCCCGGCTCGTCCTGGCCGACCCGCACACACTGGTCCTGGACGAGGCGACCTCGCTCCTCGACCCGCGGGCGGCCCGCAACCTGGAGCGTTCGCTCGGCCGGGTCCTCGACGGCCGCACGGTCGTGGCCATCGCGCACCGGCTGCACACCGCGCACGACGCCGACGTGATCGCCGTGGTCGAGGACGGCCGGATCCGCGAGCTCGGGAGCCACGACGAGTTGGTCGCGGCCGACGGCGCGTACGCGGCGCTGTGGCGGTCCTGGCACGGCTGACGTGCCGACGGCGGCGGTCGGGAGCCCTCCCTTCGGGACGGCTCCCGGCCGGCGGCGCCTCAGTAGCCGCTGCCATCCGTGTCGTCGACCTGCCCGGCGACCCCCGGTCAGATGAAGTTCAGCGCGGCCGCGCACCCCACGCCGCCGGCCAGCATGAACACCGGCATGAGCACCTTCAGCTCGATCCAGCTGCCGGCCCGGAACCGCATCGGCTTCGGCGGCCCGATCGGGTACCAGCGCTTGTGGCCGATCGGGATGGGCCACAGGACCGGGCAGCCCGAGACGGTGAGCGCGTCCCCGATGTCGTGCACCAGCGCGCCGAGCACGATCGGCAGGCCCAGCCACAGGTACTCCTGGCCGGGGTCCGTGAACAGCCAGTCCGAGCCGTTGCCCGGCTGGTCCAGGATGCCCGCGAGTATCCACGCGCTGGTCGCCGCAAGGAGCCAGACGAGGAGGTCGCTGCTGTGCCCGCGGGCCGCCCGCCACAGCAGGCCCTCGATGGCGAGCACCATGTGCACGAAGAGGATCCCGAGGACCGCCCAGCGGCCGCCGAAGATCGCCAGGGCCGAGGCGCCCGCCCCGATGAGGACCGCCCATACCCACGTGTGGGTGAGCGTGCGGTGTCCGCCCGAGCGCCGGGGGTCGCCCTTCATCCGCGTCGCCTTGTAGACGCCGTACGAGAGTTTGTCGACGATCTCGCACAGGCCCCGGGAGATGGGTCCGAAGGCGCCCGAGATGGTCGCCGACTTGTGGTCGAGGTCCGGGGCGAGTGCGGCGCCGGCGCAGATCAGCGCTCCGACGAGGAGGACCGGCCATGGCATCGGGTACCCGGCTGCCGTCGTCGCCGCCCCCACCCCCAGCCAGGCCGCCGCTCCTGACAGCGAGTGTGCCGGTCCCATCATGGCTGTGATCCGCCCCTGTTTCTGTTGTGCCGGCCGCGCGCGAAGTACCGACATGTTCCGTGATGCTGCGCCGAGTTGCCCCGTGAGGGCCGCGCGCCTGCTGACGCCCCGTCGGCGACCCAGCGTAGCCTTCGTGATCTTCGCTCGGACATCCGATTGCCGGATCGAGCCGGAAGGCAGGCAAGATGGTGCCGTGACCCTTATCGATCAGCTCCCGAAGACCGCCGACCCGGACGCCCTCTATGAAGCCTTCGAGTCGTGGGCCGAGGAGCGTGGGCTCACCCTCTATCCCCACCAGGAGGAGGCGCTGATCGAGGTGGTGTCGGGCGCGAACGTGATCGTTTCCACGCCCACCGGGTCCGGCAAGTCCATGATCGCCGCCGGTGCCCACTTCGCCGCGCTGGCGCGGGACGAGGTCACCTTCTACACCGCGCCGATCAAGGCGCTGGTGTCCGAGAAGTTCTTCGAGCTGTGCAAGCTCTTCGGTACCGAGAACGTCGGCATGCTGACCGGCGACGCCTCCGTGAACGCGGACGCGCCCGTCATCTGCTGCACCGCCGAGGTCCTCGCGTCCATCGCGCTGCGCGACGGCGCGCAGGCCGACATCGGCCAGGTCGTGATGGACGAGTTCCACTTCTACGCGGAGGGGGACCGCGGCTGGGCCTGGCAGATCCCGCTGCTCGAGCTGCCCCAGGCGCAGTTCATCCTGATGTCGGCGACGCTCGGCGACGTCTCCATGTTCGAGAAGGACCTCACGCGCCGCACCGGCAGGACCACGTCGGTGGTCCGCTCGGCGACGCGCCCCGTCCCGCTCTCGTACGAGTACCGGCTCACGCCGATCACCGAGACGCTCACCGAGCTCCTCGACACCAAGCAGGCTCCCGTCTACATCGTGCACTTCACGCAGGCGCAGGCCGTCGAGCGCGCGCAGTCGCTGATGAGCATCAACATGTGCACGCGCGCGGAGAAGGACCAGATCGCCGAGCTGATCGGCAACTTCCGGTTCACCACCAAGTTCGGCCGCAACCTGTCCCGTTACGTCCGCCATGGCATCGGTGTGCACCACGCCGGCATGCTGCCGAAGTACCGCCGCCTGGTGGAGAAGCTGGCCCAGGCGGGCCTTTTGAAGGTCATCTGCGGCACCGACACGCTCGGCGTCGGCGTCAACGTGCCGATCCGTACGGTGCTGTTCACCGCCCTCACCAAGTACGACGGCACGCGCGTGCGGACGCTGCGCGCGCGGGAGTTCCACCAGATCGCGGGCCGCGCGGGACGCGCCGGGTTCGACACGGCCGGCCTCGTCGTGGCGCAGGCGCCCGAGCACGTCATCGAGAACGAGAAGGCCCTCGCGAAGGCGGGCGACGACGCCAAGAAGCGCCGCAAGGTCGTCCGCAAGAAGGCTCCGGAGGGCTTCGTCGCCTGGTCGGAGAGCACCTTCGAGAAGCTGATCGGCTCCGACCCCGAGCCGCTCACCTCCCGTTTCCGTGTCACGCACACGATGCTCCTGTCGGTCATCGCCCGCCCGGGCAACGCCTTCGACGCGATGCGGCACCTCCTCGAGGACAACCACGAGCCGCGCAAGGCGCAGCTGCGGCACATCCGCCGCGCCATCGCGATCTACCGCTCGCTCCTGGACGGCGGCATCGTCGAGAAGCTGGACACACCGGATCCGACCGGCCGCATCGTGCGCCTGACCGTCGACCTGCAGCAGGACTTCGCGCTGAACCAGCCGCTGTCGACGTTCGCCCTCGCCTCCTTCGACCTGCTCGACCAGGAGTCGCCCTCGTACGCCCTGGACATGGTGTCCGTCGTGGAGTCCACGCTCGACGATCCGCGGCAGATCCTGCACGCCCAGCAGAACAAGGCGCGCGGCGAGGCCGTGGCGCTGATGAAGGCGGACGGGGTCGAGTACGAGGACCGCATGGAGCGCCTCCAGGACATCTCGTACCCGAAGCCCATGGAGGAGCTGCTCTTCCACGCCTACGACACGTACCGGCAGAGCCACCCGTGGGTCGGCGACCACCCGCTGTCGCCGAAGTCCGTGATCCGCGACATGTACGAACGCGCCATGACGTTCACGGAGTTCGTGTCCTTCTACGAGCTGGCCCGCACCGAGGGCATCGTCCTGCGCTACCTGGCGAGCGCCTACAAGACGCTCGACCACACGGTGCCCGACGACCTGAAGTCGGAGGACCTGGAGGACCTGATCGCCTGGCTCGGCGAGATGGTGCGCCAGGTCGACTCCAGCCTCCTGGACGAGTGGGAGCAGCTCGCCAACCCGGGTGAGATGACCGCCGAGGAGGCCCAGGAGAAGGCCGACGAGGTCAAGCCGGTCACGACGAACGCGCGCGCCTTCCGCGTCCTCGTCCGCAACGCCATGTTCCGCCGAGTGGAGCTCGCGGCGCTCGACAACGTCGAGGAACTCGGCGAGATGGACGGCGACTCGGGTTGGGACGCGGACGCCTGGGGCGACGCGATGGACAAGTACTGGGACGAGTACGAGGACCTCGGTACAGGACCCGACGCGCGCGGCCCCAAGCTGCTCATGATCGAGGAGGATCCGGAGCACGGGCTGTGGAAGGTGCGCCAGACCTTCGCGGACCCGAACGGCGACCACGACTGGGGCATCAGCGCCGAGGTCGACCTCGCGGCGTCCGACGCCGAGGGCCGTGCCGTCGTCCGTGTCACGGACGTCGGTCAGTTGTAGATCCGAGGACGGTCGGCCGGTAGATTCCGGCCGCTCCCCCGCGCCGGAGCACCCCGGCCGCACACACGAGAGAGATCCACCCATGACGAATCCTGCGGAGAAGCTCGTCGACCTGCTCGACCTGGAGCAGATCGAGGTCAACATCTTCCGCGGACTCAGCCCGGACGAGTCCCTCCAGCGCGTCTTCGGCGGGCAGGTCGCGGGCCAGGCCCTGGTGGCGGCGGGACGCACCACCGAGGGCGACCGCCCCGTGCACTCGCTGCACGCGTACTTCATTCGCCCCGGTCGCCCGGGCGTGCCGATCGTGTACCAGGTCGAGCGGATGCGCGACGGTCGTTCGTTCACCACGCGGCGGGTCACCGCCGTGCAGCAGGGCCGCACGATCTTCAATCTCACCGCCTCCTTCCACAAGCCCGAAGAGGGTGCCTTCGAGCACCAGTTGCCGCCGGCCCGGCAGGTGCCGGACCCGGATTCGCTGCCGACGATCGCCGACGAGGTGCGGGGCCATCTGGGCGCGCTGCCCGACGCCCTGGAGCGGATGGCCCGCCGCCAGCCCTTCGACATCCGCTACGTCGACCGGCTGCGCTGGTCGCCCGAGGAGATCGAGGCGGCCGAGCCGCGCAGCGCGGTGTGGATGCGTGCCGTGGGTCCCCTCGGCGACGATCCGCTCGTGCACACCTGCGCGCTGACCTACGCGAGCGATATGACGCTGCTCGACGCGGTGCGGCTGCCGGTCGAACCGCTGTGGGGGCCGCGCGGATTCGACATGGCCTCGCTCGACCACGCCATGTGGTTCCACCGTCCCTTCCGTGCCGATGAGTGGTTCCTGTACGACCAGGAGTCGCCGATCGCGACGGGCGGACGCGGTCTGGCTCGCGGTCGCATCTACGACACGGAGGGCCGTCTGCTGGTCTCCGTGGTCCAGGAGGGGCTGTTCCGTAAGCTCGAGGGCTGACGAACCCGCGGTCGTCGGTGCTGCGGCGGCCGCTCAGGCCCCTCTTCCGGTGAGGCGGGCCCACAGGCCCCGCGGCCTGTCCTGTGAAGGCTCTTGAGGCACGGCGACCGGCTCCGGCGAGGCCTGCGGCAGCACCGCCGCCGCGGGCTCGAGGTGCCCGACGGGTCGCGGCGCCGGGCGCCGCCTTCGGGCCTCCTCCAGGTTGAGCAGCAGGTTTCCGCGCAGCCAGCTGATCTCGTCCGGGTCGTCGGCGGTCAGGATGCGCTGGACGATCGCGGCGTTCGGCGACTCCGGTGCTCCGTACCAGAACTCATCGGGCCGCAGCCGGTGCAGATGGACCCGCTCGTAGGGGTCCGCGACGAGTTCCGCGAGCTGTGTCGGGTCCAGGAGCGTGGCGACGGCCGCCGCCCGTTCCCACGGGCCGTCCGCCAGCCCCAGCAGATATCCGGCGTGCCTGGCCCGCCAGTTCTTCGGCCTCAGGTCCGCGCCGGACCGCAACCTGGCGCGCACCCGGTCCGGCGCCCGCCCCGTCAGAAGCGGCCCGTTGACCTCGGCCCCCGCGAACTCCCGTAGTTCCTGGGCGAGGTACTGCCACACCACTGTCCGGTACCGATTGACGTAGAACTTCGCGGGCGTCAGCATTCCGGCGCGGGCCAGCCTCGTGAAGCGCGTCGACGGGATGTCCATGAGCTCGGCGGCCTCCGCCGTGCCCACGACCCTGACCTGTGCGAGCAGGGTGTCCGGGAAGCCCTCGGCCTCGCGGATGCGGTCGATCTCCTCGCGCGGGACGCGGCGTCGGCCGCCGCCCGGTGCCGGGACGGTGCGGATGCGGCCCAGCCGGACGGCGAGGTCGAACTCGCCGCGTTTCAGCCCCAGTTCCCGCGCCGCGCTGCTCTGAGGCCTGGTCATGATGTCGCCTTGCACGATGGTTCTCCCCCGTCTGCGAATCAGACGCGGTCACTCTGCGTGACCGCTCGAGAGAAACCGTAGCCGGGATCGCCGAACCCCGTGCCGGCCTGTGGATAACCCTTCCGGCCCTCGAATCACCGCAGGTCAGAGGTCTGCGAGCGGGCCTCGCTCCGGATTGCGCACGTCGACGGTGAGGTGTTCGCCGACCCGGTGCACCAGCAGCGTCATCTCGTACGCGACCTGCCCGATGTCGGCCTCGGCCGCGCTGAGCACGCACAGGCAGCTGCCCTCGCCTGCGGCGGTGACGAACAGCACCGCGTCGTCGAACTCGATCATCGTCTGGCGCACTCCGCCGGTTCCGAAGTACCGGCCCGAACCCTTGGCGAGGCTGTGCAGTCCGGACGAGACCGCGGCGAGGTGCTCGGCGTCCTCGCGGCGCAGACCCGTGCTCGCCCCCGTCACGAGGCCGTCGTTGGACAGGACCAGAGCGTGCCGGACATGCTCGACGCGCTGCGTCAGGTCGTCCAGCAGCCAACCGAGTCCTTCGTACTGCTGCCCCATGATCCCCTGTCCCCGCTTCCCTGTGGCTCCCCGCCCCGGAGGGGATCCGCTCCCCTGCCCGGAGGATCTCACTCGCAAGCCTTCCCCACGGTGGGCATCCGGGCAAGGAGGATGGGCGCATGGCACACAAGATGACCGATGAGCAATGGAAGGCCTTCGTCTCCGAGGGCACTCACACCGCGAAGTTGTCCACCGTGAAGGCGGACGGCAGCCCGCACATCGCACCCGTGTGGTTCGTCGTCGACGGTGACGACATCGTGTTCAACACCGGCAAGGACACGGTCAAGGGCCGCAATCTGGCCCGGGACGGGCGGGTCGCCCTCTGCGTCGACGACGAGCGGCCCCCGTTCTCGTTCGTGTCCATCCAGGGCCGCGCCGAGCTCAGTGAGGACCCGGACGAGTTGCTGGATTCGGCCACCAGGATCGGCGGCCGGTACATGGGGGCGGACCGGGCCGAGGAGTTCGGCCGGCGCAACGCGGTGCCGGGCGAACTCGTCGTCCGCGTACGGGTCGAGAAGGTCGTGGCGCTGGGCGACATGACCGGCTGAACCGGCCGGCCACGAGCGTCAGCCCACGGAGTCGAGCAGCCGGGCGGAGTGCATGCGCCCGGCGTACTCGACCAGTCTGATCAGCACCTCCTTCCCCGAGTCGCGGTCGCGCGCGTCGCACAGCACCACGGGGGTCCCGCGGTCGAGGTCCAGGGCCCGGGCCACTTCGTGCGCTCCGAAGGTCTTGCTGTCCGCGAAGCAGTTCACCGCCACGACGAACGGGATGTGCCGGTGCTCGAAGTAGTCCACGGCGGGGAAGCAGTCCTCGAGCCTTCGGGTGTCCGCGAGGACCACCGCGCCGAGCGCGCCCTGCGAGAGCTCGTCCCACAGGAACCAGAAGCGGTCCTGCCCCGGTGTGCCGAACAGGTAGAGCGACAGGCCGGACCTGATGGTGATGCGGCCGAAGTCCATGGCCACGGTGGTGGTCGTCTTGGCGGCGACGGCCCCGGTGTCGTCCACGTGCTGGCCCAGTTCGCTGAGGCGTTCCTCGGTGCGCAGGGGCCTGATCTCGCTGACCGCGCCGACCAGGGTGGTCTTGCCCACCCCGAATCCGCCCGCGACCAGGATCTTCAGGGCCAGGGCGACGGTGGGGCCGTCGGCCGTGGTGTCAGAGTGCTCTGAGCCCATCGATGACTTCTCTCAGGATCTTCTCGTCGGGTAGCTGTGCGGGCGGCACCGGCCTGCTGACCTTCACGCAGGCCAGTTCGAGCAGGTCGCCGAGGAGTACGCGGATCACGCCCACGGGGACGTCGGTGCCCGCGGCCAGTTCGGCGACCGTCTGGGTCTCCGTTCGGCACAGTTCGATGATCGACCGGTGCTCCGGGCCGAGGGCGGTGTCGTCGTGGGCGCCGGGCGCCGCGGTGTCGAGCGACACCAGGGCGATCAGGTCGAAGTGGGCCCCCTGGGGGCCCGGCGCGGTCCGTCCGCCGGTCATCGCGTAGGGGCGGACCAGGGGCCCGGCCTCTTGGTCGAACCACTGGCTGCCGGGGTCGTCGTCGTTCATGTCGCCACCTGTGCCCCTCAGCCCTCGGCGGGCGGGCGCCCGGCGGATCTCGGGGCCGTGTAGAGGTGTTCGCCGACCCTCTTGACCAGGCGTGCCATCTCGTAGGCGACGAGCCCGATATCGGCGGTCCCGGTGCTGAGGACGGCGAGGCAGGAACCGTCGCCGGCGGCCGCCACGAAGAGGAAACCTTCATCCATCTCGACCATGGTCTGCCGCACCCCGCCCGTACCGAAGTGCCGCCCCGTGCCCTTGGCGAGGCTGTTGAAGCCGGAGGCGACGGCCGAGAGGTGTTCGGCGTCCTCCCTGCGCAGTCCGCTGGAGGAGCCGACGGCGAGCCCGTCGTTGGAGAGGATCACGGCATGCCGCAGTTCGGGCACCCGCAGCACCAAGTCGTCCAGGAGCCAGTCGAGTTCACCGGAACCGTGCGCCGTGCCCGTGGTAGTCGGTTCCTTGATCATGCGGGGTCTCCTTCATGGGTGTCGGGGCCGGGCGGGCGGCCGCCGCCTCTGGCCCAGCCGTCCCGGAAGGAGGCCATCCGGGCCCGGACCTGTTCGGGGGTGCGCTCGTCCGGTGCGGGCACGCGCGCGGGGGACGTCGGTTCGGCAGGCCGCTCGCGCAGTTGGGGCGCGAGGCTCGCCTGGCGTACGCGGCGTGGGAGGCCGTCGGGAGGAGGGGCGTCGTCGTCCCCGGTGTCCTCGGGACGTTCGCGGTTCGCCTGCTCCGGCGGGGTGCGCAGGCGCAGCGCGGTGACGCCCGGCGGGTGCCGGGGGCTCTCGGGCTCGGTCGAGGGGGCGAGCGCCGGGCGGGGTGCCGACGCGGGGACGGGGTGGCTGTCGTTCATCGGCGCCGCTTCGGGCTCGGGCACGCGCGCGTAGCGGCGCTCTTCCTGGGACGGTTGGTGCGCGTCATGTGCGCTCGGCCCGACCTCGGCGTCCTTGTGGAGCAAGGGGGTGGGCAGGAGGACGACGGCGGTGGTGCCCCCGTACGGGGACGTGCGCAGGTGCACCTTGATGTCGTGGCGTTTGGCGAGCCTGCTGACCACGAAGAGGCCGAGCTGGTCGCTGTCGAACAGGTCGAGGGCCTCCGAGTGCCCGATGCGCTGGTTCGCCTCGGCGAGGCTCTCCTTGCCCATGCCGAGGCCGCGGTCCTCGATCTCGATCGCGTACCCGTTGCCCACGGGTTCGCCGCTGATGCGCACCTTGGTGTGCGGGGGCGAGAACTGGGCGGCGTTCTCGACGAGTTCGGCCACCAGGTGGGTGAGGTCGGCGACGGCGGTCCCCGCCACCTGGGCGGCGGACAGGTGGCGTACCTCTACGCGCGCGTAGTCCTCGATCTCGGAGACCGCGGCCCGCACGACGTTCGTCAGCGGGACGGGCCGGCGCCAGGCGCGGCCGGGCGCGGCCCCGGAGAGGATGATGAGGCTCTCCGCGTGGCGGCGCATCCGTGTGGTGAGGTGGTCGAGCCGGAACAGGTCGCCGAGTTCGCTCGGGTCGTCGGCGCGGCGCTCCATGCTGTCCAGGAGGCCGAGTTGGCGGTGGACGAGGACTTGGCTGCGGCGGGCGAGGTTGACGAACACCCCGGAGATGCCGCTGGCGAGTTCGGCGCGCTCCACGGCGGCGTACAGGGCCGCGCGGTGGACGGTGGTGAGCGCCTCGGACACCTGGCCGGTCTCGTCCTCGGCGGGCGGGCCCTGGGGGGCCTCGGCCGCCACGTCGATCTCCTCGCCGGCCCGCAGTCTGCGCATGGTGTCGGGCAGTTTGCGGCGGGCGATCTCCAACGCGGTGTTGCGCAGGCTGACGAGTTCGACGACGAGGCCGCGGCCGATGCGCACGGAGATCACCAGCGAGGCCGCCACGGCGACGAGTCCGAGCAGGACGGCCGCTCCCGCCGGGGTGAGGACGCCGCGGGTGAGCGGGTCCGCGCGGACCGCGGCGCCGCGTGCGGCGTCCGTCTCGATGGCGCGCATCCGGTCCTGCACGCGCGCGTACGCCGGGTCCCAGGAGTCGGCGGACGCCGCGGCCAGCGCCTTCCCGCCCGGTTCCGCGATGAGGGTGCGGTCCTCGACGGCGCGTACGTCCGCGTAGGCGCGGCCCGCCGCCAGGCGCTTCCAGGCGGCTCGTTCGGGTCCGCGCAGGTCGTTCGCGGCCGTGCCGATCAGGTTCCCTCGGGTCTCGACCGCCCCGGTGAACAGCCGCAGCCGATCGCCTTCCAGGGAACCGGCCAGGCGTGCGCCGACGAGCACCGCGTTCTCCCGGGCGAGCATCTCGCCGGAGCGGCCGAACTCCAGCAGCACGCGCGCGTCGGAGCCGAGTTCGGAGTCCTGGATGCCGGTGAGCGAGCCGCTGACCGCGAAGGCGCGGTCGACGGACCTCGTGTACTGCCCGTAGGCGTCGTCCCAGCCGGTGCGCCGCTCCCGCACGGCCTCGCGCACACTCCGTAGGTGCTCGACGCCGTCGACGAACGACTCCAGCCGGCCGGCCACCGCGCGCGGGAGGTCGGCTCCGTCCGCGACCGTGCTGTCCTTGCCGATGCGCAGGGCGGAGACGAAGCGGTCGGTGGTGGCGGCGCGCCTCGTGAGGGCGTCGCCGCGGCCCGTGGTGGGTTCGGTGGCGTAGGCGACGGCCGCGGTGCGTTCGGCCTGCAGGGCGGCCACGGCGGCGCCCACCGGTGCGCGCACCGCCTCGTCGACCCGCTGCAACTGCCGCATCCGCGCGACGTCCTGGGCGGTGCTCACGGTGGCGAAGGCCCACAGGGCGAGCAGCGAGACGACGGGCACCATCAGCAGGCAGATGATTTTCGCCCGGACCGTACGCGGACGCAGATTCACTGCTGCCCCGCGCGCGGGGGACGCCCCGAAGGGTTCCGGCTCCACCAGGACGTCTTCGTCGGCGGGCGGCCCGGCGTGCGCGCGCCGTCCGCGCGTGGGGGCCGAACGCGGCTGCGGAGAGCCGGCACTGGGGGTTCTGCGGGGCGGTCGCATGGCCTCCTCGATCGGGTTCGGGGCACCGTGGTGTTCGGGTGCCGGGGCCGGTGGTCGGTGCGGTCAGGGAGTCAGGTTCTCCAGGGGGCGCTGTGCCGAAGTGGAGGCCTCCTTCTCGTCCGCGGTCGGGGACAGCGCGACGAACGCCGAGGTCAGGAAGAGGTAGGAGCCGAGCCCCACGGCCAGCGGGAAGATGAACTGCATCGCGGTGGCCCCGGCGAGCTCCGCCGTGGAGGGGGTCACCCGCACGCTCACCGCCATCATTCCGGTGTAGTGCATGCTGCTCACGGCGCCGCCCATGACGAGGGAGGCGACCGCGACGGCGGCCGGCGACTTGATGTTGAGGGCGGCCCACAGCGCGGCGGTCGCCGCGACGACGGCGATCACCACGGAGAGCGCCACCAGCAGCGGGTCGTAGCGGACCTGCCCGTGCAGGCGCAGGGCCGCCATCCCCAGGTAGTGCATGCTGGCCACGCCGAGGCCCGTGGTGAGGCCGCCGAGGACCAGCGCGCGCCCGCGCTCGCGGTGGTGGCCGACCGCGAACACGCCGACGCCGACGACGGCCACGGCGACGAGCAGGCTGAGGATGGTCAGCGGAACGTCGTAGCGGATCTCGGTGCCGGTGACCGTGAAGCCGAGCATCGCCACGAAGTGCATGGTCCAGATGCCGGTCCCGATGGCGGAGGCGGCGGTGAGCAGCCAGTTGCGCCGCGCGCGTCCCGTGGTGTTCAGGGCGCGCACGGTGCAGCGCAGGCCCAGCGCCGCGCCGATGCAGGCCATCGCGTACGACAGCACGGGGGTAAGCCAGCCGAAGGCGGCGTGGTCCAGGTGTCCCATGGGTCAGGGACGGTATTCCGGTGGGGGCGCGCGGCAGGGGCGCAGTCCGAAAGGTTTTGGAATACGGAGGAGATGCGGTTCGGAACGGTCGCTGGAGTGTCGAACATGCGCACCGGACGTGCATGCGATGTCTTCGACGAAGTCTTCGACGGAGAAGGGACCTTTCGCCGCCGCGTCCCCCGCTCGTGTCACAGGACGCGCCTGGGCGCCGCTGTCAGTGGGCTGCGCAATCATGGAGCGCATGAACGATGACGCCACACGTGTGCAGGAGTTCTTCACGGCCAGGGCGGCCGACTGGGACGTCCGTTTCCCTGACGACGGCCCCGCCTACGCGTCCGCGGTGGCCGCGTTGGAGCTGCGCCCCGGAGACCGCGTACTCGACGCCGGCTGCGGCACGGGCCGGGCGCTGGCTCCGCTGCGCGCGGCCGTGGGGCCCTCCGGGGCGGTCCTGGGCGCCGACCTGACGTTGGCCATGCTGGAGCGGGCCGTACGGGCGGGCAGGGACGCCGAGGGCCGGCTGCTGCTCACGGACGTGGCCCGGCTGCCGCTTCGCGCGGGCGTGCTGGACGCGGTGTTCGGCGCGGGGCTCATCTCGCACCTGCCGCAACCGGCGGAGAATCTGCGCGAGTTGGCGCGCGTCGTGCGCCCCGGCGGGCTGCTCGCGCTGTTCCACCCCATCGGCCGGGCCGCCCTCGCCGCCCGCCACGGCCGCGCGCTCACGCCGGACGACCTGCGCGCCGAGTCCAACCTGCGCCCGCTCCTCGACGCCGCGGGCTGGCGCCTGACCTCGTACGTCGACGAGGACGAGCGCTTCCTGGCGCTCGCGGTACGGGAGTTGGAGGACGGGGCGGTCTGACCCGCGATCAAGGGAGTGAAAACCGAACCACACTGAGCCGCACCGCGCGGGATCCGCTCCGTGGCCGGTTCTGTCACCATGGCCGCAACTGCGCGACACACGGCGGCGGTTACGGGCAGGGGGGACGGTGGCGTCCATGATCGATCGAGTCCGCAAGGCGTGGAGGACGTGGCGCGAGGACGGCGGTACGCCGAGCAGGAGGGAGCGTGCGCACAATCTCTTCGAGGCCGCTGCCGCCTACGTGGTGGCGTGCGTCGAGGACGACCAGGAGCGTGCCGACGAGGCGGCGGGCTGGGTCGAGCCGAGTGCGCTGGCCTTCGGGGTCAACGAACTCGCCTGCAGGGCCGTCATCGCCCTCGCACGGGAGCGCGACGAGCCGCCGCGCACCGTCGCTCGCGCCCTCCTCGGGCTGCCCGTCGGCTGACCCACGCGCGCGGGCACCCAGAAGGGCACGGGATGTCGACACTTTGTTCACGGCAGGGCTACAGGAGCTGACCTGCCGCTGATTTTCCTGGTCACGGTCCACGGACCCCCCTGTACGACCCCGTCGGGCACTGGCTAAGGTCTCGCCGGTGGAACGAAGTTCAGGGGAGGCCGGCGTGACCGGAGTGGACGAAGCGGCGGTCGATGGGGACGACGCGCTGTACGTGCTGACGGCGGTGTTGCTGACGCCTGCGAAGTTCCCGAGCGTGCTCGGTGACGACTACCCGGAGGCCTGCGCGGCCCTGGGGCTGGCGCCGCTGGCCGAGGGCTACGGCCTGGTGCTCGGCCAGGACGGGCAGGGCGCCCGCTGGACCGTCGTGGTCGACGACGTGTCGCTGGTCGCCGTCGCCATCGCGTCGTGGGACTGCGGCATGGAGTACGAACTCTCGCCCGACGAGGACAGCATGGTCGCCGCGCTGCCGGGCTGGCCGCTCGCGCTCGCCGTGGCCGCCCCGGGCGTCCCCGCGCCGCACGATCCCGAGCCCGACCCCGAGTACGCCGACACGCCGCCGCTGACGCCGCCCGACACGGAGACGTGGGGCCCGGCCCAACGACGCCTGGGAGCGGACGAGATAGCCCTCCAGTGGGCCGTGTGGCGGGAGCAGCTCGACGACTCGCAGTTCGCCACGGAGGAGGACGCCGAGGCCCCTCAGGAGGGCGACGCCGCCGAGGCCGGTCCGAGCGGGACGCACACCGGTATCCGGCGGGTCCTTTCGGAGGCGCGCGAGTACGTGGACGCGCCGCCGCCCCTGGGCCGCGTGCGCTCGTCGTTCGCCTCCGGCGACGCCCGGACGCTGCGCGCGGACGGACCCGGCTGGTCGATGGTCGCGCGGACCGACGACATCGCCTTCGTACTCCTCGACGACGAGCCGGGTGAGGTGCTGCCGGTCGGTCGCGGCAAGGAGCTGCCGAGCCTGCTCGAAGCGCTCGACAAGATGGCCGTACGCCCCACGTGAACCGCCGGAGCCCCACGGGGCGTTCGCGCCCCGAGCGGCTCCGGCCGTCACACTCCCCTCAGCGCCCCAGTTCCTTGCGCGAGACGCGGCGCAGCCTGCGCCGCTGCGAGGGGTCGAGCATCAGGTACGCGGCGGCGGGCGCGCCCAGCACGATGAGCAGGGCCGCCCACCAGGGCAGCCAGATCAGCAGGATGATGCCGGCCGCCACACCTCCCGCGGCGATCTTCGCGTTCTTCGACATGTGTGGCCTCCTTCGGGGGCGGCCCGCCCTCGCCTGGGTGGGGCGGGCTCGTCCTCTGCTGTGAAAAACGGGCCCACGTCGCCCGCAGTTCCGTCGGGTGACCCTGAGACATCCCTGATTCCGTGCCCCCGCACACGGTCGGGAGCCGTCAGATGTCGGCCCGCAGCGGCTCTCCCACTTCATACATGTGGCGCAGCGCCTGGCGGTAGGAGTCGACGAGGCCTGTCTCCACGAAGGGGATGCCGAGTTCGCGGCAGTGGGCCTTCACCATGGGCTGGGCGAGACGCAGGTGGGGGCGGGGCATGCTCGGGAACAGGTGGTGCTCGATCTGGTAGTTGAGGCCGCCGAGGAACCAGTCGGTCAGCGCGCCGCCCTTGATGTTGCGCGAGGTGAGGACCTGGCGGCGCAGGTGGCCCCACTTGTCGCCGTCCGGGTCGGGCATCTCCATGCCCTTGTGGTTGGGGGCGAACGCCATGCCCAGGTGCAGTCCGAACAGCGCCTGGTGGAGCGCGGCGAAGGCGAGTGCCTGGCCCAGCGGCATCGTGGTGAGCAGCAGGGTGAGGTAGCCGGCCACGTGCGCGAGCAGGAACGCGCCCTCCACGAGGCGTTCGCGGCGGCCCTGGCGGCGCAGGTCCTGGAATCCGTAGAGCTTCAGGGCGAGGCCCTCGAGCAGGGTGAGCGGGAAGAAGAGCCAGGCCTGGCGGCGGGTGAGCCAGCCGCGGAACCCCGCGCGCGTGGCGGCCTGCTTGCTGGTGAAGACGAGGACGTCGGCGGCGACGTCGGGGTCCTTCTCGATGTGGTTCGGGTTGGCGTGGTGCCGGTTGTGCTTGTCGTTCCACCAGGAAAAGCTCATGCCGAGCAGCAGATTGCCGTGGACCAGGCCTATCAGCCGGCTCACCGTGCGGTTCCCGGTGATCTGGGCGTGGCCCGCGTCGTGTCCGATGAACGCGGTGCGCGCGCACAGCACCGCGAGGACCGGAGCGAGGGCGAGCACCCACCACGAGCCGCCGAGGAGGGCCATGCCCGTGACGACGGCGCCGAGGCACAGGGCGTTGACCGCGATGGTGCGCACGTACCAGCCGGTGCGCCGCTCCAGCAGCCCCTGTCCCTTGATGGCGCGCAGCAGTGGCGTGAACTCGCTTCCCCCTTGGGGCGAGGCCGGCCTGGTGGCGGGTTCCGGCAGGGTTCCGACGGCCGAGGGCATGGCGGTCTCCGGTCTGTGGTGGGTGAGGTCGACGCGGCGGGCTACGCGTCGCCCGACCACTAGGAACCTATGGATCACCGACCTTGATCGACCATGGCGCCACCACCCGAGTACCGCCTGGGTTCACCCCACCTCGGCACGGGGGTAAGCCCCACCCTTAAGGGTCAGGTGATCCAGATCACGACATATGGAGGCGCGTCGGGCCGATCCGGGGGTGTACCCTCGGCGCCTCCAGGGTGAGTAGTCAAGTTTGATGAATACGAGGACGTCGCCATCTCCGAGCAGACCCGCACCGCTCCGCCCACTCCCTCCGAGACCGCCGAACTCGCGCGCTGCGGCGCCGTGTTCACCCCGGCCGACCCGGCCCGCACCTCGACCGTGGCCTTCTGGCGGCCCGATGGCGGCGAGCCGCCGCTGCCGGAGGCGGGCGCCCACACCGAGCTGCGCCTCGCGCTGCCCGGCGGGGACGCCGTGGAGCCGGTGACCGTACCGGCCGTCACCCTGCCCGTGCGCGCCGCGCTGCCGGTGCTGACCCGCGCGCGTACCACCGCGGACGCCGACCCTACGGCGACCTTCTGGGGCGCGGCGGGTCTCCTGGCGCTCCAACTCGTCGCCCGTGGGCTGCTGTTGCCCGGAGTGAGCGCCGAGGGACACGACGCGTGGCGTGCGGGACCGCTGCTGGCCGCCGACCTCGACCGGGTCAGGGAGCTGGCCGCCGCGATGCCGCCCGAGGCGCACGCCGTGCCGCTGGACGGGCCCGAACCGCCGCGCCTGCACGCCCCGGAGTGGCTGCTGCGCGCGTTCCTCGACGCGGTGGCCGACGCCCTGCCGCGCTCCCCCGCCGCCGCGCACGCCGCCGGTGGCCCCGCGTTCGCGGCGCGGGCGCCGCAGCGGGTGCCCGAGCTGCGCCCCTGGGCGGGGGACGTCGCGGCGGGACTCGACGCGGGCGTCCGGATCTCGCTGCGGGTGGAGGTCCCGGGGCTCGAACAGCTCACGGACGACGAGCCCCGCGTCCCGTTCCGCGCGGTGCTTCAGCTGCACAGCGTCAGCGACCCCACCCTGGTCGCGGACGCGGCCCAGGTGTGGGCCGGGACCGGCGCCTCCGGTCAGGCCTTCGGCGACCGCGCCCGGATGGACGCGTTGCTGGCGCTGCGCCGCGCCACGCGCGCGTGGGCGCCGCTCGCGCCGTTGCTCTCCGCGACCGTGCCGGACGCCGTCGAACTGGCCGACGACGAGGTCACGGAGCTGCTCGGCGAGGGCGCGCGGGCGCTGTCCGCTGCCGGTGTCGAGGTGCACTGGCCCAAGGAGCTGGCCCGCAAGCTGACGGCTCGTGCGGTGATCGGCCCTGCCGAGGGCGAGGAGCCCGACGGGCTGTCCTCCGACGGGCCGTCCTTCCTGTCCGCCGACGCCCTGCTGGCGTTCGACTGGCGGTTCGCCCTGGGCGACCAGGAGTTGAGCCGCGAGGAGCTGGACCTGCTCGCCGAGGCGAACCGTCCGATGGTGCGGCTGCGCGACCAGTGGGTCCTCATCGACCCCGCGGAGGCCCGCCGCGCCCGCTCCCACCAGGACCGTAAGGTCACTCCCGTCGACGCCCTGAGCGCCGTTCTCACAGGCTCCACGGAGGTCGAGGGCCGCCGGATCGACGTCCGCCCCACGGGCTGGCTCACGGCCCTGCGGGACCGCCTCGCGGACCCCGAGGGCATGGCGGCCGTCGGCCAACCGGCAGCGCTCCAGGCCGACTTGCGCGACTACCAGCTGCGCGGGCTGAACTGGCTCGCCCAGATGACCTCGCTGGGCCTCGGCGCCTGCCTCGCCGACGACATGGGTCTGGGCAAGACGATCACCCTGATCGCGCTGCACCTGCACCGCCAGAGCTCCCCACAGAGCGCGGGACCGACGCTCGTGGTCTGCCCGACGTCCTTGATGGGCAACTGGCAGCGCGAGATCGAGAAGTTCGCGCCTGGCACCCCCGTGCGCCGTTTCCACGGCGGGCGCCGCTCCCTGGAGAACCTCGCCGACGGCGAGTTCGTGCTCACCACGTACGGCACGATGCGCCTGGACGCGGCCCAGCTGGGCGCCGCGTCCTGGGGGATGCTCGTCGCCGACGAGGCGCAGCACGTGAAGAACCCGTACTCGGCGACGGCCAAGGAGCTGCGCACCATCGGCGCACGCGCGCGCGTGGCGCTCACCGGCACCCCGGTGGAGAACAACCTCTCCGAGCTGTGGGCCCTCCTGGACTGGACGACGCCCGGCCTGCTGGGCCGCCTCGGCACGTTCCGTACGCGCTACGCCCAGGCGATCGAGGGCGGCAAGGACCCGGCGGCGGCCGAGCGTCTGGCCAAGCTCGTCGGGCCCTTCTTGTTGCGTCGGCGCAAGTCGGACCCCGGCATCGCACCGGAGCTGCCGCCCAAGACCGAAACGGATCGCGCGGTGTCCCTGACCGCCGAACAGGCGGGCCTGTACGAGGCGGTGGTGCGGGAGACGCTCGCGGAGATCTCCGGGGCGGCCGGATTCGAGCGGCGCGGCCTGATCGTCAAGCTGCTCACCGGCCTCAAGCAGATCTGCAACCACCCGGCGCAGTACCTCAAGGAGGACAAGCCGCGCATCACCGGCCGCTCCGGGAAGCTGGAACTCCTCGACGAGCTCCTGGACACGATCCTGGCCGAGGACGCGAGCGTGCTGGTCTTCACGCAGTACGTGCAGATGGCCCGCCTCGTGGAGCGGCATCTGGCGGCCCGTGGTGTCCCGGTGATGTTCCTCCACGGAGGCACTCCTGTCGCGGAGCGCGAGTCCATGGTGCGGCGCTTCCAGGAGGGCGAGGTCCCCGTGTTCCTGCTCTCCCTGAAGGCCGCGGGCACGGGTCTGAACCTCACGCGCGCGGAGCATGTCGTGCACTACGACCGCTGGTGGAACCCGGCCGTGGAGGCGCAGGCCACCGACCGGGCGTACCGCATCGGGCAGACCAGGCCGGTGCAGGTGCACCGGCTGATCGCCGAGGGCACGATCGAGGACCGGATCGCGCAGATGCTGCTCCGCAAGCAGGAGTTGGCGGACGCGGTGCTCGGCTCCGGTGAGGCGGCGCTGACCGAACTCACCGACGCGGAACTGGCGGACCTGGTCGAGCTGCGAGGGGGCAACCGATGAGCCACACGGAAGACGACATGCGCACGTTCGCTGCGCTGCCTCCCGCGCGCGGGAGGGCGTTCGCCGAGACCTGGTGGGGGCAGGCCTGGCTGAAGGCGCTGGAGGACACCGCGCTCGACACCGCGCAACTGAAGGCGGGGCGCAGGCTCGCGCGGGCGGGAGCGGTGGGCGCGGTCTCGGTCAGGCCCGGTCGCATCACGGCGGTGGTGGAGGACCGGGGCGGCGCGACGTACCGCTCGGACGTGCTGCTGCAGTGCCTGGACGAGGACGAGTGGGACGGCTTCCTGACGATGGCGGCCGAGCGGGCCGGGCACATCGCGGCGCTCCTTGACCGCGACATGCCACCGCATCTCGTGGAGGACGCCTCGGCATCCGGGGTGGAACTCCTGCCGGGGATCGGCGACTTGGAGCCGCGCTGCGACTGTGACGCCTGGGACCACTGCGCGCACACGGCGGCCCTGAGCTATCAGCTCGCCCGTCTGCTGGACCAGGACCCGTTCGTGCTGCTTCTGCTGCGCGGGCGCGGCGAGCGCGCGCTGCTCGACGAGCTTCAGGTGCGCAGCACCGTGCGCGCCGAACCGGAGGCGCCGCGCGAGGACGACGAGGCCGAGGGCGTGGACGCCGCCGAGGCGTACGCGTCGGCGATCGTGCTGCCGCCGTTGCCCGGCCCTCCGCCGCTGCCCGAGGAGCCCGGCCTGCCGCCGTCGCTGGACACGGAGACGCCGCCGCCCGCGGGCACGGACGTCGACGCGCTCGCCTTCCTCGGCGCGCAGGCGGCGGCCGAGGCGCACCGGCTGCTCGCGGAGGCGCTGTCGCCTGGCCACGAACAACGGGCCGTGCTGCCGGAGTTGACCGTTGTGCAGGACGCCGTGCGCCTGGCCGCCGCGTCCCCCGCCCCGCACATCCGCGCGCGGCTCGCCGAGACCGGGGGCCGCGGCCGGGAGGGTCTGACGCTCGCCGTGCGCGCCTGGGAGTACGGGGGCGCCGCCGGGCTCGACGTACTGGACGAGGAGTGGACGCCGGACGCGGACGGGCTCGCACGCGCGCGTGCCGCGCTCGACGCGGCCTGGGACGACGAGCGCCCCACCCTCAGGGCCGCCCGCGGCCGCTGGAGCACGGCGGACGGGCAGGCCCAGCTGCGGCTCGGCCGGGACGGCCGCTGGTGGCCGTACCGCAAGCAGCGCGGCCGCTGGTCCCCCGCGGGACCGGCGACCTCCGACCCCGCCTCGGCGCTGGCCGGCGCGACCGGCTCCGCCGACGAGGACGGGTAGGCAACGGACAGGCACACGGGCAGGCCCGCACGGTGACGTCCGCGATCGTGAACGTCACCGTGCGGGCCCGGATCGGCCGTTGACCCGCCCGTGCTGTCGGCCGTTGACCCGCCCGTACTAGCGGATCGGCATGCCCGACAGGGTGCGGGCGATGACCAGGCGCTGGATCTCGCTGGTGCCCTCGAAGATCGTGTAGATCGCGGCGTCGCGGTGCATGCGCTCCACGGGGTACTCGCGCGTGAAGCCGTTGCCGCCGAGGATCTGGACGGCCTGGGCGCTGACCTTCTTGGCGGTCTCGCTCGCGAACAGCTTGGACATGGAGCCCTCGGCGTTCTCGAACTTCTTACCCGTGGACGCCATCCAGGAGGCGCGCCACACCAGGAGACGCGCGGCGTCGATCTGGGTGCGCATGTCGGCGAGCTGGAAGGCCACGCCCTGGTTGTCGATGATCGGGCGGCCGAACTGCTCGCGCGTCTTCGCGTACTCCAGGGCCTCCTCGTAGGCGGCGCGGGCCGTGCCGACCGCCATGGCGCCGACGGCGGGACGCGAGGCCTCGAAGGTGGCCATCGCGGCGTTCTTCACGCGCTCGCCGCCCTTCTGGGCCTTCTCACGCGCGCGGGCGAGGCGCTCGTCGAGCTTGTCCTTGCCGCCGAGCAGGCAGGAGCCGGGGATCCGCACGTTCTCCAGGACGACCTCGGCGGTGTGCGAGGCGCGGATGCCGTGCTTCTTGAACTTCTGCCCCTGGGACAGGCCGGGGGTGCTCGGCGGCACGATGAAGGAGGCGTGCCCCTTGGAGCCGAGTTCGGCGTCCACGGAGGCGACCACCACGTGGACGTTGGCGATGCCGCCGTTCGTCGCCCACGTCTTGGTGCCGTTGAGGACCCACTCGTCCTTGGCCTCGTCGTAGACCGCGCGCGTGCGCATGGCGGCGACGTCGGAGCCCGCGTCCGGCTCGGACGAGCAGAAGGCGGCCACCTTCACGTCGTTCACGTCGCCGTACATCTGCGGGATCCAGGTGCCGATCTGCTCCTCGGTGCCGTTGGCGAGGACGCCGACGGCGGCGAGGCCGGTGCCGACGATGGACAGGCCGATGCCCGCGTCGCCCCAGAACAGCTCCTCCATGGCCATCGGGATGCCGAGGCCCGACGGGTCGAAGAACTGCTGCGCGTAGAAGTCCAGGGAGTAGATTCCGAGCTTGGCGGCCTCCTGGATGACCGGCCAGGGGGTCTCCTCGCGCTCGTCCCACTCGGCGGCCGCGGGGCGGATCACATCGGCGGCGAAACCGTGAAGCCAGTCACGGACTTCCTTCTGCTCGTCGTTGAGATCCATGGTGAACTCGGCCATAACCCCTCCAGGGCGCACGCACTGCTGTGTTACTTAAGGTAACCCGAGTCTGTTACTGGCGAGTAGCCCCTGTCAACCTCCGAGTACGCGTTCGATGCCGGACGGCCATCGGGTGTTACCTTTCGCGTGCGTCAGGCAATCGCAGGGGCGGGGAGAAAAGCTCATGGAGACCACACAGCGGACCGATCAGCGCGCGGACCAGCAGTCCGCCGCCGAGCGTCGGCGGCGGGAGCTGCTGGAGGCCGCGGACCGCGTGGTGCTCCGGGACGGCCCCGGCGCCTCGATGAACGCGATCGCGGCCGAGGCCGGGATCACCAAGCCGATCCTGTACCGGCACTTCGGCGACAAGGGCGGCCTGTACGCCGCGCTCGCCACGCGCCACACGGACGCGCTGCTCGCCTCGTTGCGGGCCGCCCTGGACGCGCCCGCGGAGCGCCGCGAGCGCGTGGAGGCGACGCTCGACACCTACCTCGCGGCGATCGAGGCCCGCCCTCAGGTCTACCGCTTCCTGATGCATCCGTCGGAGGGCTCCCCCACCGAATCCGGGTTCGACGTTGGACGGCACTCGTTCCCGTTGCTGCGCCGCATGGGCGAGGAGCTGGCCGAGGTCATCGAGGAGCGCGTGGACCTCGGCCCGGGGAGCCAGCAGCTCGCGCGCGTCTGGGGCCACGGGATCGTCGGCATGATGCACGCCGCCGGTGACTGGTGGCTCGGTGACCGCCCGTGCGAGCGCGCCGAGTTGGTGCGCGGCCTCGCCGACCTCCTGTGGGGGCGGCTCGCCGCGGCGGGCGACAAGGTGGGCGGCCCCGGGTTCTGAGCCCGCCCGCGACACCTCAGGAAGGCACCCCGCACCCCCTCAGGAAGGCGCCGCCCACGGCGCCTTCGCCGCCTGACGCAGCACCCTCCTGCGCCGCCACCCGGTGACCCGGTCCGTGTACGTACGCCCTTCCAAGTGGTCGCATTCGTGCTGGAGGCAGCGGGCGAACCAGCCCGTGCCATGGATGACCACGGGCTCGCCGTCGACGTCGACGCCCTCCACGCGCGCGTGGTCGAAGCGCGGCGTGCCCGCCTCCAGGCCGGGGAGCGACAGACAGCCCTCGGGGCCGCGGATCACCTCGCCGTCGGCCTCGACCAGGCGCGGGTTCACGACGTGGCCGACGTGGCGCACATCGTCGTCATCCTCACAGTCGAAGACGAACACCCGCAGTCCCTCGCCGACCTGGTTCGCGGCGAGTCCCACGCCCTGAGCCGCGTACATCGTGGCGAACATGTCCTCGACCAGGCGCGCGAGGTCCTGGCCGAAGTCCGTTACCTGCGCGCAGGGTTGGTGCAGCACGGCTTCGCCGAGCAGGGTCAGGGGTCGTACGCGCCCTGAGGCGCCCGGGATCGAGCCGTGTCGCATGCGGGTAAGGGTACGGTCCAGTACGGACCACGAAGTGCTGGTGGTGCCGCTGTTCGGGCTTGTCGGAGGATCTCGATAGGCTGAGCCCATAAACGATGCCGGGGGCAGGCGCGGCGCCGTACGCAAGGAGGACCCAGGAAGATGGCAGGCAACTCGGAGCCGATGACTCCGCGCGCCAAGCTGGCCGTGACGGCCGGCCGGGCCGCGGCCGCGGTGTCGCGGGCGGCGGGCCGCGGCAGCGGATCAGTGATCGGCGGCAAGGTCGCGCTGCGGCTCGACCCCGAGCTGCTCGCGCGGGTCGCCCAGCACCTGGACGTGGTGCTCGTCTCGGCCACGAACGGAAAGACGACGACCACGCGACTGCTCGCGGAGGCCCTGCGCGCCAGCGGCCCCGTCGTGTCGAACGCCCTGGGGGCGAACATGCCCGCGGGCATCACCTCCGCCCTGGCCGGCGGCGGCGAGGCCAAGTACGGCGTGATCGAGGTCGACGAGAAGTACCTGGCCGGTGTCGCCCGCGACACCGACCCGAAGGCGATCGCGCTGCTCAACCTCTCGCGCGACCAGCTGGACCGCGCCGGTGAGACCCGCATGCTCGCCGAGAAGTGGCGCGAGGGGCTCGCCGGTTCGAAGTCCATCGTGATCGCGAACGCGGACGACCCGCTGATCGTCTGGGCCGCCTCCTCCTCGCCGAACGTGGTGTGGGTCGCCGCGGGCCAGGAGTGGAAGGACGACGCCTGGTCCTGCCCGGCGTGCGGCGGCGTGATGCAGCGCCCCGGCGACGACTGGTTCTGCGGGGAGTGCGGCTTCCGCCGGCCGACCGCGAGCTGGGCGCTCCAGGGCGACCACGTCGTGGACCCGCACGGCTCGGCCTGGCCGATCAACCTCCAGCTGCCGGGCCGCGCCAACAAGGCGAACGCGGCGACGTCGGCGGCCGTTGCCGCCTGCTTCGGCGTGCCCCCGCAGGTCGCCCTCGAGCGCATGTACCAGGTGCAGGCCGTCGCGGGCCGCTACGACGTCGTGCAGTTCCTGGAGCGCGACCTGCGGCTGCTGCTCGCCAAGAACCCGGCGGGCTGGCTCGAAACGTTCACTCTGATCGACCCGCCGCCGACCCCGGTGATCCTCTCGGTCAACGCGCGGGGCGCCGACGGCACCGACACCTCCTGGCTGTGGGACGTCGACTACACGCGCCTCGCCGGGCACCCGATCGCGGTGATCGGCGACCGCCGGCTCGACCTCGCGGTCCGGCTCGAGGTCGCGGGCCTGGACTTCCGGGTCTGCGAGACGCTCGACGAGGCGGTGCAGATGTCGCCCCAGGGGCGGATCGAGCTGATCGCCAACTACACCGCGTTCCAGGACGTCCGCCGGCGTGTGGGCAACTGACCCCGCCCTGACGAGGACCAGCGAAGGATCATGAGCATGAGTGACAACAGCCTGCGTCTCGTGTGGGTCTACCCCGACCTCCTGAGCACCTACGGCGACCAGGGCAACGCGCTGGTGGTGGAGCGCCGCGCGCAGCAGCGCCGCCTCCAGGTCGAGCGCTACGACGTGCGCAGCGACCAGGCGGTGCCGACCTCCGGCGACATCTACCTCATCGGCGGCGGCGAGGACCGGCCGCAGCGCCTCGCGGCCGAGCGGCTGCGCCGCGACGGCGGACTGCAGCGCGCGGTGGGCAACGGCGCGATCGTCTTCTCCGTGTGCGCCGGGTACCAGATCCTCGGCCACGAGTTCGTGAACGACCTCGGTGAGCGCGAGCCCGGCCTCGGCCTGCTCGACGTCGTCTCGACGCGCGGCGAGGGCGAGCGCTGCGTCGGTGACGTACTGGGCGACATCGACCCGGAGTTGGGCCTTCCGGAGCTGACCGGCTTCGAGAACCACCAGGGCGTCACGCACCTGGGCCCCACCGCGCGCGCCTTCGCCCGCACCCGCATCGGCAAGGGCAACGGCACGGGGGACGGCACCGAGGGCGCCTTCAACGACACCGTTTTCGGCACGTACATGCACGGGCCCGTGCTCGCGCGCAATCCGCAGATCGCCGACCTGCTGATCAAGCTGGCGCTCGATGTGAACGCGCTGCCGCCGGTGAACGACCACTGGTACGAGGAGCTCCGCAACGAGCGGATCTCCGCGGCCACGGCGCAGCCCGCCTGACGCCTTGGAAGGGCCCTCCCCGAGGGCCCTTCGGTGCGCCCCCGCGCCCATGTGAGCAGGCCGGTCCACCAGTCGGACGCCCCGTGCGGAAGGGCCCCCGGACGCCGATAAGGTACGGGGGTCCAGCCGGACGGCGTGGTCCGGCCATCGGCCCACGTTTGCAAAGGTATTCCGGGCTTATGCGTATTGGTGTCCTCACCTCCGGCGGAGACTGCCCCGGTCTGAACGCCGTGATCCGTTCGGTCGTGCACCGTGCCGTCGTCGACCACGGCGACGAGGTCATCGGCTTCCACGACGGGTGGAAGGGCCTGCTCGAGTGCGACTACCGCAAGCTGGACCTCGACGCGGTGGGCGGCATCCTCGCCCGCGGCGGCACCATCCTCGGCTCCTCCCGCGTCCAGCCCGCGCACTTGCGTGACGGCGTCGAGCGGGCCAGGGGGCACGTCGCGGACCTCGGCCTGGACGCGATCATTCCGATCGGCGGCGAGGGCACCCTGAAGGCGGCCCGCCTCCTCTCGGACAACGGCCTGCCGATCGTCGGCGTACCGAAGACGATCGACAACGACATCGCCGTCACCGACGTGACCTTCGGCTTCGACACGGCCGTCGGCGTCGCCACCGAGGCGCTCGACCGCCTCAAGACCACCGCCGAGTCGCACCAGCGTGTCCTGATCGTCGAGGTCATGGGGCGGCACACCGGCTGGATCGCGCTGCACTCCGGCATGGCCGCGGGCGCGCACGCCGTCGTCGTCCCGGAGCGGCCCTTCGACATCGACGAGCTGACCAAGAAGGTCGGCGAGCGGTTCGAGGCCGGCAAGAAGTTCGCCATCGTCGTCGTCGCCGAGGGCGCCAAGCCCCGGGCCGGTTCGATGGAGTACGACGAGGGCGGCAAGGACGTCTACGGCCACGAGCGCTTCGCGGGGATCGCGCGGCAGCTCTCCATCGAGCTGGAGCAGCGCCTCGGCAAGGAGGCCCGCCCCGTGATCCTCGGCCATGTGCAGCGCGGCGGCACCCCCACGGCGTACGACCGTGTGCTCGCGACGCGGTTCGGCTGGCATGCCGTGGAGGCCGTGCACCGCGGCGAGTTCGGGAAGATGACCGCGCTGCGCGGCACCGACATCGTGATGACGTCGCTGGCCGAGGCCGTCCAGACGCTGAAGACGGTGCCGGACGAGCGGTACGCCGAAGCCGAGTGCGTGCTCTGACCCGGACGCCTCCCCAGCACGCATAACTGCCCCCGGCCGATACGACGGCCGGGGGCAGTTCTACTCTGGGTTCGCACAATCCGTACGAAACGAGCAACAGGAGCCGGCGGATGGATCACAGCGGGCACGGCATGAACATGGATCTGCCGCCGTTCACGCTGGGGCGTGGCCTTGAATGGTCGGCCGACCCCTTCTTCCTCGTCGGGTGCCTGCTGGCGCTCGCCCTCTACGGATGGGGTGTGCTGCGCCTGGTCAGGCGCGGTGACGCGTGGCCGGTGTCGCGGACGATCTCGTACGTCGTGGGTGTGCTCAGCATCGGCCTGGTGATGTGCACGAAGCTCAACGACTACGGCATGGTCATGTTCAGCGTGCACATGGTGCAGCACATGGTCATCAGCATGCTGTCGCCGATCCTGCTCCTGATGGGCGCCCCGATCACGCTCGCGCTGCGGGCGCTGCCGGTGGCCTCGAAGCGCGGCAGCAAGGGCCCGCGCGAGCTGCTCCTGGCGCTGCTGCACAGCCGCTACATGCGGATCATCACGCACGCGGCCTTCACGATCCCGCTGTTCATCGCGAGCCTGTACGCGCTGTACTTCACGCCGCTCTTCGACTTCCTCATGGGGTCGAAGGTCGGTCACATCGCGATGATGGTGCACTTCCTCGCCGTCGGCCTGGTGTTCTTCTGGCCGATCATGGGCGTGGACCCGGGCCCGCACCGGCCCGGCTATGTGATGCGGATGCTGGAGCTGTTCGCGGGCATGCCGTTCCACGCCTTCTTCGGCATCGCGCTGATGATGGCGTCGACGACGATGGTCGGCACGTTCGAGAACCCGCCGGCCTCCCTGGGCATCGATCCGCTCGCCGATCAGACGGCGGCGGGCGGCATCGCCTGGGCGTTCAGCGAGGTGCCCTCGGTCCTGGTGCTGCTGGCCCTGCTCTTCCAGTGGAAGAAGTCGGACGACCGGCAGGCGCGCCGCAAGGACCGCGCCGCGGACCGGGACGGCGACAAGGAGCTGGAGGCGTACAACGCCTACTTGGCCTCGCTCCACGGGCGCACGCAGTAGCCATCCGGCGCGGGCAGTAGCGCCACTGCCCCGTTACGGGTGAATATGGCCTCCTGGTCGCGGCTCGGACGTTGTCCGGCTGCTGGGAGGAGGGTGTGTGATGCCCGGTTCCACGAAGACGATGGGTGCGTTCACCGTGGGCGGCCTGGTGGCCGTGACCGCCTACACGGTGGCGCTCGGCAGCAATGGGTGGCTGTGGTTCGGCTGGGTGGTGCTCGGCCTGCTCACCGTCGCCATGGTGGCGTCGCGCAGCAGCTGACGGCCGCCGCCACCGGGGCTCAGAAGCGGAAGACGGGGCCCGTCGACGCCGCCATCGCACAGGGGTTGCCGAAGGTCTTGTGCCAGGCGATCGCCTTGCCGCGGTACGTGCCGGTGGCCCTGACGGTGACCGGGTCGTAGATCTGGGTGCACAGCTGCTGCTCGACCGGCAGCGCGTCCAGGTCGCCCCCGGCCGCCTCCAGGGCCGCGCAGGCGTCGGCGGCGTGCGGGTGCTCGCCCGAGGGCCGGGGCACGCAGTTCAGGTGGACGCTTCGGGTCCGGTTGTCGTCGGCGCCGGAGACGGTCAGGAACAGCTCGCGCGGCTGCTCGGGCCCGGTGGTCGCGGCGCCCGCGGCCGGTGCCGCCGCGGCCAGGGACAGGAGCGCGGCAGCGGCCACGTGGACGGAACGCATACGGAAGAACCTCCGGTGCTTGGACGTCAGGGTGGAAACAGGGCACCCGCCAGGGCCGCCGCCGCCAAGCGGACGCGCCGTTCCGGCCCCGGAGAAGGCCCGATCGGGCTCTCGCGCGGGCGCTGCCGATTGGTTACTGTGCGCAAGCACGCGGCGGTACAAGCGGCAGTACAAGCGGTTCAAGCGGTTCAAGCGGTTCGTGGGGGAAGGCGATCGGGATGTTCTACCGGCTGCTCAAATACGTGATCCTCGGGCCGCTGCTGCGGCTGCTCTTCCGGCCCCGGATCGAGGGTCTGGAGCACATACCGGAATCCGGCGCCGCGATCGTCGCGGGCAATCATCTGTCGTTCGCCGATCACTTCCTGATGCCCGCGATCATCAAGCGGCGGATCACGTTCCTGGCGAAGGCCGAGTACTTCACCGGGCCGGGGATCAGGGGGCGGCTGACGGCGACGTTCTTCCGCAGCGCGGGCCAGATCCCGGTCGACCGCTCGGGCAAGGAGGCCGGGCAGGCGGCGATCCGCGAGGGACTCGGGGTGCTGCGCCGGGGCGAGCTGCTCGGCATCTACCCGGAGGGCACGCGCTCGCACGACGGGCGCCTGTACAAGGGCAAGGTCGGCGTCGCCGCGATGGCGCTCAAGGCACAGGCCCCGGTGATCCCCTGCGCGATGATCGGCACGTTCGAGGCGCAGCCGCCCGGCCAGAAGATCCCGAAGATGCACCGGGTGACGATCCGGTTCGGCAGGCCGCTCGACTTCTCGCGCTACGTCGGGATGGACGACGAGAAGGCGATCCTGCGGGCGGTCACCGACGAGATCATGTACGCGATCCTGGAGCTGTCCGGGCAGGAGTACGTCGACAAGTACGCGGCCCTCGTGAAGGCGGAGGCCGAGGAGGAGAAGGCCCGGAAGTTCCCGCGGCTGCCGCTGAGCTGATCTCCCCCAGGTGTCGCGCCCCCGTTCCCGCACCGCGCCCAGCCGGACTCCCCCGGTTCCACGCTCTGCGCTGAGCAGATTCCGGGGTCCGGGCGGCCGTTGCCGACGTACGGTCCCGCCATGAAGAAGGCATTGGTGATCGGTGCGGCAGGGCAGATCGGGCGGCCCACGGTGCGGGCGCTCGCGGCGGACGGCTGGGAGGTGACGGCGGCCTCGCGCGGCGGCGGGCGGGACGCGGGCTGGCCCGAGGGGGTGCGCGCGGTGCGGCTCGACCGGGCGGACGACGCGGCGCTCGCGGAGCTGGTCGGCGACGGCGTCGACCTCGTCGTCGACATGGTGGCCTTCACCCGGGAGCACGGGCGGCAGCTCGCGCGGCTGGCCGGCCGGGTCGGTTCGGCGGTGGTGATCTCCAGCGGCGCCGTCTACGAGGACGACGCGGGCCGCAGCTTCGACACGCAGGCCGAGCCGGACGGCTGGCCCCGCTACGACGGCCCCGTGCGGGAGACCGACCGTACGGTCGCGCCAGGCGACGCGACGTACGGAACGCGCAAGGTGCGCCTCGAGCGGGATCTGCTGGCGCTCGGCGAAGCGCTGCCGACGACCCTGCTGCGGGCGGCCGCGGTGCACGGACCGCACTGCCGCACTCCGCGCGAGCTGTACTTCGTGAAGCGGAACCTCGACGGGCGCCGCAGGCGGGTGCTCGCGTTCGAAGGGGAGAGCCGCTTCAATCCGGCGAGCGTCCGGAATCTGGCGGAGCTGGTGCGGCTCGCCGCGGCCCGTCCGGGCTCGCGGGTGCTGAACGGCGCCGACCCGGACTGTCCGAACGTCGCCCGGATCGGCACGATGATCGACGAGCTGATGGGCGTGGAGACGGAGACGGTGCTGGTGCCAGGACCGCCGCCGGCGGAGACCGTCGGGGACACCCCGTGGTCGCTGCCGCACCCGCTCGTCTTCGACATGTCGGCCGCCGAGCGGGAGCTGGGGTACAAGCCGGTGACGACGTACGCCGACGCGCTCCCGGAGACCGTCGAGTGGCTCACCGCGCGGCTGCGGGAGCAGGACTGGGAGACGGGGTTCCCGAAGATGGTCGCGTCGTACACGACCGGTCTGTTCGACTACGCGGCCGAGGACGTCTGGCTGGCGTCCTCGGCCGCGTAGGCCTGTCGAACTGCTACGGCTGCGACTACGGCTTGGGCGTGGCGTGCGGGGCGCACGTCACGTCCTTGGCGTCGGTCCTGCCGGTGAGCAGGTAGGTGTCGACCCGGTCGTTGACGCAGGGGTTCGTGAGACCGGTGACGCCGTGCGAGCCCGCGTCCTTCTCGGTGATCAGGCGGGAGCCCTTGAACTTCTTGTGCAGCACGACGGCGCCCTCGTACGGGGTGGCGGCGTCACGCTCGGACTGCACGATGAGGACCGGCGGCAGGCCCTTGCCGGTCTTCACGTCAAGCGGCGTCTGCTGCTTGGTCTTCCACGTGGCGCAGGGCAGGTTCATCCACGCGTTGGCCCACGTCATGAACGGGTACTGCTTGTGCAGCTCGGTGTTGTCCCTGTCCCACTTCGACCAGCTGGTGGGCCACTTGGCGTCGGCGCACTCGACGGCCGTGTAGACGGCGTTGCCGTTCTCCGCGGAGGCGTTGCCCGCGGTGTCCGACATGTCGGGGGCGGCGGCGTCGACGAGGGCCTGGGTGTCACCGGCGACGTACTTGCTCCACACCTGGGCGGTGGACGCCCACGCCGAGTCGTAGTACGGCGCGCTCTGGAAGAAGGCGATCAGCTCGGCCGGGCCGACGAGCCCGCCGATGGGGTTCTTCTTCGCGGCGGCGCGCAGGGTCTCCCACTGCTGCTGCACCTTCGCGCGGGTGTCGCCGAGGTGGTACGTCGCGTCGTTCTTGGCGACCCAGTCCTGCCAGTCCTTCCAGCGGCCCTCGAAGGCGATGTCCTGGTTCAGGTTGGCCTGGTACCAGATGTTGTCCTTCGCCGGGTTGACCACGCTGTCGACGATCATGCGGCGGACGTGGCCCGGGAAGAGCGTGCCGTAGACGGCGCCCAGGTAGGTGCCGTAGGAGACGCCGAGGTAGTTGAGCTTCTTGTCGCCGAGGGCGGCGCGGATGACGTCGAGGTCGCGCGCGGTGTTCGGCGTCGTCATGTGCGGCAGCATCTCGCCGCTCTTCTCATAGCAGCCGTCCGCGTACTCCTTGGCCAGCTTGCGCTGCGCGAGCTTGTCGGCCTCGGAGTCGGGCACCGGGTCGGCCTTCGGCGCCTTGACGTACTCCTGCGGGTCGACGCAGGAGATCGGCGCGGAGTGGCCGACGCCGCGCGGGTCGAAGCCCACGAAGTCGTAGGCCTTCGCCATCTTCGCGTAGATCGGGTTCTTGGTGGTCACACGCGTCGGGAAACGCATGCCGGAGCCGCCGGGGCCGCCCGGGTTGTAGACGAGGGAGCCCTGGCGCTCGTCCTTCGTGCCGGTGTTGCCGATGCGGTCCACGGCGAGCTTGATCTGCTTGCCGTTCGGCTTCGCGTAGTCGAGCGGCACGCTGACCCAGCCGCACTGGATGGGCTTGGCGATGCCCCAGTCCGCGGGGCAGTCCTTCCAGTCGATGCCGGCCTTCGCGGCCTTGGCGGCGGCGAGGGCGGCGCCGCGCGCCTGCAGATCGGCGGTGCTCGCACCGGACTTCTGGGCGTCGGCCTGGGCTGCGGGGGCGGTGACCGCGCCCGCTATCAGCGCCGCCGCGGCGAACGCGCCCGCGGAGCCGATCACCGCCTTCCGGCTGCCGCGCGCTGTCTGTCTGGTCCGTCTCAAGTGAGGCCTCCCGCACATCGATTCGATCCGTACGTCGATCGTGTTGCTGATCGGTACGCGGATCCTGACGCGTGCGGTGCCCCCTGCAACAGAGACAGCGGGCGTTCTTTACCAATCCGATAAACGGTATAACTCGCCCGGTGAGCGGATCAGGCCAGTCGGCCCAAGGCCTCGTCGAGCGTCCGGCGCAGCCGCAGGGCGTCCGGCGCCACCGCCGTGACCAGCACGGCAGGGCCCACGAGGGGCGTGAGCGCGGCCGTCCCGGCCTCGTCGAGCAGGGCGGCGGCCGGCTTCTCCGTCTCGAATTCCGGGCGTACGACGACCAGTTGGCCGAGCGCCCGGTGCCCGGCGAGCACGGCGGGGCCGTCCCAGCCGCCGGGCGCGCCCGGACCGCACGCCAGCTCCTGGTCGAGCAGCGGACGCCCGGCCCGGTACACGGTGAGCCTGCTGGTGAGCCGGCCCGGCTCCTCCGCCACGCGCCCGAGCACCTGCTCCTCGCGCAGCACGAGCCGCGCGCCCGCGGCGAGTTCGGCGCGCGTGTGGACCCGCAGATCGCTCCCGCCCGCTGAGATCAGCTGTTCCGGCAGCCAGTCGAGGCGGGCCCCGTCGGCGACCTCGATCCGTACGTCGTACTGGGCCGGGTCCTTGGCCTGCCCCGGCAGGGCGATGGTCGCGGCGATGGAGCCCACGTGCAGGTGGGCCCCCTCCTCGGCGCGTGCCTCCACGGTGAGGTGGTCGCCGCCGAGCGGGCCGCTCATGGCGCCGACGAGCATCACCCGGGACTCGGCGGGCGCCGCGCCGCGCGTACGGCGCAGCGCGAACGAGCCCTCGCCCGCCATGACGGGCAGCGCGGTCCCGCCCCGGCCGTCGCCGCGCGCGACGATCCGGGCGGTGGACCGGACTCCGGCGCTCACGCGGTCCACGCGGCGAGCTGCGAGCGCACCCAGGCGGCCACGTCCCCGACGCCGACCTCGGAGCGCAGGGACTGCAGCACGACGGGGAGTTCGGCGCGTGCCTCCTTGGCGTCGGCCTCCATCCGGGCCAGGTCGGAGCCGACGTGCGGGGCGAGGTCGGTCTTGTTGATGACGAGCAGGTCGGCGGTGGTGACGCCGGGGCCGCCCTTGCGCGGGATGTCGTCGCCGCCCGCGACGTCGATCACGAAGATCTGCGCGTCGATGAGGCCCTTGGAGAAGGTGGCGGTGAGGTTGTCGCCGCCGGACTCGATGAGGATCAGGTCGAGCGGGCCGACCTCGTCCTCCAGGTCCTCGACGGCCTCCAGGTTGGCGGAGATGTCGTCGCGGATCGCGGTGTGCGGGCAGGCGCCCGTCTCCACGGCGGTGATCCGCTCGGGCGGCAGCACGGCCTCGCGCAGCAGGAACGCGGCGTCCTCACGCGTGTAGATGTCGTTCGTGACGACGGCGAGCGAGAGCTCCTCGCGCAGCGCGCGGCACAGCGCGGCGACGGTGGCTGTCTTGCCCGAACCGACGGGCCCGCCGAGCCCGATGCGCAGCGCCCGCCGGGTCCCGTCGGGCCGGTGGGCATCGGCGGAGACGGCGGAGGCTTCGTCGTGGTGGTGTCCCAGGTGCATAGAAATCACAACTCCAAGGTGAGGATTCGCCGTTCCGACTGGCGTAACGACCAGCCCGTCCGGCGATTGAGGACAAGGGGGTCCGGGGGCGAAGCCCCCGGGGTGCGGCGGGCCGACGTCGTCTAGGACGCGAACAGCCGGACGGGCCAGGCCGCATGCGCCTCCGCGCCGATCTCAAGCAGCGGCGCCGACCCCGCGGGCAACGCATCGACACCGAGCTCGACCGCCCGCCGCGCCGCCTCCACCGCATCGGCCACCACCCGGTCGACCTCCGGCGCGAGCCGCGCCAGCACCCCGGTGGCGTCGAACGGATCGAGGCTCAGCAGCCGTACGACGGCGGTGGCGGCCCCGCTCACCCCTTCGTACGCGGAGCAGTACGCGGCGTCCTGCGCCCCGAGCCCGGCCGCCCGCGCGGCGAGCCCGAGCACGACGGGCTGGTGCGCCCCCTTGGGGAACTGCCGTGCCAGGGCGTCGAGTTCGGGATGCGGCCAGGTGGCACGCGCGGCCCGCATCATCTGCCGCCCGAGCTTGCGTGCGGCGACGCGCAGCGCGGCCGACGGCGTACGCGCGTCGGCGGCCGTGTCGAGCGCGACGGGGTCGATGCCGAGCGCGGCCGCCGCGGCGAGGGCGGCGGTCACGGCGCCGCTGGTGTGCAGGCGGCCCCGGCAGAACTCCTCCAGGCTCGCCGCGCCGGTGATACGGCCCGCCTTGACCGCGGCCTCCGCCCCGCCGGAGTGGGCGTGCCCACCGGCGGGGAAGCGGCCGTCGGCCAGGACGAGCAGTGCGGCGCGCGTCATGACGTACGCACCCGGCTGGTGAGAGTCCGCATCAGAACAGGAAGTACCGCTGCGCGAGCGGCAGTTCGGCGGCGGGGGCGGGCTCGACGAGCTCGCCGTCGATGGTCACGGCGAACGAGTCGGCGGCGACCTCGACGCGCGGCAGGGCGTCGTTGTTGACCATGTCGGACTTGCCGCGGCCGCGGGTGGAGTGGATCGGCACGAACGACCGTCCGAGCCCGAGCCGCTCCGGCAGCCCGTCCTCGATCGCCCACTCGCTGGTGAAGTTGACCGAGTTGGCCTGCGGCGCCTTGCCGTACGCCCCGTACATCGGGCGCGGCAGCACCGGCTGCGGCGTCGGGATGGACGCGTTTGCGTCGCCCATCTGCGCGTACGCGATCTGTCCGCCCTTGACGACGAGCTGCGGCTTCACGCCGAAGAACTTCGGGTCCCAGAGCACCAGGTCGGCGAGCTTGCCGGGCTCGACGGAGCCGACCTCGTGGTCGATGCCCTGCGAAACGGCGGCGTTGATCGTGTACTTGGCGACGTAGCGGCGGGCGCGAACGTTGTCGGCGCGGGTGTCGCCGGGCAGGAAGCCGCGGCGGCGCTTCATCACGTGCGCCGTCTGCCAGGTCCGCATGATGACCTCGCCGACGCGGCCCATGGCCTGCGAGTCCGAGGACATGATGGAGATGGCGCCGAGGTCGTGCAGGATGTCCTCGGCCGCGATGGTGGTGGGCCGGATGCGGGACTCGGCGAAGGCCAGGTCCTCGGGCACCGCCGGGTTGAGGTGGTGGCAGACCATCAGCATGTCGAGGTGTTCCTCGACGGTGTTGACGGTGTGCGGCCGCGTCGGGTTCGTCGACGACGGCAGCATGTTGGGCAGCGACACCGCGGTGATCATGTCGGGCGCGTGCCCGCCGCCGGCGCCCTCGACGTGGAACGCGTGCAGGGTTCGTCCCGCGACCGCGTCGAAGGTGTCCTGGACGAAGCCCGCCTCGTTCAACGTGTCGGAGTGGATGGCGAGTTGGACGCCGGACTCCTCGCAGATGTCGAGACAGGCGTCGATCACCGCCGGGGTCGCGCCCCAGTCCTCGTGGATCTTGAAGCCGATGGCGCCGCCGCGCAGCTGGGCGCGCATCGAGTCCTTCGACATGGTGTTGCCCTTGCCGAGGAAGCCGATGTTGACGGGGCTGTTCTCCATCGCCGCGAACATCCGGGCGAGGTGCCACGAACCGGGCGTGATGGTGGTCGCCTTGGAGCCCTCCGCGGGGCCCGTGCCGCCGCCGACGAGCGTGGTGACGCCCGAGGCGAGGGCCTCGTCGAACTGGGTCGGCGAGATGAAGTGGATGTGGGTGTCGATGCCGCCCGCGGTGACGATCTTGCCGTTGCCCGCGATGATCTCGGTGTCGGGGCCGAGGACGAGGTCGGGGTGGACGCCGTCCATCGTGTCCGGGTTGCCGGCCTTGCCAATGGCGGTGATGCGGCCGTCGCGGATGCCGATGTCGGCCTTGACGATGCCCCAGTGGTCGATGACCACGGCTCCGGTGATGACGGTGTCCGGGGTGCCGTCGGCGCGGGTGGCGCGCGACTGGCCCATGGACTCGCGGATCACCTTGCCGCCGCCGAAGACCGCCTCGTCGCCGGAGAGGCCGGGCCCGCCGGAGCGGTCCTCCTCGATCTCGACGAGCAGGTCGGTGTCGGCGAGGCGGATGCGGTCGCCGGTGGTGGGGCCGAACAGATCGGCGTAGGCGGCGCGGGACAGCTCAGGCATCGAGGGCACCTCCGGTCTCGCCGCGCAGGCCGGTGACAATGCGACCGCCTGCGAGGGCTACGAGTTCGACGTCGACGGGAATGCCGGGCTCGAAGCGAACGGCGGTGCCCGCGGCGATGTTCAGCCGCTTGCCGCGGGCGGCGGCGCGGTCGAAGTCGAGGCCGGGGTTGGCCTCGTAGAAGTGGTAGTGGGAGCCGACCTGGATGGGGCGGTCGGCGGCATTGAGGACCGTCATACGTATGACGTCGCGGCCCTCGTTGTATACGACGGGTTCGTCGGCGAAGAGGATCTCTCCGGGAATCATGGCTTCCGCTCCCCCGTCAGACGATCGGCTCGTGCACGGTGACGAGCTTGGTGCCGTCCGGGAACGTCGCTTCGACCTGGACGTCGTGGATCATCTCGGGGATGCCGTCCATGACCTCGTCACGGGAGAGCAACTTGCGGCCGGATGCCATGAGTTCGGCGACCGTGCGCCCGTCCCTGGCGCCTTCGAGAATGTGCGAGGTGATCAGGGCGACCGCCTCGGGATGATTGAGCTTGAGACCCCGGGCCCGACGCTTCTCGGCGACGTCGGATGCCACATGGATGAGCAGTCTTTCCTGCTCGTGCGGGGTCAGTTGCACGATCCACCTCACAGTCCTTCATGCCGGGCCGTGCGGGCCCGGCTGCCGCGGCCACCGCGACGGGTCTAGATGTAACACACACGGAATACGGACACCTGTGCGGACCCCTGCCCCTGAAAGGGGCCGATGACCTGGAACTGAAGGCTAATTCAGCGGAGTTTCAACGGCGTTAACCGACGCTTGACCGTCTTATTGCTGAACGCCGGGCGCACTACCCGATTTCGGAGCCGCGGTGCTCGGCGGCAATACCGAACCTTTGCTGTTCGCCCGGAGCGGACGCCAGGGAGCCAATCCGTGACACAGACGTGATCACAGGTTCATCCACGGAGTCCCCGACGGGCTCCCCCGCCGCCTCGAGTCGCTCCAGGTCGGAGGCCGAGACCAGGGCGACGAGCGGCTTGCCGTGCCGGGTGACGACCACGCGCTCGCCGCCGTAGACGACGCGGTTGATCAGGTCGGCGAGCTCAGCCCTGGCCTGCGTCACCGGAATCTCGTAGCCCATGCCCACCATCGTACGTCATGTACGTCCTGTACATTTTTAGAGAAGCGCGCACCGCAGCCAGACCTGAAGCAGCGCCTTGAGGAGGCCCCCATGCCCCGTCCGTCCGGCCGCTACGTCCTGCCCGAGTTCACCGAGCGCACCAGTTCGGGCAGCCGCACCCTCGACCCCTATTCGAAGCTTCTGGAAGAGCGCATCGTCTTCCTCGGGACGCCGGTCGACGACGTCTCGGCGAACGATGTGATGGCGCAGTTCATGCACCTCGAGTACCTGGACCCCGACCGGGACATCTCCCTGTACATCAACTCCCCGGGCGGCTCGTTCAGCGCGATGACCGCGCTCTACGACACGATGCGGTTCGTCGGCTGCGACGTCGCGACGACCTGTCTGGGGCAGTGCTCGTCCGTGGCCGCGGTGCTGCTCGCGGCGGGGACACCGGGCAAGCGGATGACGCTGCCCGGCGCGCGCGTGGTGATCGACCAGCCCTCGCTGCCCGAGCCGGCCCAGGGCCAGCCGAGCGACCTCGAGATCTACGCGAGTGAACTCACGCGCATGCGCGACCAGTTGGAGGAGCTGCTCGCCCGGCACAGCGGACGCACCAAGGAACAGGTGGGCGCGGACATCGAGCGGGACACCGTGCTGACGGCCGAACAGGCCCTGGAGTACGGCCTGGTGGACCACGTCGTGGAGAACCGGACCGCCACCCTGCGCTCCCCCGGCGCGAGGTGATCGGCCGATGTATCCGCCCGAACTCCCGCCGCTGCCCGCGCTGACCCGCGCCGAGTGCGAACTCGTGGACCGCTATCTGGAGGTCGTCGATCTCGTCGCGCGGATCAACCCGGCCCGGGGCGACGACACCTACAGCGGCCTGCGCGCGGCGCAGGCGCTGGCGAGCAGGGCCGTCGAACTGCGGGACGCGCTGAACCTGATGCACCAGAGGGGCGAGAGCCGCATGCACGCGAGCACGCTGGCGCGGGCGCTGCGCGTCCTGGACGGGGAGCGGCGAACCAATCGGGTCACGCTTCCTTCAGAACCGGTCGGTTGAAGTCGGTTCGAGTCAACCGGAGCCGCAGAGCGTTCACCGGACATCCGAGCCGCCGGACCGCGACCCAAACGACCCAGACGGGGTACCCCGGACGGCCCAGCCTCCGGTACGCAAATGAGCCCGGCAAAGTTGCGTACGCGTCGTAGGCGGCCGCCGGAATATGGCCTTCCGCCGCTGGTACGGGCCTCGTCGGGCCTCGGCGGGCAGGGGCGAAAGCCGCACCGTCCACCCGAACGGGTCAAGCGTGACGAGCCTCACTTACCGCCGGTTCACCACGGTTTTCGCCTCGGCCGTGCGTGAAGATCCGTTGCGACGACAAGCCCCCGCCACCGCGGCGGGGCGGTCCGCACGGACGCCGAGTCCTGCCAGCGTGCGGATGCCAGGTCGACAGGAGTGCATCGGCAGGAGTGGAGGACCCGAGCACGACGGGCCCCCGCCGCACCTCGTCAGAGGCCGCGCCGGACGGTCCTTGGGGTGAAGCCGCGGTACGCGGCCGGGCAACTTCGCCACCCGAACCCGACAGGTCATCCTTCACAGGCGGTTGACGAAGGGTTGCGCATGACTGCGCTGAATCGTGTTCCGTCGCTGCTGACCCGGGCGGGTACCGCTTCCGCCCTCTCCCTCGCCGTCGCCGGCGGGGGGCTCATGGTCCCGGGCGCCGCATCCGAGGCATCGGCGGCGACGGCATCGGTCAAGGCACTGCAGGTCGCCGCGTCCAAGAAGGGTGCGCCCTACAAGTGGGGCGCCGCCGGGCCGCACCGGTTCGACTGCTCGGGGCTCACGCTCTACTCGTTCAAGCGGGCCGGCAAGAAGCTGCCGCGCACCGCGGCCCAGCAGTACAACCGGACCAAGCACATCTCCAGGTCCCATCGCTCACGTGGTGACCTGGTGTTCTTCCGCTCCGGCCGGAGCATTTACCACGTCGGCATCTACGCCGGCAAGGGCCGCATCTGGCACTCCCCGAAGACCGGTTCCGTGGTCCGTCTGGAGCGGATCTGGACGAACAGCGTGCTGTACGGCCGGGTGCGGTGAGGCGCCGCGCTCGCGCTTGAGCGTGCCGCGAGCGGATACTCGTAAGGGATGAATGAGCGCAACGAAACGCCGCTGGAACGCGCCGATCGGAACTTCGGTGAGCTCCTTCAGGAGCTCCGGGTCACCCAGACCGGTGTGCAGTTCCTGTTCGCGTTCTTGCTGACGCTCGCCTTCACTCCCCGGTTCCCGTCGCTCGACACGGTCCAACGGACCACGTACGTGACGACGCTGCTTCTCACGGTCATCGCGGCCGCGCTGTTCACGGCGCCGGCCGCGGTGCACCGGGTGCTGTTCCAGATGGGCGCGAAGCGGCGGATCGTACGGGTGTCCTCACGGCTCGCCGCGTACGGGATGGCGGCGCTCGTGCTGGCGCTCACCGGGTCCGTGCTGCTCGTGGTCGATGTGACCGTCGGCAGGGCCGGCGGGATCGCCGCGGGCGTCGGGGCGTTCTGCATCTGTGCCGGGCTGTGGGGGCTGCTGCCGTGGCTGATGCGGCGGGCGGTCCTCAAGCGGGACGACTGACCGAGGCCACCCAGGGCAGTGTGATCCACACCGTCTTGCCGCCCTCCGGGGTCGGCCGCACCGTCAGGGTGCCGCCGCACTCCGCGGTGAGACAGCGGATGATGACCATCCCCCGCCCGTTGTCCTGCTGGACCGCGGCCGGCAGCCGCTTGGGGTAGCGGGGATGGCTGTCGGTGACGCCGATGCGCAGCTGCTCGTCGCGCTCCAGCTCCATGTCGACGGTGAACGTCGGGGACTGCCCGAGGGTGTGCTGCACCGCGTTCGTCGCGAGTTCGGACACGATCAGGCGGACGGTGTCCGCCGCGTCGGTGCCGGACGCCATGCCCCACTCCGCGAGAACCGACGCGACGTACCTGCGGGCGGACGAGACCGAGGCGGGATCGCTCGGCAGGGTGACGGATGCTTCCTGATGGTCTGCCATGGCGACGTGTCCCTTTCCCGCCGAGGTGGCTCGTCCGGCCTCGCGGATCGCTCGCGCGCGGGCCCCGGCAACTGCTTCGCGCCAGATTGCCACTTGGACGTCCCACTGTGGTGCCGATCCCCCAAGATATGCATATATCTGTCGCTCGATGCGGTGAACTCTGCGCCGGTGGACCGTATTTGGGCCGGGACACGCTCCGTCCTCTACCGTCGGCTCAGACACGCGTCCCGTGCGGGCCGGGAGGGAGCCCGGCCGGGTGGCGCGAGGAGCCCGAGGAGTCCTCCATGAAATACGGTCCCGCGGTACGCCGCCGCAAGCTCGGTGCCGAATTGCGGACGCTGCGCGTCCAGGCCGGCCTCACGAGCGGGGAGGCGGCCCGGCTCGTCGGCTGGCACCAGTCGAAGGTGAGCAGGATCGAGACAGGGCGCAGTGGCGTGAAGCCTTCGGACGTGCTGCGGCTGCTCGACGCCTTCGAGGCCCGCGATCCCGGGATCCGGGAGCTGCTGGTCGCGCTGGCCGGCGGGGACGAGGCGGGCGGGCACCACTGGTGGCACGCGTACCGCGGTCTGCTGCCGCCCGCCTACCGCGATTTCATCAGTCTCGAGTCCCAGGCGTGCCGCATCAGGACTCTGGAGACGAGCGTCGTACCAGGGCTTCTGCAGACACCCGAGTACGCGCACGCGGTGACACGTTCCGTGCTGAACGGGGCGCCGGACCGGCACATCGACGCGCTGGTGGAGGTGCGGCTCGCACGCCAGGACGTGCTGCGCGCCGATCCTCCGCTGCGGCTCACCGCGGTGCTCGACGAGGCGGTGCTGCGCAGGGAGGTGGGCGGGAACGGTGTGCTGCGGCGGCAGTTGACACATCTGGCCGAGGCGGCGGCGATGCCGCATGTCCGGATCCAGGTGCTTCCGTTCGCGTCCGGTGGTCATATCGGCCTGACAGGGCCTTTCGTTGTGTTCTCTTTTCCGAACACATCTGATCTGGATGTGGTTGTTCTCGACCATTTGACGAGTAGCCTCTACCTCGAACGGAAAGAAGACCTCAAGGCGTACACGGACGCCTTTGACGCTCTTCTGCTCCATGCCAGGTCACCCGAGGATTCGCTGGAATTCATCGCAAAGATTGCCGGGTAAACGAGGACGCCGACACCTCGTCGTGCGCCGGCACCGCGTGAGGAGGCACCATGACCATTGCCTGCAGTACGTCGCTGAGCGGAGTCCGATGGCGGCGCAGCAGCCGCAGCACGGGCGCCAACAACTGCGTGGAGACAGCCCCGTTGAGGACGAGCGGGACGACCGGCCTGCTGGCCGTCCGCGACTCCAAGCACACGGCGGGGCCCGCGCTCCTGTTCACGTCCCGGTCCTGGCGGAGTTTCGTCAACTCCCTGCGGTAGCGGCCCCGTTGGGGGCAGTGCGGCTGATCACCCGGACGGCCTCGGCGACCTCGGTCGCCGTGAGGTCGGCGCGGGCGGTCAGTCGCAGCCGCGCGATGCCGTCGGGCACGGAGGGCGGCCGGAAGCACCCCACCGAGAGTCCCGCGTCCCGACAGTCGGCCGCCCAGCGGACGGCCGCGTCGGGCGAGGGGGCGCGCACGGAGACGACCGCGGCGTCGGGGCGCACAGCCAACAGCCCTTCTTCACTGAGCAGTTGATGCATGGACGACGCCACGTGCCGGGCGCGCGCGGCGCGTTCGGGCTCGCGGCGCAGCAGTCGCAGCGCCGCGAGGGCCGAGCCGCACGCGGCCGGGGCGAGACCCGTGTCGAAGATGAAGGTGCGGGCCGCGTTCACGAGATGGTCGATGACGTGGGCCGGGCCGAGGACCGCGCCGCCCTGGCTGCCGAGCGACTTGGACAGGGTGACACTGACGACGGTGTCGGCGGCGCCCGCGAGACCCGCCTCGTGCGGGACGCCGCGCCCGCCGGGACCCACCACACCGAGCCCGTGCGCGTCGTCGACGATCAGGCCCGCACCGAACTCCCTTGCCGCCCCTGCCAGTTCGGCGAGGGGCGCACGGTCGCCGTCCACCGAGAACACCGAGTCGGTGACGACGACGCTCGGCCCCTCATGCGTGCCGAGTGCCTTGCGGACGGCTTCCGGGTCCGCGTGCGGAGCCACTTGAGTGGCACCGCGGGCGAGCCGGCACCCGTCGATCAGCGAGGCGTGGTTGCCCGCGTCGGACACGATCAGTGAGCCGTGCGGGGCGAGCGCGGTGACGGCGGCGAGGTTCGCCGCGTACCCCGAGGAGAACACCAGGGCGGCCTCGAAACCGCAGAACTCGGCGAGTTCCCGCTCCAGGCGGGCGTGCAGTTCGGTGCTGCCCGTCACCAGGCGGGACCCGGTGGCCCCGCCGCCCCACCGGCGCGCGGCGGCGGCCGCGCCCTCGACGACCTCGGGGTGCCGAGCGAGGCCCAGATAGTCATTGCTCGCGAGGTCGAGCACCGGGCTGTCCGCGGGGCGCGGGCGCAGGGTGCGGACGAGTCCCGCGGCCTCGCGGGCGCGCCGCTGTGCGCCGATCCAGCCGAACGCGGGTGTGTGGGGCGTGGCCATGTGTCCCTCTGCGAGTCCGGCAACGGGTGAGCGGTGCTTTGTAGGTAATGCACAGACACTAGCGCCCGCGCCACTTGGGCAGGGTGTGGCAATACCCACACGCCGTACGCCGTCCTTTGTAGAGAGTCTCCTTTCCCCGAGAGCACGGGATAGGTAAGGATCAGGGCCCATGGACCTGCTGAACACGCTGGTGGACAAGGGGCTTCGGCGCGAACTGCCGAGCCGTGAAGAGGCGCTCGCGGTACTCGCGACGTCGGACGACGAACTGCTCGATGTGGTGGCCGCGGCCGGCAAGGTGCGCCGCCATTGGTTCGGGCGGCGGGTGAAACTCAACTATCTGGTGAACCTCAAGTCGGGCCTGTGCCCGGAGGACTGCTCGTACTGCTCGCAGCGCCTGGGTTCGAAGGCGGAGATCCTCAAGTACACGTGGCTGAAGCCCGACGAGGCCTCGAAGGCGGCGGCCGCCGGGGTCGCGGGCGGCGCCAAGCGGGTGTGTCTGGTGGCGAGCGGGCGCGGGCCGACGGACAAGGACGTGGACCGGGTCGCGAAGACCATCGACGCGATCAAGTCGGAGAACGAGGGCGTGGAGGTGTGCGCCTGCCTCGGCCTGCTCGACGAGGGCCAGGCGGAGCGGCTGCGCGGCGCGGGGGCGGACGCGTACAACCACAACCTGAACACCTCGGAGGCGACGTACGGCGACATCACCACGACGCACACCTACGCGGACCGCGTCGACACCGTGAGGAAGGCCCATGACGCCGGGCTCTCCGCCTGCTCCGGCCTGATCGCGGGCATGGGCGAGCGCGACGAGGACCTGGTCGACGTCGTCTACGGGCTGCGCGAACTCGACCCGGACTCGGTGCCGGTGAACTTCCTGATCCCGTTCGAGGGGACTCCGCTGGCCAAGGAGTGGAACCTGACGCCGCAGCGGTGTCTGCGGATCCTGGCCATGGTGCGGTTCGTGTGCCCGGACGTGGAGGTGCGGATCGCGGGTGGCCGCGAGGTGCACCTGCGCTCGATGCAGCCGCTCGCCCTGCACATCGCCAACTCCATCTTCCTGGGCGACTACTTGACCAGCGAGGGCCAGGCCGGGAAGACCGACCTGGACATGATCGCGGACGCCGGGTTCGAGGTGGAGGGCACGGAACAGGTGACACTGCCCGAGCACCGGGCCGTGGGTGGCTGCGGTTCGACGTGTGCGCCGGCACCGGAGACCGAAGGCGAGGCCACCACCGAGACCGAAGGGGCTCGCACCGACCTCGTCGCCGTACGCCGCCGGGGCGCGGGGACGGATCTGGCGCCCAATGCCTGAGCTGAACGTGGCCGAACTGCTCGACCTGGACCGTCGCCACGTCTGGCACCCGTACGGCCCGATGCCCGGCACACAAGCTCCCCTGGTCGTCGAGTCGGCGGCCGGGGTGCGGCTGCGGGTCGCCGGGCACGGCGAGCTGGTGGACGGCATGTCGTCGTGGTGGTCGGCGATCCACGGCTACGGGCACCCGGTGCTCGACGAGGCGGCGCGCGGCCAGTTGGGGCGGATGAGCCATGTGATGTTCGGCGGCCTGACGCACGAGCCGGCGGTCCGGCTCGTGGAGCGCCTTGTCGACATGTCACCGGAGGGCCTGGAGCACGTCTTCCTCGCCGACTCGGGGTCCGTGTCGGTCGAGGTCGCCCTGAAGATGTGTCTGCAGTACTGGCGCTCGCTCGGCAGGCCCGAGAAGCGGCGGATGCTGACGTGGCGCGGTGGCTACCACGGTGACACCTGGCAGCCGATGTCCGTGTGCGACCCGGAGGGCGGGATGCACGGGCTGTGGGCCGGTGTGCTGCAGGAGCAGATCTTCGTGCCCGAGCCGCCGAGCGGCTTCGACGCGTACGACGAGTCGTACGCGGAGCGGTTGCGGGAGGCGATCGGCCGGCACGCGCACGAGGTGGCGGCCGTGATCGTGGAGCCGGTGGTGCAGGGCGCGGGCGGGATGCGCTTCCACTCCCCCGCGTATCTGCGGGTCCTGCGGGAGGCGTGCGACGCGCACGACGTCCTGTTGGTGTTCGACGAGATCGCCACGGGATTCGGGCGGACCGGCGAGCTGTTCGCGGCCGGGCACGCGGGGGTGACGCCCGATGTGATGTGCGTCGGCAAGGCGCTGACCGGCGGCTATCTGACGATGGCGGCGACCCTGTGCACACCTCGGGTCGCCGAGGGGATCTCGCGGGGCGAGGTGCCGGTGCTCGCGCACGGGCCGACGTTCATGGGGAACCCGCTGGCCTCCGCCATCGCGTGCGCGTCGATCGACGTGCTGCTCGAGCAGGACTGGCGCAGCGAGGTGAAACGGATCGAGACGGGTCTGAGTGACGCCCTGTCAGCAGCCTGGGACGTGAAGGGAGTTCGGGACGTACGCGTCCTGGGCGCCATCGGTGTCGTCCAGCTCGACCACGAGGTCGACATGGCGGCGGCGACGCGGGCCGCGGTCGCGGAAGGTGTGTGGCTGCGGCCGTTCCGGGACCTCGTCTACACGATGCCACCGTATGTGACGGGCGACGAGGACGTGGCACGCATCGGCCGTGCGGTGTGCGCGGTCGCCGCCGCTTCGAGGGAAGGGTGAGTGCCCCGATGGGTGTGCTGGTGGTGACCGGGACCGGGACCGAGGTGGGCAAGACCGTGACGACGGCCGCGCTGGCGGCCGTCGCGGCGCGGGCCGGTCGTTCGGTGGCCGTGCTCAAACCGGCGCAGACGGGCGTCGCGCCCAGGGAGCCGGGAGACGTGGACGAGGTGGTGCGGCTCGCGGGGGACGCGGTGACGGGCGTCGAGCTGGCGCGGTATCCGGAACCGCTCGCGCCGGGGACGGCGGCGGCGCGGGCCGGGCTCGCGCCGGTGCGGCCGGAGCAAGTGGCCGAGGCCGTCGAGAAGTTGGCGGCGTCGCACGACCTCGTGCTGGTCGAGGGCGCGGGCGGCCTGCTCGTCCGCCTCGACGCGGAGGGCTCGACGCTGGCGGACGTCGCTGGGCTGCTCGCGGCGCCGGTGCTCGTGGTCGCCGCGGCGGGCCTCGGCACGCTGAACTCCGTGCAGTTGACGGGTGAGGCCCTGCGCTCGCGTGGCCTTCGCCAGGCGGGTGTCGTCATCGGCAGCTGGCCCCGGGAGCCGGGGCTCGCGGAGCGCTGCAACGTGGCGGATCTGCCGGTGGCAGCGGGGGCGGAGCTGCTGGGGGCGGTGCCGGCGGGTGTCGGGACGATGTCACCCGAGGCGTTCCGGTCCGGGGCCGGGGAGTGGCTGGGGCGGGAGTTGGGCGGGGTGTGGGACGGGGCCGAGTTCGCACGGCGCGCGGCTTCCGGGGAGCCCGAGCGCCCCTGAAGGGTGCGCGGAACCGAGGGCCGGGCAAGAAGGAGGGAAGGGGGCGCGGCCACTCGGAGGAGGCGTCATCGTGGGCAAGGCACAGGCAGTGTTCGCCGGCAGGACCAGGGCCAGGGCCCGCGGGGACGCCGTCCGGCACCCCGTGTTCGCGCGGTACTACGCACAGGCCGTCGCGCGCGTCGAGCCCGTGATGGCGCCCGTCCGCAGCGAGCTCGTCGCCGGGCTCAGCGGGCGCGTGCTGGAGATCGGCGCCGGGACCGGGATCGGCTTCGGGCACTATCCGTCCACCGTCTCCGAGGTCGTCGCCATCGAACCGGAGCGCACACTGCGCCGCATCGCCCTCGACGCGGCGCGGCGCGCGGACGTGCCGGTCGACGTGGTGCCGGGCGCGGCGGAGGCGCTGCCCGTGAAGAGCGAGGCGTACGACGCCGTGGTGCTCAGCACCGTGCTGTGCAGCGTGCAGAGCGTGGACCGGGCCCTGCGGGAGGTGCGGCGCGTGCTGCGTCCCGGCGGAGAGGTCCGGTTCTTCGAACATGTGCGGGCCCCGGGGCGCGGCATGCGCCTTGTGCAGGGCGCCCTGGACCACACCGTGTGGCCGCTCTGTGTCGGGGGCTGCCACCTGCGGCGGGACGCCCTCGGCTCGCTGCGCGCGGCCGGATTCGAGCTGGGCGCGCACCGGGCGCTGACCATGCCGGGGCACGGGCCCCGGCAGCCGATGTCGTACTGCGTGCTGGGCACGGCCAGGCGCCCGGCGGACTCCGGGGACCGGCCGTAGCCTCACAGGCACCAGGTGCGCAGTTCCTTCTCGATGTCGTCGAGCGTCGCCGTGCCCGTCTTCACCAGGCGCGCCAGGTCGCGGATCTGCTCGGGCGACGTGACGATCTTCAGCCCGCTGGCGACGAGGTACGCGTAGGCGACGGCCGTCGCGTACATCACGTTCGAGCGCTCCAACGCCGGTACATGGATGAGGAGTTGGAGGAGGGCCCCCGCGCGGGCGTGCGGCGAGTCGTACACCGGCACGTCGAATATCGCGGCCCGGTGGCGGGCGACGGCGGACACCAGGGCGCCCCAGTCGGTGACCTGCGGGTCGCCGGGGGTCTTCTGCTCCGCGACCATGAGCAGCCAGGCGAGGTCGATGGTCAGATGCGGCGGCGGTGACGGCTGAGGCGACTGTGGTGGCTGTGGCGGTTCACTCAACGGGACGGCGCCGGCCTTCCGTGTCCGCGCCGAACTCCTCGGCGAACACCGATTCGTACTGCTTCATGAAGTCCGCGGCGGCGTCGACGAAGGTCCGTCCCTGCTCGCCCGCGTCGCGCCGCACCAGCTCCTCGATGTACCGGTTCACGCTCACCCCTTGGGCGAGCGCGCGCTCGCGGGCGGCGCGGGCGGTGCCCTCTTCCACCCTGACGTTCAGCTGCGTCTTGGCCATGCCTCCACGCTAGCGCCGTTCCGCTAGCACCGGCAAGACGCCGACGATCGATCGTCTGTGCCTCTCCACACCTTTGATCTCCGGCTGTACTCTCGCGGGCCGGACGGGACGGGACCGGCGGATGAGCGCGAAGGGGCCCTCATGCCGATGGACAGGCCGGACGACACACCGAACGCCGCCGCGGCCACGGGCCGTGGCACATACCCCGAGCACTGGCTGCGCGTCTGGAGCCACCGCGAGGACCTGCTCCGGGTCGCGCGGCGCGGATCGATGACCCCGGAGGACGCCGAGGACGCGGTGCACGAGGCGATGCTGCGTGCGGCGGAACGGCCGGGCCTGGACGACGAGCGGCTCGGCGGCTGGCTCACGACGGTGACGATGCGGCTGTGCGCCGACCGGCAGCGGCAGGTCGCGCGGGAGGCCGAGGCGCACCGCAGCCCGACGCTGGCGGCCCCGGGCCCCGTGCCCGTCGACGAGGCCGTGTGCGACCGGGACGAGGCGCGCTGGCTCGCGGCCCGCAGCGCCCGGCTGCCCGAGCGCCAGGCCGAGGCGCTGCGGCTGAAGTCCGAGGGCCTCGACGTGGGCGAGGTCGCCCTGCGGATGCGGCTCGGCCACCGGACCGTCGAGTCGCTGCTCGCGCGGGCCCGGCGGACCTTGCGCTCCACCTTGGCGGGGACGCTGGGCCTCGCGGCGTTCCTGTGGGCGCGCGGCAAGCTCGTCGCGACCGGCCCCGCGCAGGCCGTGGCGGTGTCCTCGGCGACGGGCGGCCTGGTGGCGGCGGGGTTCGTGCTCCCGTACGCCGCCGAACACACCAGCCCTCGGCCGCCTGCCGGGCCACCAGCGGCCGAGGCACCCGCGGGGGACGTGCCGTCCGTGCGTGCTCCCCGGCCCGCCTCCGCGCTCCCCCGCGCCGGAGCGACGCGGGCCGCCCACCGACAGGCCGCTGCACCGTCCGAGCACGCCAGCCCGGGTCCGCGTCGGAGTCCGAGCCCGAGTCCCACCGCCGAGGAGTCTTCGCGGGGGCTGCCGTCGGTGCCGCTGCCTTCCGTTTCCGTGCCGCGGATGTCGGTGTCCGGCGTACGGCTGCCGTCGGCGGCGGGTCCCGAGGCACGGCTGCCGTCCGTGACGGTGTCGCCGCCGCTGACCGTGAGCCGCACCGGTGACGGCTGGAAGGTGAGCGGCGTGGACGCGCGCTGAAGGCCCGTTGTCAGTGCGAGCGGCTATCCTCGGACCCGATGTCGAGCCTTCGAGCCCGGCGCACAACTGACTTACTACGTAAGGGAGTTGGGGTGGGGGGAACGGGTGTGGTCAAGGATGCAGCCGTCGCCGCGCGGGCCAGGGGCCTGACGAAGGCGTACGGCTCCGGCGAGACGCAGGTGCTCGCCCTCGACGCGGTGGACGTGGACATCGCGCGCGGCCGGTTCACGGCCGTGATGGGCCCCTCGGGTTCGGGGAAATCCACTCTGATGCACTGCCTGGCGGGGCTCGACACGGTCTCGGCGGGACAGGTGTGGCTGGGGGAAACGGAGATCACGGGTCTGAAGGAGCGCGACCTGACGCGGCTGCGGCGCGACCGCGTGGGCTTCATGTTCCAGTCCTTCAACCTGATCCCGACGCTGAACGCGGCGGAGAACATCACGCTGCCGATGGACATCGCGGGCAAGTCCCCGGACGAGAAGTGGCTGGAGCAGGTCATCGACACGCTCGGCCTGCGGGACCGGCTGAAGCACCGGCCCGCCCAGCTGTCCGGCGGGCAGCAACAGCGCGTCGCGTGCGCGCGGGCGCTCGCCGCGCGCCCCGAGCTGATCTTCGCGGACGAGCCGACGGGGAACCTGGACTCGCGGGCGGGGCTCGAAGTCCTCGGATTCCTGCGCCAGTCGGTCGACGAGCTGGGGCAGACGGTGGTCATGGTGACCCACGACCCGGGCGCCGCCGCCCACGCCGACCTGGTCCTCTTCCTCGGTGACGGCCGACTCGTGGACGAGATGCGGGAGCCGACAGCCGAGGCCGTCCTGGAGCGCATGAAGCGGTTCGACGTCGCGCGCCAGGCCGTCGCCGAGAACCCGGGCCCCCGGGCGTAGCCATGCTGAAGGCGACGCTACGGAGCTTCCTGGCGCACAAGGGGCGCCTCGTCCTGTCCGCGCTCGCCGTCGTCCTGTCGGTGGCGTTCGTCGCGGGCAGCCTGATCTTCTCCGACACCGTGTCGCGCACCTTCGACCGGCTCTTCGCCTCGACGTCCGCGGACGTGCGGGTGGGGCCCAAGGAGGACGACTTCGACGAGTCGGTGCCGTCGGGCACGGTGCGTACGGTGCCCGCCTCGCTGGCCGGGCGGATCGACGGGGTCGAGGGTGTGGCCGCGACACACATCGACGCCGGGGTCGAGAACATCACGGTGGTCGACCGGCACAACAAGTCGGTGGGCCCGACCACCGGCGCCCCCACGATCGCCACCAACTGGGAGCCCACGGACCGCAGTCCGGTGCGTCTGACGTCGGGGCACGCACCGCGCGGACCCCGCCAGGCGCTGCTCGACGCGGACACGGCCGACAAGAAGCACGTGCGCATCGGGGACCCGCTCACGGTGCTGGCCGAACCCGGCTCGTTCAAGGTCGAGGTCGTGGGCATCGCCACGTTCCGTACGACGAACCCGGGCGCGGCCCTCCTCTTCCTGGACACCGGCACCGCGCAGCGCCGGCTGCTGGGCGGCACCGACCGGGCCACGAGCATCGCGGTGGACGCGGCGCCGGGCGTCGCCGACGCGACGCTCAAGCGGCGGATAGGCCAGGAGCTGGGCGGGGCCTATGACCTGAAGACGGCGGACGAGGACGCGAAGTCGGCCGCCGAGGACCTGGGCGGATTCCTGGACGTCATCAAGTACGTGATGCTCGGCTTCGCCGGGATCGCCGTGCTGGTCGGCGTGTTCCTCATCGTCAACACGTTCTCGATGCTGATCGCCCAGCGGACCCGGGAGTTGGGGCTGCTGCGGGCGCTCGGCGCGGACCGCAGGCAGGTGCGGCGCTCCGTCCTTACGGAGGCGGTGCTGCTGGGCCTCGTCGGCTCGGCGACCGGGTTCGCGCTCGGGGTGGGGCTCGCCGTCGGTCTCATCAAGCTGATGGGCGTCTTCGGGATGAACCTCAAGTCCACGGAGATGGCGGTGGGCTGGGGCACCCCTGTCGTGTCGTTCGCGGTGGGCGTCGGGGTCACGTTCGTGGCGGCGTATCTCCCGTCGCGGCGCGCGGCCCGCGTCTCCCCGATGGCGGCGCTCGCCGACGCCGAGATCGCGGGCGTGGGGCGGCCGTTGCGGGTGCGGGCGCTGGTGGGCTCGGTGATCGGCGCGGCGGGCGCCGCGGCGCTGATCGGGTGCTGGACGGCGGACGAGACGGGGACGGCGGCCTCGCTGCTCGGCCTCGGCATCGTCCTGACGCTGATCGCGACGGTCGTCGCGGGGCCCCTGCTCGTACGGCCCGTGATCCGGGTGCTCGGCGGCGCGTTCCCCGCGGTGTTCGGTTCGGTCGGCCGGATGAGCCAGCGCAACGCGCTGCGCAACCCGCGCAGGACGGGAGCCACGGCCGCCGCCCTGATGGTGGGGCTCGCCCTGGTGGCGGGGATGTCGGTGGCGAGCGCCTCCATGAGCAAGTCGTTCGACCAGCAGATCGACGACACGCTGGGCGCCGACTTCACCGTGCAGAACACGAACTTCATGCCGTTCCCGCGGGAGGTCACCCGCAAGATCCGGGCGACGGACGGTGTGGGCCAGGTCGTGCGCCAGCGGTTCACCGCGCTCGCCGTGCGGATGCCGGACGGGAAGCGGGTGAAGACGACGGCCGCCGGCTGGGACCGGCGCGTCGACGACGTCGCGCGCGTGAAGTACGCGCGGGGCGGCAGCGCCACGGGGCTCGCCCCCGGACACCTGCTGCTGCAGAAGGAGTTCGCCGACGAGCACGGGGCACGGATCGGCAGCGTCCTGCCCGTGGAGTTCCCCGGCGGGAAGCGCACCGAGCTGACCGTGGGCGCCCTGACCGACCAGGAGGCCAACGACTTCGGCATGTCCGGCGGCTTCGCGATGGGCATGGCCACGCTGACGAAGTACGCGCCGGGCGGCCAGGACTCGGCGGTGTACGTGAACGCCTCCTCCGGCACCTCGCCCGATGTGCTGCGCGAGCGCCTGGAGAAGACGCTCGATCCGTATCCGCAGGTGCAGGTGCGCGACCTCGCCGACTACAAGGAGCTGATCCACGGGCAGATCGCGGTGCTGCTGTATCTGGTGTACGCGCTGCTCGGCCTGGCGATCGTGATCGCGGTGCTCGGCGTGGTCAACACCCTGGCCCTGTCGGTCGTGGAGCGGACGCGGGAGATCGGGCTGCTGCGGGCGATCGGGCTCGCGCGGCGCCAGTTGCGGCGCATGATCCGCCTGGAGTCGGTGGTGATCGCCGTGTTCGGGGCGGTGCTCGGGCTCGCGCTCGGCCTCATATGGGGCGTGGTCGCGCAGCGGGTGCTCGCCCTGGAGGGCATGAAGGCGCTGGCGATCCCGTGGCCGACGATCGTCGCGGTGGTGGTCGGATCGGTGGTCGTGGGTCTCGCGGCGGCGCTGCTGCCGGCGCTGCGGGCCTCGCGGCTGAACGTGCTGGCGGCGATCGCGCACGAGTAGCGAAGGCGGACGTAGGGTCGGCTGCGGCAACTGTCCACGTGGCGAGGGGAGTTCACGGAGATGAGTACGGAAGGTTCGCGGGCGGCGCGCCCGTTCCGCTTCGGCGTCAATCTGGTCACGCCCGCGCCGGACGACGCGTGGCGTGCCAAGTGCCGGCGGGCCGAGGAGCTCGGCTACGACGTGATCCTCGTGCCCGACCATCTGGGCGCCCCTTCGCCGTTCCCCTCGCTCGTGGCGGCGGCCGAGGCGACGAGCCAGCCGAAGGTGGGGACGTTCGTCCTCAACTGCGCGTTCTGGAACCCGGTGCTGCTCGCCCGCGAGATCACCACCACCGTCGCGCTGACCGGCGGTCGTCTGGAACTCGGCCTCGGTACCGGCTACGTGCGCGAGGAGTTCGAGCAGGCCGGCCTGGAGTGGGGCACACCCGGCAGCCGCGTCGACCATCTGGAGCACACCGTCGCGGAGCTCGACCGGCTGCTGTCCGCCCCCGACCAGGGCCCGCGGCCCCCGCTCCTGATCGGCGCGAACGGCGACCGGATGCTGCGGATCACCGCCGAGCACGCCGACATCGCCGCGTTCACCGGGGCCCGCGCATCCAGCGGGAACGCGGGCGGTCTCGAACCGCTGACCGGTGACGAGCTGGACGGGCGGGTCGCCACGTACCGGAAGTTCGCCGCCGACCGCACGGAGAGCGCCGAACTCAATCTGCTCGTGCAGCTGGTGGCGGTGACGGACGACCGGCCCGCCGCCGTCCAGCCGCTGCTCGAGCATCTGCCGCACCTCACCGAGGAGCAGGTGCTCGACTCCCCGCTGCTGCTCGTCGGCACCGTCGAGCAGATCACCGAGCAGCTCCTGGAGCGCCGTGAGCGGTTCGGGTTCTCGTACTTCACCGTGCTGGAGCCGTCCATGGAGGCGCTCGCGCCGGTGATCGCGGAGCTGCGGGGCCGCTGAGCGTCCGGCATGTGGAATCCGCGGCGCCCGGCGGCCGACGGTGGTGGGATCCCGACCATGAGTGATCTTCGTATCCGTGCCGCAGGACCCGCCGATCTCGACGCCGCGCTCGCGTTCTGGAAGGAGGCCGCGGAGGGCACCAGCATCAGCGACGACCGCGCGGGCGTCGAGCGCCTGGTCGAGCGGGACCCCGAGGCCCTGCTGCTCGCCGAGCGGGACGGGGAGCTCGTGGGCACGGTCATCGCCGGGTTCGACGGCTGGCGCTGCCATCTGTACCGGCTCGCGGTGCATCCCGGGGCCCGGCGTCAGGGCATCGGGTCCGCGCTGCTCGCGGCGGCGGAGGAGCGGTTCGTCGCCCTCGGCGGGCGGCGCGGGGACGCCATGGTCCTGGACCGGAACGAGCGGGCACGGCATGCCTGGAAGGCGGCCGGGTACGCGCAAGAGCCGCAGTGGTCGCGCTGGGTGAAGCCGCTCCCCGCCTCCGACGCGGTCGACGGCTGAGCCGCCCCGCGGCCGGAAAAATCGTTTTGCCGGTCCTTTACCATGGATGGGTCACCCGAACTCTCTCGAGACTCTCTCGAGCTCCTCGAACTCCATACGAAAGGTGTGAGCGTCCGCCCATGGGCGAGCCTCCCAGTCCCCGTTTCGTCCCCCCGCGCGGCTCCCGCGAGCGCGCGTCCGTCCCGCCCCTGGCCGACCATGGGACGGAGGTGACGTCCCGATGACCGAAGTACTGCTGCTCGCCGTCGCAGTCCTGCTGTCCCTGGCCTGCGGCGCCTTCGTGGCGGCGGAATTCTCGCTCACCACCGTCGAGCGCGCGGACCTCGAAGAGGCCGTCGAGCGCGGTGAGCGCGGCGCGGCCGGCGCCCTGCGGGCCGTACGGAACCTCACGTTCCAGCTCTCCGGCGCCCAGCTCGGCATCACCGTCACCAACCTGGTCGTCGGCATGCTCGCCGAGCCGTCCATCTCCAAGCTCCTGTCGGGGCCGCTGGAGTCCCTCGGCCTCTCCGAGGGAGCCTCGACCTCGGTGGCCCTGGTGCTCGGCACCGCCCTGTCGACCGTGTTCCTGATGGTCGTCGGCGAGCTGGTGCCGAAGAACTGGGCGATCTCCTCGCCGCTGGCCGTGGCGAAGAAGGTGGCGACGCCGCAGCGCTGGTTCAGCGCGGCGTTCCGCCCGTTCATCACGCACCTCAACAACACGGCGAACCGGCTGGTGCGCCGCTTCGGCATCGAGCCGACCGAGGAGCTGGCCTCCGCGCGCGGCCCGCAGGAGCTGATGGCGCTCGCCCGGCACTCCGCGAAGGAGGGCGCCCTGGAGCCGGACACCGCCGAGCTCTTCGTACGCACGCTGAACCTCGCCGACCTGACCGCCGAGAACGTGATGACGCCGCGCGTCCAGGTCATGGCCCTCGACCTCCAGGCCACCTGCGAGGACGTGGCGAACGCGACGCGGGCCACCGGCCTGTCCCGCTTCCCCGTCTACCGCGGCAGCCTCGACTCCGTCGTCGGCGTCGTGCACATCAAGGACGTCCTGGCCGTGCCCGACGAGCAGCGGGCCCGCAAGGGCGTCTCCGATCTGCTGCGCGAGCCGCTGCTCGTCCCGGAGACGCTGACCGTCGACCGGCTGCTCGACCGGCTCTCCGGCAAGCGGACGATGGCCGTCGTCATCGACGAGTACGGCGGCACGGCCGGGGTGGCCACCCTGGAGGACATCGTCGAGGAGGTCGTCGGCGAGGTCCGCGACGAGCACGACCCGCACGAGACGCCCGACATCGCGGCCGCCGGCACCGACCCGGAGGGCCGGACGCTGTACTCGGCCGACGGCGCCGCCCGCACCGACCAGCTCGCGCGGGTCGGACTGCGCGCGCCGGACGGACCGTACGAGACGCTGGCCGGGCTCGTCGCGACGGAGCTGGGCCGGATCCCTGCCATCGGTGACAGTGTCGACGTCACCGGGTGGCGGCTCGACGTCGTGGACGCGCACGGGCACCGCGCGGCCCGCGTCCTGCTGCACGCGCCGCTGATCCTGGACACCGAGGAACGCAGGACGGCGGACGAGGAGAAGGGCGGCCGGACGGCCGCGAAGGCCAGGGCGGCGCACAGGTCCGCCAGGGCCGACAGGGCCTCGCACGAGAAGGGGGCGGCCCGATGACCGCGATCCAACTGCTCATCGGCCTGGCGACGCTGTTCGTCAACGCCTTCTTCGTCGGCGGCGAGTTCGCACTGATCTCGGTGCGCCGCAGCCAGATCGAGCCGTACGCCGAGGAGGGCGACCGGCGCGCGCGCAGCGTCATGTGGGGCCTCGAACACGTCTCCGCGCTGCTCGCCGCGGCGCAGCTCGGCATCACGCTGTGCACGCTGGTGCTCGGCATCGTCGCCGAGCCCGCCATCGCGCATCTGCTGGAGCCCGCGTTCGACTCGGTCGGCGTGCCGCACGGCCTGGTCCACCCGATCTCGTTCGTGATCGCGCTGACCGTGGCGACGTATCTGCACATGCTGCTCGGCGAGATGGTGCCGAAGAACATCGCGCTCGCCGAGCCGGTGCGCTCGGCGCTGCTGCTCGGCCCGCCCCTGGTCGCCGTCGCGCGCGCCCTGCGCCCGGTGATCTTCGCGATCAACGCCTTCGCGAACGGGCTGCTCAAGCTGCTCCGCGTGGAGGCGAAGGACGAGGTCACGGCGACGTTCTCGGACGACGAGCTGGCCCGCATGGTCAAGGACGCCTCCGAGGCGGGCCTGATCGACGACCGCGCGCAGGAGCGGCTGCACGACGCGCTGGAGCTCGGCCGCCGCCCCATCAAGGACGTCGTCCTGCCGATCGAGAAGGTCGTCTACGCGCGCGTGGGCGTCACGCCGGAGGAACTGGAGCGGCTCTCCGCCGAGTCCGGTTTCTCGCGCTTCCCCGTGGTGGACGAGGGCCGGCGGATCGTCGGCTACCTCCATGTGAAGGACGCCCTGGACGCGACGCCGCGCGATCTGCCGTTCCGGGTGCCGGAGATGCGCTCCATCGCGCGCGTGCGGGAGACGACGCCGCTGGACGACGTACTGACCGCGATGCGCGGCAGCCGTACGCACGTCGCGGCGGTGCTCGGCGCGGACGGCCGGCTCGCCGGTCTGGTGACGATGGAGGACGTGCTGCGGGAGCTGTTCGGCCAGCCGGTGTGAGCCCACTGCGGGGCCGGAAAGGGGAGGCATGAGCCAGCTCGTCCTGAAGGACGTGTCGTACGGGTACCCGGACCGGCCGGTTCTCGACCGGGTCTCGCTGTCGGTGCGGCCCGGCGAGAAGGCGTGTGTCATCGGCGAGAACGGCTCCGGGAAGTCGACGCTGCTGCGGCTGCTCGCGGGTGAGCTGGCCCCGTCCGAGGGCTCCGTGGCGGTGAGCGCCGACGGCGGCACCGGCTACCTCGCCCAGACGCAGCCGCTGCCGCCCGATGCGACGGTGCAGAACGCCGTCGACGCGGCGCTCGCCGAGCTGCGCGACCTGGAGCGGCGGATCACCGAGGCGGAGGCGTCCCTCGGCTCGGCCGGGCCCGGCGCGCTCACCGAGTACGCCGACCTGGTGGCGGCCTTCGAGGCGCGCGACGGCTACCGCGCCGACGCCCGTCTGGAGGCCGCCCTGCACGGGCTCGGCGTCCCGCACCTGGCGCGCACGCGCACGCTCGGCTCGCTGTCGGGCGGCGAGGCGGCGCGGCTCGGCCTCGCCTGCGTCCTCGCCCCGCGGCCCGAGCTGCTGCTCCTGGACGAGCCGACGAACCACCTCGACGACCAGGCGCTGAGCTGGCTGGAGGAGCGGCTGCGGGCACACCGCGGCACCGTCGTCGCCGTCACCCACGACCGCGTCTTCCTCGACCGGGTGGCCGGCGCGATCGTCGAGGTCGACGGCGACCGGCACGCCGTCGCCCGCTACGGCAACGGCTGGGACGGCTATCTGGAACAGCGGACCACCGCACGGCGCCGCTGGGAGGAGCGGTACCGGGCGTGGTCCGACGAGGTGGACCGGCAGGAGCGGATCGCCGAGGACACGTCGGCCCGGCTGTCCGGCGGCTGGCGGATGCGGGACAGCAGCACGTTCGCCAAGTTCTCCAAGCACCAGCGCTCGGTGGAGGGCCAGGTCTCGGGCGTGGTCCGCAACGCGCGCGAGCGGCTGCGGAGGCTGCGCGCCGACCCGGTGCCGAGGCCGCCGGAGCCGTTGCGGTTCCGGGTGGGCGAAAGTGCGGCGGGCGGCGCACCGGAACCCGGTGTGCCCGGTGTGCCCGGTGTGCCCGGCGTCCTCGAAGGTGGCGCCCACCCGTTCCTGCGCCCCGTGGAAGTGACCGACGTCGCCGTCGAGGGGCGGCTCGCGGTCGACCGGCTGGTCCTTGAGCCCGGGTCGCGCACGCTGGTGACCGGGCCGAACGGCGCGGGCAAGTCGACGCTGCTCGCGCTGCTCTCCGGGCGCCTCGCACCGGATCGCGGCACGGTCCAGCTCCCGCCCCGCATCGGCCACTTGACGCAGGAGGTCGCGCACGACGGCACCGCACGGCCGCTCCTCGACGCGTTCGCGGCCGGGCTCGGCGGGCTGCCCGAGGACCACGCCCAGGACCTGCTGGCGCTCGGCCTGTTCCGCGAGGAGGACCTGGCCGTGCCGGTGCGCGACCTGTCCGTCGGCCAGCGCCGCAGGCTCGATCTGGCGCGGCTCGTCACCCGCCCCGCCGATCTGCTGCTCCTGGACGAGCCGACGAACCACGTCTCCCCCGCGCTCGCGGAGGACCTGGACGAGGCGCTGGCCGGCTACGCGGGCACGCTCGTCGTGGTCTCCCACGACCGCAGGCTCCGGGCCCGCTTCGAGGGCCGTCAGGTGCGTGTGGCGGGCGGGTCCGTGGTGGGCTGAGGCCGCGGCGCCGCGGAGTCCGCCGTCGGGGCCTCCAGGAGGCCGGGCCCGTGCGGGCCGATGCCCGCGGTGCCGACCGCCGTGAGGACCGCGAGCAGCGCGGCGAGCCCCGCCGTGCCGAGGGCCGCGGCCCAGTCGACGTCCAGCAGGTTCGTCGCGCCCGCGACCAGCACCGCCGCGAGCGCCTGCGCGAACGTCCTGATCGCACGCTCGGTGGTGGCCTTCCAGAAACCGATGCTCCACATGTTCCGCTCCCCCGTTCACCGTGTCCGCTCCCGGCATACCGCCGCCGGGCGCCGCTGCCCAGCCCCGCGACGCCCGGCACTTCGTTGCCTCGGGATACGATCTGAGGAGCCATGCACACGAACCCCACCCACACCAGCCTCGTCGCCGTCGGCGACTCCTTCACCGAGGGCATGTCGGACCTGCTGCCCGACGGTTCCTACCGGGGATGGGCCGACCTCCTCGCCGACCGGATGGCAGCGCGGACGCCCGACTTCCGCTACGCGAACCTCGCTGTGCGCGGGAAGCTCATCGGCCAGATCGTCGACGAGCAGATCGACGTCGCCGCCGCGATGAAGGCGGATGTCGTGACCCTGGTCGGCGGCCTCAACGACACCCTGCGCCCCAAGTGCGACATGGTCCGCGTCCGGGATCTGCTCACGCAGGCCGTGGAGACGCTGGCCCCGTCCTGCGAGCAGCTCGTCCTGATGCGCAGCCCCGGTCGCAACGGCCCGGTGCTGCAGCGCTTCCGGCCGCGCATGGAGGAGCTGTTCACCTGCATCGACGAGCTGGCGGCGAAGCACGGCGCCCTCGTCGTCGACCTGTACGGGGCGCCGGCCCTCGCCGACCAGCGCATGTGGGACGTGGACCGGCTGCACCTCACCGCGGAGGGCCACCGCCGGGTCGCCGAGGCGGTCTGGCAGGGCCTCGGCTACGAGCCGGAGTCCGACTGGCGCGCCGAGCTGCCGTCCGCGCTCCCGCCGAACTGGGTGTCGCGCCGCGTGGCCGACGCCCGCTTCGCCAAGCAGCACCTCGTGCCGTGGATCGGCCGCCGTCTGACGGGCCGGTCGTCGGGCGACGGCCGGGCCCCGAAGCGGGCGGAGCTGGCCCCGTACGCGCGGGATCCGCGCGCCTAAGTCCTGGCCTAAACGACGGGCCTGGCCCGAACGACGGGCCTGACCCGACCGGCAGGTCGACAGGCCCCTAGTTCCGCAGGTCGAGCCGCATCAGGACGCGGGGATGGCCGGCCAGCACCGAGGTGGTGTCGGCGGCATGCGTGAAACCGGCGCGCTCGAAGTTCTTGCGGATCCCGGCGTACGCCATGGTCGCGTCCACGCGCGCCTCCCCGTTGTCGAGCGGGTACGCCTCGAGCACCGGCGCGCCGTGGGAGCGGGCGAAGTCGACCGCTCCGGCGATCAGGGCGTGCGAGACGCCCTGCTTGCGGTGACCGGGGCGGGCCCGGATGCACCACAGGGACCACACCGGCAGGTCGTCGACGCGCGGGATGGTGCGGCTGCGGGCGAACGAGGTGTCCGAGCGCGGTGCCACGGCGGCCCAGCCGACCGGCTCGTCGCCGTCGTAGGCGAGCACTCCCGGCGGTGTACCGGCGCGGCACAGTTCGCCGACGTAGTCGCCGCGGGCCGGGCCACGGAGTTCGTTGTTGAGCTTGGACGGGATCCGATAGCTCAGGCACCAGCACACGTTGGCGGTGGCCGACTTCGGGCCGAGCACGGCTCGGACGTCCTCGAACACCGAGGCGGGGCGCACGTCGAAGGTCATGCGCCCCACCCTGGCACGACGCGCGGGACAAAACCTCCGGTTACACGGACAGCACGATCTTGCCCCGCGTGTGCCCCTCGGCATTGAGCCGCCAGGCCTCCGCCGCCTCGGCGAGCGGGAGCACCCGCGCGAGAGGCACGGTCAGCTTCCCCGCGTCGGCGAGGCCGGCGAGCGCCGTGAGGTCGGCCGTGTCGGGGCGGACCCACACGTAGTGGCCGCCCTTCTCGGCGGCCTCCGCCTCGACGATGGACGCGAACCGGTCGGGCCGGTCGAGCAGCCGCAGCGAGGCGCCGACGGCCTCCGCGCTGCCGACGAAGTCGAGGGCCGCGCCGACGCCCTCGGGCGCCGCCTCCGCGACCCGCTCGGCGAGTCCGGGGCCGTAGGTCACGGGTTCCGCGCCCAGCTCCCGTACGAAGTCGTGGTTGCGGGCGCTCGCCGTGCCGATGACCCGCGCGCCGAGCGCCACCGCGATCTGCACGGCGAACGAGCCGACGCCGCACGCCGCCGCGTGCACCAGGACGGTGTCACCGGCTCCGACGCCCACGCGCTTGATGGCCTGGTAGGCCGTGAGCCCGGCGAGCGGGACGCCCGCGGCCTGCTCCCAGGAGAGCGCGGCGGGCTTGCGGGCCAGCATCCGCACGTGCGCGGAGACGTACTCGGCGTAGGCGCCGAGCTGGGCGGTGTCCTTGCGGATGTAGCCGAACACCTCGTCGCCGGGCGCGTACTCCTCGACGTCGAAGCCGACGCGCTCGACCACTCCGGCGACGTCCCAGCCGGGGACCAGCGGGAAGTGGGTCTCCATGATCGGGTCGAGGCCGCCCGCGGCGAGCTTCCAGTCGACCGGGTTGACCCCGGCGGCCCTGACCCGGATCAGCACCTCACCGGGTGCGACCTTCGGGTCGGCGAGGTCGGTGAGCCGCAGCGTTTCGGGGCCGCCGTATGCGTTCAGAGTGATGGCCTTCATCCGCCCAATGGTTGCACACGGCGGTAAATGCAAGCCCCCGATACGTGCGTTTGCAATTAACCCGCGCCTGCAAGTACCGTCGTGCGACGTAAGCACCCGTAGGGCACGTACCACCCGAAAGGCCACCCACACCATGGCACCGTCCACCATCCCCACCGTCACGCTCAACAACGGCGTCAAGATCCCCCAGCTCGGCTTCGGCGTCTTCCAGGTGCCGGACGACGAGACCACCGCGGCCGTGACCGCCGCGCTCGAGGCCGGATACCGCAGCATCGACACCGCGGCGATCTACGGGAACGAGACCGGCGTCGGCCGCGCCCTCGCCGCCTCCGGGATCGCCCGCGAGGACCTGTTCATCACGACGAAGCTGTGGAACGCCGACCAGGGCTACGACGCCACGCTGGCCGCCTTCGACGCCTCGCTGGAGAAGCTGGGCCTCGACTACGTCGACCTGTACCTCATCCACTGGCCGACCCCGGAGCGCGACCTCTACCGCGAGACCTGGAAGGCCATCGAGAAGCTGGTCGCCGACGGCCGGATCCGCGCCGCGGGCGTCTCCAACTTCCAGCCCGCGCACCTTCAGCGCCTCGTCGACGGCTCGGACCTCGTCCCCGCCGTCAACCAGGTCGAGCTGCACCCGGGCCTCCAGCAGAGCGAGCTGCGCGCGGTGCACGCCGACCTCGGCATCGCCACCGAGGCCTGGAGCCCGCTCGCGCAGGGCGCGGTCCTCGGCGACGAGGCGATCACGACGATCGCCGCCCGCCACGGCAAGTCCCCCGCCCAGGTCGTCCTGCGCTGGCACCTCCAGCTCGGCAACGTCGTGATCCCCAAGTCCGTGACGCCGGCCCGCATCCGCGAGAACCTCGACGTCTTCGACTTCACGCTCACCGACGACGAGCTGGCCTCCATCGCCACCCTCGACCGCGACCTGCGCACGGGGCCGCACCCGGACGAGCTCAACTGACCCAGCGGACCCCCGAGTTCCGCGCCGCGGGCGCCCGAGGCGGCCACGGCGCGGAAGCCGTCCACAGCCCCGAAAGCACCGCCTGAGATGTCTGTTGCCCCCACCGCCCTCGACCGCCTCGTGAACCCCGCGGGCACACTGCCGACCCTGGGTCTCGAACTCCCCCTCGACGCCGACTGGGGCGGCACCCGGCTGCGCGCCGACCAGGCGGCGGGCCGCCCCTTCGGCGTCCCCGACCTGAGCCAGCATGCCGAACTCGCAAGCCTCGCCGACGACTTGGGCTTCGCCGCCCTCTGGGTACGGGACGTCCCGCTGTACGATCCCGAGCACTTCGGCGACGCCGGTTCCGTGTTCGAGACGTTCACCCACCTCGGGCATCTCGCCGCCGTCACCCGGCGGGCCGTGCTCGGCACCGCGGCCGTCGTCCTGCCGCTGCGGCAGCCGCTGCTGGTCGCCAAGGCGGCGGCCAGCGTGGACGCACTGTCCGGCGGCCGGTTCGTGCTCGGCCTCGCCAGCGGGGACCGGCCGGTCGAATACCCCTTGTTCGGCGCGGACTTCCACGCCCGCGGCGCCACGTTCCGCGAGGGCGTGGAGACCCTGCGCGCCGCCTGGGCAGCACGGGACGGGGACGAGGGCATGAGCCTGCCCGCGCTCGGCCTGGACCCGGGCCGCCGCCTGGAGGTACTGCCCAAGCCGACCGGCCCGTCCGTTCCGATCGCCGTCGCCGGGCACGCCCAGCAGTCCGCGGAGTGGATCTCCCAGAACGCCGACGCGTCCCTCAACTACCCGCGACCGCTCGGCGCGTTGCGGCTCAAGACGCAGGAGTGGCGGGACCTGACGGGCGAGGACCCGAAGCCGTACCTGACGCCGATGCAGCTGGACCTCCTGGCGGATCCCGCCGCCCCGGCGACCTCGATCCGGCTCGGCCTGCGCACCGGCCGCGAGGCTCTGGTGGAGTACCTGCGGGCGATGGGCGAACTCGGCGTCTCCCACGTCTCGTTCAACCTCCGCCCGAGCGACCGCCCCATCGACGAGGTCCTGAAGGAACTCGCCGATACGGTGCTGCCGCACTTCCCGTCGTCCTGAGCGACCCGTCAGCGCGCGGGCACGGCCTCCGGCGCGTCCCGCTCCCCCGCCGCCCCGATCTCCGACAGCTCCCGGTCCCGCAGGTCCGGTGCGAACGCGATGGCCACCATGGAGATCACCGTCGTCACGACGGCGAACGCGATCACCATCCACAGGCTGCCGTCGGCCCACAGCACCATCGCGCCGGCCAGCGCCGGGGTGAAGCTCGCCAGGAGGATCGAGGCCATCTGGTAGCCGATGGAGATGCCCGAGTAGCGGACCGCCGTGGGGAACATCTCGCAGTACAGGGCGGGCAGCGGCGCGTACACCATGGCGTGGCCGAGGGCGAGGAAGAGGACCACGCCCGCGACGATCGCCCACAGCTGCCCGGTGTGCACCAGCGCGAAGACCGGCCAGGTCGTGAGCACGATCAGGGCGCCGCCGATGAGGAAGGTCCGGACGCGTCCGATGCGGTCGGAGACGGCCCCGAACACCGGGATCATCACGATGTTCACCGCGGCGCCGATCATCGACGCCGTCAGGCCGTAGCTCTTCGGCGCGCCGAGGGTGGTGGTGACGTAGGACAGGATGAAGGTCGTGAACAGGTAGTAGTTACCGGCCTCGGCGAAGCGGCCGAAGACCGTGATCAGCAGGGCCTTGCGGTGGTCGCGGAAGACGACCGCCGCGGGGGCCTTGCGGCGCTCCAGCTCGGCGTCCATCTTGCGCTTCTCCTCGAGGAACGCGGGGCTCTCGGTGGCGCGGAGGCGGATGAAGAAGCCGACTCCGGCGAGGATCACGCTGAGCAGGAACGGCAGCCGCCAGCCCCACTCGTCGAAGGCGTCGCCGGAGAGCCACGAGGCCAGCGACACCGCGGCCGTGCCGAGGAGCAGGCCCGCCGACACCCCGATCTGCGGCCAGGCGCCGAAGTAGCCGCGCCGCTTGCGCGGCGCGTTCTCGACGGCGACGATGGCCGCCCCGCCCCACTCGCCGCCCACGGCGAAGCCCTGCGCCAGCCGCAGCACGCACAGCAACAGCGGTGCCGCGACGCCTATTTGCTCGTAGGTCGGCACGAGGCCGATCGCCGCCGTGGCCACCGTCATGATCGAGAACGTGAGGATCAGCGTGGACTTGCGGCCGATCCGGTCCCCGAGGTGCCCGGCGACGAACGCGCCGATCGGGCGGGCCAGGAACCCCACGCCGAACGAGGCGAGCGAGACGATCTGGCCGATGCCGGGCGACAGGTTCGGGAAGAACAGGTGCCCGAACACCAGGGCCGCGGCGGTGCCGTAGATCGTGTACTCGTACCACTCGACGATCGCGCCGATGGTGCCGGACTGCAGTGACCGGCGCCGGAGCTGCTCCGGTGTCGGGGTGGCGGCGGTGGGCATGGGGATCTCCGTTGATCAGGGGACGTGAGCGGGGCGACCGGGTGGGGTCAGGCGCGAGCCGTCTCGTAGTGGTCGGTCCACGGCAGCGTGGCGCCGGCGTACTTGGCGGCGCGGACGTCGCCGGAGCGGGCGTGCCCCTCGAACAGCTCGACGCGGGCCGCGCGCCCGCACAGCTCCCCGAGTTCGGCGGAGGACTTCTCCTCGCGCACCTCCTGGTACGTGACGGTGCGCAGGTACATGCCGACCCACAGGCCGCCGGTGTAGCGGGCGGCGCCGCGAGTGGGCAGCACGTGGTTGGTGCCGATCACCTTGTCGCCGTAGGAGACGCAGGTGCCCTCGCCGAGGAACAGGGCGCCGTAGGCGTGCATCTTGTCCAGCGCCTCGCGGGGGTTCTCGGTGAGGATCTGGACGTGCTCGTACGCGAAGGAGTCGGCGACGCGGTACGCCTCGTCGAGGTCGTCGGCCAGGATGACCTGCCCGTGGTCGCGCCAGGCCGGGCCCGCGATGTCGCCGGTCTGCATGCCGGGCAGGATCTCCTCGATGTGCCGCTGCACCTCGTCGGCGACCCGCCGACTGGTCGTGATCAGGGCGGCGGGCGAGTCGGGGCCGTGCTCGGCCTGCGAGAGCAGGTCGACGGCGGCGACGAACGGGTCGGCGTGCTCGTCCGCGACGACCAGGATCTCGGTGGGCCCGGCGAACAGGTCGATGCCGACCTCGCCGAACAGCTGCCGCTTGGCCTCGGCGACATAGGCGTTGCCGGGCCCCGCGAGCATGTCGACGGACTCGATGGTCTCCGTGCCGACGGCCATCGCGGCGACCGCCTGGACGCCACCGAGGACGTAGATCTCGTCGGCGCCCGCGAAGTGCATGGCGGCGATGGTCGCGGCGGGGATCTCGCCGCGGATCGGCGGGGTGCAGGCGACGACGCGCGGCACACCGGCGGCCTTGGCGGTCACGATCGTCATGTGCGCGGAGGCGGTCAGCGGGTAGCGGCCGCCGGGGATGTAGGCGCCGACGGACTGGACCGGTACGTGGCGGTGGCCGAGGAAGACGCCCGGCGCGGTCTCGATCTCGATCTCGGACATCGAGTCGCGCTGCGCCTCGGCGAACCGGCGGACGTTGGCCTGGACCGTCTTGATGTCCTCGACGACCTGCGGGTCGAGCGTGCCGATGATCTCGGCGATGCGCCGCTCGTCGAGGCGGAAGGACTCCGGCTCCCAGCGGTCGAAGCGCGCGGACAGTTCACGGACGGCCTCGTCGCCACGGCCGCGTACGTCGGCGATCAGCTCGCGGACGGCCTGCCCGACGGTGTCGTTGCCGGACGGCGCGGTGGACGGGGTGGCGGCGGCCTTGATGGTGCGGGACACGTCCAGCTCCTCACTCGTGATGGATACGTATCCATTGGATACGTATCCACAGAATGGAAGACGAAGGGTTGAACGGTCAAGAGGGTTCTGGGGAGGGATTTACGAGGGGGTGTGCGCCGGGCCCGTGGTGGAGCGAGCGACGAATTCCACCGGCAGCACCTCGTGCCGGTGCGGCAGCTCGGGGTCCTCGAGGCGGCCGAGCAGCAGCTCCACGCCGACCTGCGCGATCCGCTCCAGCGGCTGGCGCACGGTCGTCAGGTCGATCCGCTCCCACGCGGAGAGCGGCACGTCGTCGCAGCCCACCACGCTCAACTCGCCCGGTACGGCGACGCCTTCGGCCGCGGCGGCGTTGAGCGCGGCGTACGCCATGACGTCGTTGTGGCAGTAGAGCGCGGTCGGCCGCTCGGGGGCGGCGAGCAGCGTGCGCACCGCCGCGTACGCGGTGGCGTAGTCGTAATCGCCGTCGATCTCGGCGAGCACGGCGCCGCCGGTGGCCCGCACCCGGTCGCGGAAACCACGGCCGCGCTGCTGGGCCGTGCTCGATCCGGCGAGGCCGCGGACCATCGCGATCCTCCGGTGCCCGAGGCCCAGCAGATGCTCGGCGGCGAGCTCGCCCGCGGTCCGGTTGTCGGCCTCGACCTGGTCGGCGGGGAAGTCCGCGAGGGTGCGGTGGACCAGCACGACCGGGATGCCGTGGCCCGCCGTCCGGTGCGCAAGCGGCTCGTCCTGCAGCGCCGAGGTGAACACGACGCCGTCGACGCCCTCGCGGCGCAGCTGCGCGAGCCCCTCCTCCTCGGTCATGACGTCCGTGACCAGGGTCAGGCGCATCCCCTGCTCGTGCAGGACGCGCTCCATCGCCTTGACCATGACCGGGTAGAACGGGTTCGTCAGATCGCGGATGACGACGCCGATGAGGCCGGAGCGGGAGCCCACGAGGCTGCGCGCGGCCTGGCTGGGCTGGAAGTCGTACTTGTCGACCACTTCGAGCACGCGGCGGCGCGTCTCGGGTGCGACGCTCCCGCCGTTCAGGACGCGGGAGACGGTCGACTGCGCCACTCCGGCCTCGCGGGCGATCTGCACGCTGGTGACGGTCGGCCGCCGCGCCATGGGTCCTTACCTCCGGGTCGAGTTGATCGGGGCAAGGATATCCAGGAGGGGAATTCGAGCCGAGGACGCGGATCGCCGGGTGCCGGGGCCTGCTTCGCCCGCGGCACCCGGTGGCTGCGCGCCCACGTCCGTCAGGCCTGAACGGTCTTCAGGAGCGCGGCGAGGCCGTCGGCGTAGATGCCGTGGAACAGCTCCTCGGCCTCGGTGTCGCTCACACCGTCCGGCGTGAACGAGCCGGACCATTCGACGCGGGAGGCGTCGGGGCGGCCGGGCACGGCGTGCACGGTGATGGTCGAGAGGTAGCCGGTGACCGGGAACGGGGCCTGCTCGATGGCGTAGCTGTAGTGGCGCCCGGCCTCGTCGAACCCGACAAGACGCTCGACGATGACGCCGCCGTCCGCGTTGGTCAGGTGGCGCACGCGCCCGCCCTCACCGAGTTCGCTCTTGGGGATGTACGGGAGCCAGTCCGGCAGCGAGCCGAAGCCGCCGATGAGCCGCCAGACACGGTCGGGGCTCTTCGGGATGTCGAGGGTTGCGGTGGTGGAAGCCATGACGGCCGCCTCCTTCACGTTCAAGTGGTGTGGTGTCAGGCGTTGTTCGGGAGCGGGGCGGCCGGGCTGACGAGGCCCTCGGCGCGCAGGTCGGTCCAGAACGCGGCGGGGATCTCCTCGGCGAGGGCGGCGGTGTCCTCGGCGATGCGGCTGGGGCGGGTGGCGCCGGGGATCACGGCGGCGGACGCCGGGTGGGCGAGGGAGAACTGCAGGGCGGCGGACTTGATGCCGATGCCGTGCTTCGCGGTCAGCGCCTTCAGCCGGGCGACGCGGTCGATGATCTCCTGCGGCGCCTCCTGGTACTCGAAGTGGGTGCCGCCCGCGAGGATGCCGGAGCTGTAGGGGCCGCCCGCGACCAGGTCGACGCCCTGCTCCTGGGCCATGGGGAGCAGCCGGGTGAGGGCGTGCTCGTGGTCGAGCAGGGTGTAGCGGCCGGCGAGCAGGAAGCCGTCGGGCTTCGGCTCGTCGAGGGCGAGGGTCAGCTCGATGGGCTCGGTCTTGTTGACGCCGAGGCCCCAGGCCTTGATGACGCCCTCGTCGCGCAGCCGCGACAGGACGCGGAAGGCGCCGGTGCGGGCCTCCTCGAACTTCTGGATCCAGTCGTCGCCGTGGAAGTCCTGGGCGATGTCGTGCACCCACACGATGTCGAGGCGGTCGGTGCCCAGGCGCTTGAGGCTGCCCTCGATGGAGCGCTCGGTGGCGTCGGCGGTCCACTCGTGGAGGATCTTGTTCGGGTTGCCGTGCTCGAACAGACCGCCCTTCTCTCCGAAGTCGGGGACGTCCGTCTCGTGCTCGTCGAGGATGACGCGGCCGACCTTGGTCGACAGGACGTAGGAGTCGCGCGGCTTGGTGGACAGGACCTCGCCCAGGCGCTCCTCGGCGAGGCCCGCGCCGTAGAAGGGGGCGGTGTCGAAGTAGCGGATGCCGTGGTCCCAGGCGGCCTCGACGGTGGCGCGGGCCTCGTCGTCGGGGATCGCGCGGAACATGTTGCCGAGGGGAGCGGTGCCGAAGCCGAGCTTGCCGGGGAGGAGGGACTTGATGCCCATGGAGATCGTTCCTTGCCTTGGTGCCGTACGTCTGGGGCTGTACGTCTGGTGCTGTACGCGGCCTGAGGAGATTTCTTGGGGTTTCTCCTGCTCCGCGCCTCTTGCTCCTCCGAGGTTAGGATCGACGGGTAAGACTGTCCAAGACTTGCTTGGACACACTTGAGTCCCCCGAGGTCCAACATGCTTGACCTGCGACAACTTCGCTATTTCGTGGCCGTGGCCGAGGAGGAGCACGTCGGCCGGGCCGCCGAGCGGCTGCACATCTCGCAGTCGCCGCTGAGCCGGCAGATCGCGCAGCTGGAGAAGAACCTGGGCCTGACCCTGTTCGAGCGCAGCCAGCAGCGCATCCGGCTCACCTCCGACGGCCGCGTCTTCCTCACCGAGGCGACGGCCCTGCTGCGGCACGCAGCCCGCCTGGAGAACCTGGGCCGGCGCCTCGGGCGCGGCGAGGAGGGCGGCCTGTGCGTCGGCTACGTCGGCGACGCCATGCACACCGGGCTGCTGCCGAAGGCGCTGCGCTCGCTGAACGAGGAGCGCCCCGGCATCCACGTCGCCCTCTACGACATGACGGCGCACGAGCAGTTCGAGGGCCTGCGCCAGCGCAGCCTCGACATCGCCCTGGTCCCGGAGGCGCCGCCCGAGGACGATCCGGACCTGCGCAGCACGCTCCTCCTTCAGGACCCGCTGCTGCTCGCCGTCCCCAGCACGCATCCGCTGGCGGACGCCGAAGTGGTGCGGCCCGAGGACCTCGACGGCCGGCCGTGGATCGCCGTCGAGGACGGGCAGGACCACGTCTGGCGGGACGACTTCGTCGCGGCCTGCGCCGCCGCCGGATTCACCCCCGACATCCGCTTCGAGGCCCCCGAACCGCTCACGGCGGTGGGGTTGGTGGCGTCGGGGCTCGGTGCCGCGTTCGTGCAGCGCAGCATGGTGCACGAACGCGGCACCGAGGGTGTCACCGTGCGCGAACTCCCCTGGTTCCGCAGGTCCGTTCGCCTGTGGGCCGTGTGGCACCAGGTCGACCTGCGGCCGGTCGTGTCGTCGTTCCGCGGGACGGTACTGGCATGCGGAAGCGGGAGCACCGGTGACTCGGCCGGAGGCTACTGACCGTTCAGCGCCTCCCTCAGGGCGTCGACGGCGAGACGGCGGGCCACGTTCGCGGCCCGGGTGTCGCGCAGGCTGTCCAGGAGCAGGAAGTCGTGGACCATGCCGGCGACGCGGACGGCCGTGACGTCGACACCCGCCTCGCGCAGCTTGTTGGCGTACTGCTCGCCCTCGTCCCGCAGCACGTCGGCCTCGTCGGTGATCACCAGCGTTCTGGGCAGGCCCTTGAGGTCCTCCAGCGGCGCCTGCAGCGGCGAGGCGTGCGGCTCGGCGCGCTGGCCGGGCTCGGAGTACTGGTCCCAGAACCAGATCATCCCGTCGCGCGTGAGGTAGTAGCCATCGGCGAACTGCAGGTACGACGGGGTGTCGAAGTCCGCGTTCGTCACCGGGTACAGGAGCACCTGGGCCTTGAGGTCGATGCCGCCGCGCTCCTTGTTCATGAGCGCGAACACCGCTGACATGCAGCCGCCCACGGACTCCCCGGTGACCGCGACGCGGGAGGTGTCCAGGCCGTGTTCGGCACCGTGCTCCATGACCCACTGCCCCACCGCGTAGTTCTGCTCGACCTGGGTGGGGTACTTGGCCTCGGGCGCCCTGTCGTAGACCGGGAAGACACCCGCGGCGTTCGCGCCGACCGTGAGTTCGCGGAAGAGGCGGTCGTGGGTCCTGTCGTCGCCGAAGACCCAGCCGGCTCCGTGGATGTAGAAGACCACCGGGAGCGGACCGCTCGCACCCTTGGGCCTGATGATCCGGGTACGGACGGTGCCCCACTGCCCGGCATCGACGTCCACCCACTCCTCGTCGACGTCCGGACGCGGCACGCTCGTGTCGCTCTGGAGACCGAGGAGGATGTCACGCCCCTTCTCCGGAGGGACCTCGTAGATCCGCGGGTGCGGATCGGTCGCTTCGGCCAGCTCCTTCGCGGCCTGCTCCAGGACAGGCGTGACGGGCGGAGGAAGATCACTCATGTCTGCTCCGATGTGAGGGGCCTCAATGCCTTGAGAAGGGGCCGAGAACACATCGGATCCAGGTGTCGGGGCAAAGATGCCGGACCGATCTCCGACGTGCGCCGTCCCCAATTCATCGTGCCCTGGTCCACAGTCGGCGCAAGTCGAGTCCGGGGTGGGCGGGGGACCTCGTGGGCCCGTGCGACCCCGCCGCCCCTGACCTGTACGTTCCTACATTCGGACGACGGTTCGGAGCCTGTAGGGACGCCCGGTAAACTCCGTCCACGTGACTGCGCCTGCAAAGCCCCGTATCCCGAATGTCCTCGCCGGCCGCTATGCCTCCGTCGAGCTCGCCACCCTCTGGTCCCCCGAGGAGAAGGTGAAGCTGGAGCGACAGCTCTGGCTCGCCGTGCTGAAGGCCCAGAAGGACCTCGGGATCGACGTCCCGGACGCCGCCATCGCCGACTACGAGCGCGTGCTCGACCAGGTCGACCTGGCCTCCATCGCCGAGCGCGAGAAGGTCACGCGGCACGACGTGAAGGCCCGTATCGAGGAGTTCAACGCGCTCGCCGGGCACGAGCAGGTCCACAAGGGCATGACGTCCCGCGACCTGACGGAGAACGTCGAGCAGCTCCAGGTCCGGCTCTCCCTGGAGCTGGTCCGGGACCGCGCCGTCGCCGTCCTCGCGCGCCTCGGCAAGCTGTCCGGCGAGTACGCGGAGCTGGTCATGGCCGGCCGCTCGCACAACGTCGCGGCGCAGGCCACCACCCTCGGCAAGCGCTTCGCGACCGCGACCGACGAGCTGCTCGTCGCGTTCGGCCGGGTCGAGGAGCTGCTGAACCGCTACCCGCTGCGCGGCATCAAGGGCCCGGTCGGCACCGCCCAGGACATGCTCGATCTGCTCGGCGGCGACTCCGACAAGCTGGCCGACCTGGAGCAGCGGATCGCCCAGCACCTGGGCTTCTCGCAGGCCTTCACCTCGGTCGGCCAGGTCTACCCGCGCTCGCTCGACTATGAGGTCGTCACCGCGCTGGTGCAGCTGGCCGCGGCGCCCTCCTCGCTGGCCAAGACGGTCCGCCTGATGGCCGGGCACGAGCTGGTCACCGAGGGCTTCAAGCCCGGCCAGGTCGGCTCCTCCGCGATGCCGCACAAGATGAACACCCGCTCCTGCGAGCGCGTCAACGGCCTCATGGTCATCCTGCGCGGCTACGCGTCGATGACCGGCGAGCTGTCGGGCGACCAGTGGAACGAGGGCGATGTCTCGTGCTCGGTGGTGCGTCGCGTGGCGCTGCCGGACGCGTTCTTCGCGCTCGACGGTCTCCTGGAGACCTTCCTCACCGTCCTCGACGAGTTCGGCGCCTTCCCGGCCGTCGTCGCCCGTGAGCTGGACCGCTACCTGCCGTTCCTCGCCACCACGAAGGTGCTCATGGCGTCGGTGCGAGCGGGCGTCGGCCGCGAGGAGGCCCACGAGGCGATCAAGGAGAACGCGGTGGCCTCGGCCCTCGCGATGCGCGAGCAGGGCGTCGAGCGCAACGAACTGCTCGACAAGCTGGCCGCCGACTCCCGCATCCCGCTGGACCGCGCGCAGCTCGACGAGCTGATGGCGGACAAGCTGTCCTTCACGGGCGCCGCCGCCGGTCAGGTCGCGCAGCTCGTGGCCCGCGTCGAGGAGATCGCGAAGCAGCACCCGGAGGCCGCCGGTTACACGCCGGGGGCGATCCTCTGACCCGGCTCACTCAAGCGGACCTGGAGGCCGCTCGCGACCGTCTCGTACCGGGGGGGGGGGGGCGGCGGCGGGGGGGTGTGGTTGGGGGCGTGAAAAACGGCCCGGTTTACGGCGGGTACCGGCCCCACCAGCCCCCCCCCCCCCCACG
>NZ_JBHWKQ010000022.1:0-68542 GCF_042730865.1 Streptomyces sp. NPDC059897 | reverse complement strand
CGCCGGCCGCGGGTTCCACCCGGGGGGCCTACCTCTGACCCGGCACACACACGCGGACCGGCCGGCCCCCCCCGACCGTCTCGTACCGGACGTCGTCGCGAGCGGCCTTCGGGTTCTGTTCTGCGGCATCAATCCGGGCCTGATGACGGCCGTGACCGGCCACCACTTCGCCCGCCCCGGCAACCGCTTCTGGCCGGTCCTCCACCTCTCCGGCTTCACGCCCCGCCAGCTGAAGCCGTCCGAGCAGGAGGAACTCCTCTCGTACGGGCTCGGGATCACGAACGTCGTCGCGCGGGCCACGGCGCGGGCGGACGAGCTGAGCGCCGAGGAGTACCGGGAGGGCGGCCGGCTGCTGGAGGAGAAGGTGGCTCGGCTGACACCCCGGTGGCTCGCCGTGGTGGGCGTGACCGCCTACCGCTCGGCCTTCGGCGAGCCCAAGGCGCGGATCGGCCCGCAGGAGCGGACGATCGGCGGCGCCCGGGTGTGGGCGCTGCCGAACCCCAGTGGCCTCAACGCGCATTGGACGGCGGCGACGATGGCCGAGGAGTACGCGCGGCTGCGCGAGGCCGCGGCCACGACCCCTTAGGGCTTGCGGGCCACCACTCCGTACTGGGCGACCTGCGTGGCCTCGTCGTCGCGCCAGCGCGCGCAGGAGACGAGGCCGGGCTCGACGAGCTCCAGGCCGTCGAGGAACGCCGCGATCTCGGCGCCCGTGCGGGCGGTGATCGGCGGCTTCGCATTCTCGTTCCAGAACGCCATGGCCTCCTTGTTGCCCTCCCCGCCCAGTTCGAGGGTGGGGTGGGTGAGCACCACGTAGCTGCCGGAGGGCACGGCGTCGACGAGCTCGCGGACGATGGACGCGGCCTCGTCCGTGTCGAGCACGAAGTTCAGGATGCCCAGGAGCATGATCGCGACGGGCTGGTCGAAGTCGAGGGTCTCGGAGGCCGCCTCGATGATCGCCCTCGGGTCGCGGGCGTCCGCGTCCACGTAGTTGGTCCGGCCCTCGGCGGAGCTGGTGAGCAGTGCGCGGGCGTGGGTGAGCACGATCGGGTCGTTGTCGACGTAGACGACGCGCGCGTCCGGGGCGATCCGCTGGGCGACCTCGTGCGTGTTGTCGACCGTCGGCAGGCCCGTGCCGACATCGAGGAACTGGCGCACACCCTCCTCGCCCGCGAGATGGCGGACGGCGCGGCCGAGGAACTGGCGGTCGGCGCGCGCGACCTCGCCGATGCTCGGGTACATGGACGTCACCATGTCGCCGACCTGCTCGTCGACCTCGTAGTGGTCCTTGCCGCCCAGCCAGTAGTTCCACACGCGCGCGTTGTGCGCGATGTGGCTGGAGATCCGTCCATCCGGCCTGGACCCGTCGGCGTCACTCATGCGATCTCCCTTGTACGTAGCCGGTCTCCGCTCAAGATCCCATCTTGGCACGGGAGTTCGATGAGGCGCGCGACGGGCCCGCCGGACTACGCGTCCCTGCGCCGCACGGCCCACCATCCGGCGAGCACCGCGGCCCCCGCCCACAGCGCGGTCACGGCGAGTCCGGCCCACGGTCCGAGGGAACCCTCGGCGTGCTGGTGAAGGATCTGCTGGCCCGCCCGGTCGGGCAGGTAGTCGGCGGCCGAGCCCGCGACGTCCCCGATGACGAAGGACACGATGAGCAGGAACGGCACCAGGATGCTCAGTACGGCGACCGCGCTGCGCAGCACGGCCGTGAGCCCCGCCGCGAACAGGCCCATGAGCGCGAGGTACACCCCGCCGCCGACGCAGGCCCGCAGCGCCCCCGGGTCGCCGAGACCGAGCGTGTACGGGCCCATGAACGCCTGGCCCACGAGGAACGCGGTGAAGCTGGTGAGTAGGCCGACGACGAGCCCGCAGGCGCCGATGACCGCCACCTTCGCGGCGTAGAAGAGGTTCCGGTTCGGCACGGCGGCCAGCGAGACGCGCAGCGCGTTGTTCAGGTATTCGGAGGAGACGGCCGTGGCGCCGAAGGCGAGCACGGCGATCTGGCCGAAGTTGAGGGCGTAGAAGGCTTCGAAGAGCAGGTCCCCGCCGTTGCCGGCCTCTTCCTGGCCGATCGTGGAGTACGTCAGGGTGGTGATGGCGAGCGTCGCGATGAAGACGGCGAGCAGCGAGCCGAAGCTGCCGCGCAGCGATCTGATCTTGATCCACTCGGCGTGCAGTACGGCGTTGGCGGACGTGCCGGCCATGGTCAGGCCTCCTGGAAGGGCGTGGCGGCGAACTCGGTGTCGTTCGCGGTGAGGGCGAGGTAGGCCTGCTCCAACGAGGCCTGTTCATCGGCGAGTTCGAGGACGGGGACGCCCTCGGCGGCGGCCAGCGCGCCCACGTCGGCGGCGGTGACGCCCTCGACGTCGCAGCGGCCGTCGTCGGCGAGCGCGACCGTGTGTCCGGCGCGCACGAGCGCCGCTCTCAGGCGTGCCGGGTCCGTGGAGCGCACCCGTACGCGGCGTGTGCTGTGCGCGGCGATGAAGTCCGGCATCGGGGTGTCGGCGAGGAGCCTGCCGCGGCCGAGGACGACGAGGTGGTCGGCGAAGGTCGCGGTCTCGTTCATGAGGTGGCTGGAGACCAGCACCGTGCGTCCCGCGCGCGCCAGGTCGCGCATCAACTCCCGGATCCAGATGATGCCTTCGGGGTCCAGGCCGTTGGACGGCTCGTCGAGCAGCACCACTTCGGGGTCGCCGAGGAGTGCCGCCGCGATGCCGAGGCGCTGGCGCATGCCGAGCGAGAACGTCTTGACGCGCTTCTTCGCCACGGCAGCGATCCCGGCCTGTTCGAGCACCTCGTCGACGCGCCGCGCGGGGATCCGGTTGCTGACGGCGAGCGCCCGCAGGTGGTCGCGCGCGGTGCGGGAGCCGTGTGCGGCCTGCGGGTCGAGGAGGGCCCCGACGACGCGCAGCGGTTCGTCGTACGAGGCGTAGGGCCGGCCCCCGATGAGCGCGGTCCCCGAGGTGGGGCGGTCGAGGCCGAGCGCGAGGCGCATGGTGGTGGACTTGCCGGCGCCGTTCGGGCCGAGGAAGCCGGTGACGCGGCCGGGCCCGACCTGGAAGGTGAGCCCGTCCACGGCGCGGGTCGCCCCGTACACCTTGGTGAGGTCCTGGACGTCGATGCTGGTCATGACCTCAGCATCGGCCGCGCCAGGGGGCCCGGTCCTCCCCCGCCCGTGGAGTTCGCCTCCCCCGTGCGGGGGAGCCGTGGGGCGCGGGGCGGCTGGCACGATGACGGTATGCCCCGCTTCCTGAGACCCCTCGCGCGTGCGGTCACGTACACCCGCTGGCTACATCTGCTGTGCTCGTCGGTGATCGCCTTCGTGTTCGCGATGGTCTACCCGGGGCTCTCCACTCCTTCGGTGCGCGACTGGGTGCTCGTCTACGTGACGCCCGTACCGCTGCTTCTGCTGGTCGGCACGATTCCGGTGATCCGGCGCTCGGAGGGGCTGCAGGCACGGATGATGCTGTTCCCCGGCAAGCACGCGCGCGTGGCGGGCCCCGGCCCGGAGCGGGAGATCTCGGTCGCGCCCTCGGCGTCGTGGCAGGACCGCGGCAGGACCTCGGTCTGGCTGGTGCTCCGGCTGTTCCTGGGGCTCTCGGTCGGCCTCTTCTCGGGCCAAATGGCCTCGCTGACGATGGAGTTGGCGGGTACGGCGATGGGCGAGCCGGCCGACTCGATCTCCGCGCTGCCCGTGCCGGGAACCCCCTGGCTGTGCGTGGCGGCGATCCCCTGCGTGCTGCTCTTCCTGGTGTACGTGGTGGCGGGCGTCGGCTGGCTGACCGCCCGCACGGCGCAGGTGCTCCTCGGCCCGTCCGGGGCGGAGCGGCTCGCCGCACTGGAGGAGCGCACCGAGCAGCTCCTTGAGCGCAATCGCATCGCCCGGGAGCTGCACGACTCCATCGGCCACGCGCTGACGGTCGCCGTCGTGCAGGCGGGCGCGGCGCGGGCGGCCGGCGATCCGGCCTTCACCGACCGGGCCCTCGGCGCCATCGAGGAGACCGGCCGGGCCGCCCTGGAGGAGCTGGAGCGGGTGCTCCTGGTGCTGCGCGAGGCGGAGCGGCCGGTGGGCAGCCGCCCCACGCTCCAGGAGGCGGACCGGCTGCTCGACTCGGCGCGGGCCTCGGGGACGAAGGTGGAGGTGACGGTCTCCGGGCCGCTGGAGACGGTGCCGGGGCCGGTGTCCCGCGAGGGCTACCGCATCCTCCAGGAGGCGCTCACGAACGTGCTGCGGCACTGCGGAACCGTGCCGGTCACCGTGACCCTCCAGGTCGCCGACAAGCAGCTGACCCTGGAGGTGCGCAACCCGCTGCCGCCCGGCCGCGGCTCGGGCCACGGCGGTACGGGCAGCGGACTGCGCGGCGTACGCGAGCGGGCCGCGCTGCTCGGCGGGAACGCCCGGACGGGCCCGCTGCGCGACGAGTGGCAGGTTCACGTCGAACTGCCGGTGGGGTGATCTAGGCTGGCGGCGTGCCGCTGACCGTCCTGCTCGTCGACGACGAACCACTTGTCCGCGCCGGCCTGCGCGCGGTCCTCGAAGCGCAGCCCGACATCACAGTGGTCGGCGAGGCCGCGGACGGCGCGGCGGTCGTCCCCCTCGTCCGCGAACTGCGCCCGGACGTCGTCGCCATGGACGTCCGGATGCCGCTGCTCGACGGGATCGAGGCCACACGCGCGGTGCTGCGCGGCGCGGAGCGACCGCCGAAGATCCTTGTGATCACCACGTTCGAGAACGACGAGTACGTGTACGGGGCGCTGCGCGCGGGCGCCGACGGCTTCCTGCTGAAGCGGGCCCGCCCCGAGGAGATCGTGCACGCGGTACGGCTCGTCGCGGCGGGCGAGTCCCTCCTGTTCCCCGCGGCGGTCCGCAAGCTGGCCGCGGAGTACGGGAGTCCGGCAGCCCGCGAGACGCTGGAGCGGGCGGCGCTGACCGAACGCGAGGAGCAGGTGCTGCGGCGCATGGCGCGCGGCCTGTCGAACGCGGAGATCGCCGCGGACCTGATCGTCGGCACCGAGACCGTCAAGTCCCATGTCAGCGCCGTCCTGACGAAGCTGGGCGCGCGGGACCGGACGCAGGCGGTGATCGCGGCGTACGAGTCTGGGTTCGTGGCGCCGGGATAAGGCCCGACCTGCACCGTTTCGGCCGCGCGCGGCTGAGCATCGTACGTCACAGAGGTGCACCCGACTCTCGCCGCTGTCCGTGGCTGCGGGTACCATCCGGCGAACACGCGCGACTGCGGGGAGGACGACGGTGGGGCGGCTGACCGGCGGGGACCCCTCTCTGCTCAGGCGGATCAATTCCGCGGTGGTGCTGCACGCGCTGCGTTCCACCGATTTCGCGACGCTCACCGAGATCACCCGCGTGACCGGCCTGTCGCGGCCCACGGTGGAGGGCGTCGTCGAGGGCCTCATCGTGGCCGGACTCGTCGTGGAGACCACGGTCGAGGAGCCGGGCGCGCGGCGGCAGGGCCGGCCCGCCCGCAAGTTCCGCTTCCGGGCGGAGGCCGGGCATCTGCTGGGCCTGGAGATCGGCGCGCACCGGGTGGCCGCGGTGCTCTCGGCGCTCGACGGCAGGGTCCTCGGTTCGGCGTCCAAGGAGGTCGACGAGGCCGCGCCCGCGGACGAGCGGCTGGAGAAGCTGCGCGGCACCGTCGCCGACCTGCTGCGCCGCGCGGGCGTGGCCCGGGGCTCGCTGTGGGCGGTCGGCGTCGGCAGCCCGGGGATCGTGCGGGCGGACGGGACGGTGCGGCTCGGCACCGCGCTGCCGGGCTGGACCGGGCTGGCGCTCGGCGAGCGGCTGCGGCGTTCCTTCAAGTGCCCGGTGCTCGTGGAGAACGACGCGAACGCGGCGGCCGTGGCCGAGCACTGGAAGGGCGCCGGGTCGGAGACCGACGACATGGTGTTCGTCCTCGCGGGCCTGAGCCCCGGGGCCGGCGCCCTGATCGGCGGCCGCCTGCACCGTGGCTTCGGGGGCGCCGCCGGGGAGATCGGCGCGCTGCACCTGCTGGGCCGCGAGGTGCGGCCCGAGGCGTTGCTGTCCACCACGGACGAGCCGCTGCACCCGCTGGACGAGCTCGCCGTGGCGAAGGTGTTCACGCTGGCGCGCGAGGGCGACGACCGGGCGACGGCCGCGGTCGAGCGGTTCCTTCAGCGGCTCGTGCACGACGTCGCGGCGCTGGTGCTCGCGCTCGATCCGGAACTGGTCGTGGTGGGCGGCTGGGCGGCGGGCCTCGACGGCGTGCTCGAACCGCTGCGGCGGGAGCTGAAGCGCTACTGTCTGCGGCCGCCGCGGGTGGCGCTGTCGGCGCTGGGCGAGGCGGCGGTGGCCACGGGGGCGCTGCGGCTCGCGCTCGACCACGTGGAAGAGGAACTCTTCGCGACGGAGAGCACGGTCACCGCCCGCCGCTGAGCGCCGACCGGGACGCTACGAAGCCCGCGTCTCGGGCGCGTGGTGGATCTCCACGCCCGCCGTGTCGCCGAACGTGAGCCGGCAGGTGTCCGCGCGGTAGGTCGCCACCGAGACGGCGGCGGTCGTGCCGCGGCTGAAGTAGCGGGTCGTGACGACGAGGACAGGGGCGCCCGGCAGCCGGTCGAGCTCCTTCGCGTCGTCGGCGCGCGCCGAGCCCAGCTCGACGGCGCGGTCCTCCCCGTCGAGCCCGAGGCGCTGCAGCTCCCGCACGACCGCACGCGCGCGTGCGGCGCCGGACGCGGCGTCGACGGCCGTCAGGTCGGGGGCCGGGCCTACGGGGACGTACAGCAGCTCGGCGGCGACCGGCTGGCCGTGCGAGACCCGCGTACGGCGCAGGACGTGCACCTCGGTGTCCGGGGCGGTGTCCAGGGCCGCGGCGACCGCGGCAGGCGGGACCTCGACGGCTGCGTCGACGGCCTGCCACGCGTCCGCGCTGCCGCCCGGCCAGTCCCGGTCGTTCGACGCGACGGCGACGCCCATGCGGGGCGGCGCGACCGTGGTGCCGACGCCGCGGCGGCGCTGCAGCCGGCCTTCCAGCTCCAGCTGCTCCAGGGCCTGGCGGAGGGTCGCGCGGGCGACGCCGAAGCGGGCCGCGAGGTCCCGCTCGTTCGGCAGGATCTCGCCCACCGTGAACTCGGAGTCGAGCGCGTCGGTGAGCACGGTCTTCAGGTGCCAGTACTTCGGCTCCGGAGCCGCTTCCAACTGCGTGGTCCCCACCCTGTCCTCCGCAACAGCCGTGCCCTGGCGGCTTTTTATCGCCCTTGTTTATTAAAGGTTCCTGCCTATCCCTGCGAGAGTAGGACCGTTCTCGGAACTTGGTCAATACCAATCGTCGTCGCGGTTCTCACGTGCCGGAACGCACAGGGCCCGCCCCCGTACGTGCGTCGGGGGCGGGCCTGGGCCGGAGGCCGGGAGCGGCGGCTAGCCGAGCGAGCCGAGCTTGTCCGGGTTGCGCACGATGTAGATCTGCTGGATACGGCCTTCGTGCACGCCGAGTTGGAGGACGGAGTCGGGCTTTCCGTTCCCGGTGACGAGCACGCCGAGCGTGCCGTTGAACTCCACGAGGCTGAGCTCGAAGCCCTCGGCGCCGCCCTGCCGCACGGCGCCCTGCACGAACCGGCCCACCTTGTCGGCGCTCTCGATGACCCGCAGCGGCGCCCTCGCCTTGCCGCCCGAGTCGCCCACGAGCCGGGCGTCCGGGGCGAGCATCGCCATCAGCCCGTCGAGGTCGCCCTCGGACGCGGCGGCCAGGAAGCGCTCGGTGAGGTCGCGCTGCTGGACCGGGTCGACGTCGAAGCGGGGCCGGCGCTCGTCCACATGCTTGCGCGCGCGGACGGCGAGCTGGCGCACGGCGGCCTCGCCCCGCTCCAGCGTCCCGGCGATCTCCGCGTAGGTCAGGCCGAAGGCCTCCCGCAGCACGAACACCGCGCGCTCCAGCGGCGAGAGGGACTCCAGGACGACGAGCACCGCGAGCGACACGGAGTCGGCGAGCACGGCCTGCTCGGCGGTGTCGGGCACGGTGGGCCCGAAGTCGGTGACGAGCGGCTCGGGCAGCCACGGCCCCACGTAGGACTCGCGGCGCGACTGGACCTGGCGCAGCCGGTCGATGGCGAGCCGGGTGGTGACCCGCACCAAGTAGGCGCGCGGCTCGCGGACCTCGGACCGGTCCGCGCGGGACCAGCGCAGCCAGGCGTCCTGCACCACGTCCTCGGCGTCGGCGACGCGGCCCAGCATGCGGTAGGCGACGCCCATGAGGACGGGGCGGTGCTCTTCGAAGTCATCGATCCCTGTGTCGGTGGCCACCTGCCCATCCCATAGGACACATCGGGGGATGTCCAGCGGGCACCGCACTACTTCGGCTGCGCCCCTTGAACTGCGCCCTACTGAGCGGTAATTGTTGCTGACAAGGAGTCTAAGGAGACCGTCGCGGCGTGGCGGGGACAGGGAGCGAGCGACATGGCCACAGAGGCGTCCTTCAGCATCGAGAGCGCCGGAGGCCCCCGCACCGTGCGCCTCGCGTACGAGCGCGCGGGCAGCGGTGAGCCGCTGCTTCTGCTGCACGGGATCGGGCACCACTGGGAGGCCTGGCAGCCGGTGCTGCCGATCCTCGCGGCGGAGCGGGACGTGATCGCGGTGGATCTGCCGGGGTTCGGGAGGTCGCCCGCGCTGCCGGACGGGCTCGCGTACGACCTGGCGGGCGTGATCCCCGTGCTCGACGCGTTCTGCCGCCACCTCGGGATCGAGCGGCCGCACGTGGCGGGGAACTCGCTGGGCGGCCTGCTCGCCCTCGACCTCGGCCGGGAGAAGCTGGTGCGCTCCGTCACGGCGCTCTCCCCCGCCGGGTTCTGGACCGGGGCCGAGCGGCGCTACGCGTTCGGGACGCTGCTCGCGATGCGGGCGGGCGCGCGGGCCATGCCGGTGCCGGTGATCGAGCGGCTCTCCCGCTCCGCGGCGGGGCGGGCGGCGCTCACGAGCACCATCTACGCGCGGCCCGGCCGCCGTTCACCCGAGGCGGTCGTCGCGGAGACGATCGCGCTGCGGGAGGCCACCGGGTTCCGGGAGACGCTGGAGGCGGGTCGTTCGGTGCTGTTCCGTGACGACATCGAGGAGCTGCCGGTCACGATCGCGTGGGGTGTCAGGGACCGGCTCCTCGTGCGCCGCCAGGGCGTCCGCGCCAAGCAGGTCATCCCGGGGGCCCGGCTGATCAAACTTCCCGGCTGCGGGCACGTCCCGATGAACGACGACCCGGCGCTGGTGGCCCGGGTGCTCCTCGACGGCAGCCGCTGACTTCGCGGGCGCCGAGCGCCGCGCGAACACTCCGGAGCCCAGGGCGACGCCGGCCGCGACGAGCGCGCTGCCCGCGCCCTGGGCGATGCCGTACGTCCCCGATCCGACCAGCGGCGCGGTGCAGGCCGCCGCGACGGGGATGAGCCCGGAGAACAGCGTGGCGCGCTCGGCGCCGATCCGCTGCATGCCCATGTACCAGCACACGAAGCCGACGACGGTGACGACGACGGCCTGCCAGGCGAGCGCCGCGAACTCGGCGCCGTCCGGCCTGCGCAGCCAGGCGCCGCCGTCCACGACGATCCCGGCGACGGCCGCCTCCACCGCGGCGATCCCGCACACCGCGCAGGACAGCAGCCGGGGTCCGAGCGGGCGCAGCACCGGCACGGCGAGCACCGCGAAGCCGACCTCCCCCACCAGTGCGCATACGGAGAAGACGATCCCGGAGAGGTCGGTGCGCCCCCACCCCTGGACCGTGAGGGCTCCGGCGGCCACGAGCAACGCCCCGTAGAGCACGGCCTGTTGGGGCCGCACGCCGCTCATCAGGGGCACCAGCACCGCGACCACCACGGGCGCGCATCCTACGAAGACGCCGGGTACCGCGGGTTCGGCGGAGCGTTCCGCGGCGAGGACCGCGAGGTTGAAGCCCACCATGCCGACGGCGGCGAGCAGCGCGAGCCGGCCCCACTGGCGCGGCGTCAGCCGCTTCAGCGGGCGCAGACCGCCCCTGCCGACCAGCGGCAGAAGCAGTAGGCACGCGACGGCGTAGCGGAGGAACTGGCCACCGGCGTACGGGTAGTGGCCGAGGACGCTGTTGGCGGTGAAGGATCCGCCCACGAGGACGCAGGCGAACGTGGCGAGCAGGGAGCCGCGCAGTGAAGTGGCGTTCATGGAGGCGACGTTAGGAAGGGCGGGTGGTCCGTCACGAGGTCCATTCGCGCGGCCGTATCGGGGACCAATCACGGAGGCCCGACGCCGCCGTAGGGTCCTGGTATGACACAGCCGCCCGCCCCGGAGGGCCTCGAACCGTCCTCCCCCGCCTGGGAGTTGCTGCTGCCCGCGTCGTCCGCACCGGCACGCGCGCGTGGTCGCGCCCTGCAGTCCGCGCTGCGGGACGCCGTGCGTTCGGGGCGGCTCGCGCCCGGCACCCGGCTGCCGTCGAGCCGGGATCTGGCGCGGGACCTCGGGGTGTCGCGGGGCCTGGTCACGGAGGCGTACGAGCAGTTGACCGCGGAGGGGTACCTGCGCGCCGGGCGGGGTGCCGGGACGTGGGTGGGCGAGGCGGCGCGGGCGGCCGCACCGGGCACGAGCGACCTGGCGCCGCGCCCGTCGACCGGCGTGCGGGCCGATTTCGTGGCGGGCACCCCGGACCTGTCGCTGTTCCCGCGTGCGGCGTGGTCGGCGGCGCAGCGCGCGGTCCTGGCCGGCGTCGCGCATCACACCCTCGGCTACCCGGACCCGCGTGGCCTGCCCCGCCTGCGCACGGCCCTCGCGGAGCTGCTGGCCCGGCGGCGCGGCGTGGTGGCGGACCCGGAGCGGATCATCGTGTGCTCCGGGGTGACGCAGGCGGTGACGCTGCTCGGCATCGTGCTCCGCGCGCGTGGGCAGCACGACATCGGTGTGGAGAGCCCCGGCAGCCCGCAGTACGAGGACCTGTTCGCGACGGTGGGGTCACGGGCGGTGCGCCTCCCGATGGACGACGAGGGGCTCGCCATGGGGCCGCTGCGCAACTCCGGGGTCCGCACGGCGGTCACCACCCCGTCGCACCACTTCCCTTCGGGCATCGCGTACTCGGCGGCCCGGCGGACACAACTTCTCGCCTGGGCGCGGCGGGTGGGCGGCCTGGTCGTGGAGGACGACTACGACGGCGACTTCCGCTACGACCGCGCCCCCGTGGGCGCGCTGCAGGGTCTCGACCCCGAGCACGTCGTGTACACCGGCTCGGTGAGCAAGTCGCTGGCGCCGGGGCTGCGGCTCGGCTGGCTGATCGTGCCGGACGCGCTGGCCGACGACGTCGTCGCGCGCAAGCGGTACATGGACCTCGGCAACCCGGCCCTCGACCAGGCGGTGCTCGCCCGCTTCGTCGAGCGCGGGGACTACGACCGGCAGCTGCGCCGCTGCCAACGCGCGTACAAGGAGCGCCGCGACGCCCTGGTGGCGGCGCTGCACGAGCACCTGCCCGGCACCGAGATCTCCGGCATCGCGGCGGGCCTGCACGCCATCGCCACGCTCCCCGGCCACTGCGGACCGCGCCAGGAGTTCCTGGACCGCTGCGCGTCCACCGGGGTGTCCGTGCGCCCGCTGGACCACTACGGAGGAGGAGGCGCGGGCGAGGCCGTGTCCCTGGTGATCGGCTACGCGCATCTGCCCGCGCCCCGCATCACCGAGGGGGTACGTCTCCTGGCGCACGCGGCCGTGCGCGCCCGGTTCCCTTGATGGTGGGGACAGTTGTTCACTTGGGGTTCGTGTGCGCGCCGTGGCACCGCAGTAGGAGTGGCAGCGCGGCGCCGCGCGCAGGCCATGGCACCGTGCTGTCGTCGAGACCGTCACTGGAGGCGTCCATGTCAGACCGTCCACAAGCTCCCCTGCCCGGCCGCCGCGGAGTGCTGCGCGGCGCGCTCGCCACGTCCGCCGCGCTGGCCCTTCCTGCGATCGGCGGGGCCGCCGCGCCCGCGTTCGCGCTGTCCGGGCGGCCGAAGGCCGGCTGGGGCGTCCAGGCGGGCGACGTGGGCGCGCACTCGGGTCTCGTGTGGGTGCGCTCGGACCGACCGGCCAGGATGGTCGTGGAGACGTCGGCCACCGACACGTTCAAGAACGTCACCAGATGGCGGGGGCCGCTCGTCGGTCCCGACACCGACTTCACCGGGACGACCCGGCTGCGCGGGCTGCCGCCCGGTGAGCAGATCCACTACCGGGTGCGGCTCGCCGACCCGGACGACCCGCGGCGCACCGGCGAGCCCGTCGAGGGGACCTTCCGCACGGCGTCCGTGTCACGGCGGGACGGGGTGAAGTTCCTGTGGTCCGGCGACATCGCCGGGCAGGGCTGGGGCATCAACCCGGACCGCGGCGGCTGGCGTGTGTACGAGGACATGCGCGCCCTCGACCCGGACTTCTTCCTGTGCAGCGGCGACAACATCTACGCCGACGGCCCGATCCTGCCCAGCGTGACGCTGCCCGACGGGCGGGTGTGGCGCAATGTGACCACCGAGGAGAAGTCCAAGGTCGCGGAGACGCTGAACGAGTTCCGCGGCGCGTTCCGCTACAACCTGCTGGACGAGAACCTGCGCCGTTTCAACGCGCAGGTCCCCACGATCACGCAGTGGGACGACCACGAGGTGCGCAACAACTGGTACCCCGGCCAGATCCTCACCGACGAGCGCTACACGGAGAAGAACGTCGACGTGCTGGCGGCCCGTTCGCTGCGCGCGTTCGGCGAGTACTTCCCGATCTCGACGCTGCAGCCGGGCGACGCGGACGGCCGGGTGTACCGGGTGCTGCGGCAGGGGCCGCTGCTCGACGTGTTCGTGCTCGACATGCGGACGTACCGCAACGCGAACTCGACCGGCAGGCAGACCGAGGACGCGACCGGCATCCTCGGCGCCGAACAGCTCGCGTGGCTGAAGCGGGAGCTGTCGCGCTCGCGCGCCGTGTGGAAGGTGATCGCCTCCGACATGCCGCTGGGCCTCGTCGTCCCGGACGGCACGAACTTCGAGGCGGTGGCACAGGGCGACCCGGGCGCGCCGCTCGGGCGTGAGCTGCAGATCGCCGAGCTGCTGCGGCACATCAAGCACGAGCGGATCACCGGCACGCTGTGGCTGACGACCGATGTGCACTACACGTCGGCGCAGCACTACGAGCCGTCGAACGCGGCGTATCAGGACTTCGAGCCGTTCTGGGAGTTCGTGTCGGGGCCGCTCGCGGCGGGCGGGTTCAAGGCGCTGAAGCTGGACGGGACGTTCGGCCCGCGGCAGGTGTTCGTGAAGGCGCCGGACCGGAACAACACGTCGCCGGCCGAGACCCCGCCGTACTTCGGCGAGGTCGAGATCGACGGCGGCAGCGGGGAACTCACCGTACGACTGCGGCAGGAGGGCGGCGACGTGCTGTTCTCGCAGACCTTGCAGCCGGGGCGGGTGGGGCAGTGACCCCACCGGAGGCCCGGCGTCCGAAAACCGACATAAGCACGCTTAACCAGTCGGTCACAAAGCGTTTGTGATCACGCAACACCGGTCCTGCACAGTGGACTCATGAGTAATGAGACGCAAGTTGTCACCGTTGTCCTCTGCTGCGCCGCCGCCCTGCTCGCCATCGCCGCCTTCGGGTTCCGGTTGTTGTGGACAGAACGCAAGGGGCACGCGCCACCGACGGCGGATACCGGCGCCCGGCCGCCGGCCTCTGCGGAGGCCGCGGCCGGGCCGCTCGACCCCGCGAGCAGCGCGCTGTGGCGGATGCGCACGACCGTGCGGGACGAGCCGGGCTCGCTGGCGGCGCTGTGCACGGTGCTCGCCGGTGAGCGGGTCGACATCCTGAGCCTGCAGACGCACCCGCTGGCCGACGGCACCGTGGACGAGTTCCTGCTGCGCGCGCCCGAGGAGCTGACCTCGGACGATCTCGCGGGGGCCGTCGCGGGCGCGGGCGGCGCCGACACCTGGGTCGAGCGGGCGGACGCCCACGACCTGGTGGACGCCCCCACCCGCATCCTCGGACTCGCCACCCGCACCGCCCTGGACGCCGCCGAACTCCCGCTCGCGCTGCGCCATTTGCTGGGCCGCTGCACCATCCGGCAGCTGCCCGCGAAGGCCGCCGCCGCGTCCGGCGCGCCGGTCGAGGGCGGTTTCGACGACACGGTGCTGCGGCTGCGCACCCCGGAGGGCGGGGTCATCGCGGTGGAGCGGCCGTATCTGCCGTTCACGCCCACCGAGTTCGCGCGCGCCCGCGCCCTCGTGGAGCTGGACACGCGGCTCGGCCCGCGGGTGCCGAACGGCGAGGACGTCCTGACGCTGCCCGAGGGCAACGACATCACGGTGCGGCGCGCCGACGTCGGCGACCTCGTCCTGTCGAAGGCGATGCACGAGCGGTGCTCGCAGGCCACGCTGAGCAGCCGCTACCACGGGCCCGTCGCCGACGCGGACCGATATCTGAACCACCTGCTCAGCCCGCGCTACGGCCGCACCCTCGCCGCGCAGACGGCATCGGGCCGGATCGTGGCCCTCGGCCACCTGCTGTGGGACGGCGACGAGACCGAGGTCGCGCTGCTCGTGGAGGACGACTGGCAGCGCCGGGGCATCGGCGCCGAACTCCTCGGCCGTCTGGTGTCGATGGCGGTCGAGGCGGGCTGCGCCAGCGTGTACGCGGTGACGCGGTCGGCCAACACGGGCATGGTCGCGGCGATGCGCGGCCTCGGTCTGCCCCTCGACTACCAGATCGAGGAGGGCACGCTGGTGATCACCGCCCGGCTCGATGCGGCACCGGTGGCGTCCCTGCGTCCGTACGCGAACGAGGACGCGTACGAGCGGGCCGAGCAGTCCCGCTGACCGCGTGGGCGGCCCCGGGCCCTGCGCCCAGCGCCCGGTCCAGGTCCGCCCACAGGTCCTCGACGTCCTCCAGGCCGACGGAGAGCCGCAGCAGCTTGTCGCCGACGCCCGCCGCCCTGCGGTCGTCGGCGGCGACCACGCGGTGGCTGATCGAGGCCGGGTGCTGGATCAGTGAGTCGACGCTGCCGAGGCTGACCGCCGGGGTGATCAGTTCGCCCCCGGCGGTCACCGCGTGCGGGTCGCCCGCGATCTCGAAGGCGACCATGGCGCCCCCGATCCGCGGGTAGTGGACGCGGGTGACGCGCGGGTCGGCGGCGAGCCGCCGGACGAGCTCGGCGGCCGTCGCCGAGGCGGCCCGCACGCGTACCGGCAGGGTCGAGAGCCCGCGCAGCAGCAGGTATCCGGCGAGCGGGTGCAGCACCCCGCCGGTCGCGAACCGCACCTTGCGCAGCTCGCGGGCGAAGGCCTCGTCGCAGGCCACGACGCCGCCGAGGACGTCACCGTGGCCGCCGATGTACTTCGTGGCGCTGTGCAGGACGAGCCGGGCGCCGCTCTCGGCGGGCCGCTGGAGCACCGGCGTGGCGAACGTGTTGTCGACGAGCAGCGGGACCGAGCCGCAGGCGTGCGCGACGGCCGCGAGGTCGACCTCCGCGAGCGTCGGGTTGGCGGGCGACTCCACCATGACGAGACCGGTGTCGGGCCGTACGGCGTCGGCGATCCCCGCCGGGTCGACCCAGGTCACCTCGGAGCCGAGCGCCCCCGCCGTCAGCAGGTGGTCGCTGCACCCGTACAGCGGACGGACCGCGACGACATGGCGCAGGCCCGCCCCGAGCCGTACGAGGAGCACCGCCGTCAGCGCCGCCATGCCGCTCGCGAACGCGACCGCGCTGTCCGTGCCTTCGAGGCGGGCGAGCGCGGTCTCGAAGCGGGCGACGGTCGGGTTCCCGAGGCGGCCGTAGACGGGCGGCCCGTCGTCGAGGGCGCCGTCGGCGGCGAACGCGTCGATGCGGGCGGCCTCGCCGCGGGTGTCGTGGGACGGATAGGTGGTGGACAGGTCGAGGGGCGGGGCGTGCACAGCCGGGCCCTGTCGTCAGACTCCCGCCGTCGCCCGGAGGGCGGGCCCACGGCGTCTGGTGCGTGCGATCGCAAGGCGCCGGAGAGCCCTCGTAGCGGAGCTACCAGGGCTTTTCGGCAACGCGGCGAGCGTGCGTGCCAGACGCCGCGGGGCAGGCGGGAGTCTGACGACAGGGCCCGAGGGCGGCGAGGTCGTCGCGGCCCGCGTGCACGGCTTCGGTGGCGAAGGCCCGGGTGCGGGCGCCGCTCATGTCCCAGTGCGTATCCATGGTCGGCATCCTGAACAACGGGCGGGGCCCGTGGTTCAACTCCCGTGCTACGTTCGGCCGATGACCGACTCCGTCGTACTCGATCCGGTCGACCTGGACATACTGCGGCTGCTGCAGAACGACGCCCGCACCACGTACCGGGAGCTCGCGGCGCAGGTCGGTGTCGCGCCCTCCACGTGTCTCGACCGGGTGAACCGGCTGCGGCGCGGCGGCGTGATCCTCGGACATGTGCTGCGGCTCGACCCGGCGAAGCTGGGCCGCGGCCTGGAGGCGCTGCTTTCGGTGCAGGTGCGCCCGCACCGCCGGGAGCTCGTCGGACCGTTCGTCGAGCGGGTCCGCGCGCTGCCCGAGGCCCGCACCGTGTTCCATCTGACGGGGCCCGACGACTACTTGGTGCACGTCGCCGTCCGCGACATGGCCGACCTTCAGCGGCTCGTGCTCGACTCGTTCACCTCGCGCCCCGAAGTGGCGCGCGTCGAGACCCGGTTGATCTTCCAGCAGTGGGAGTGCGGGCCACTGCTTCCGCCCGCGGCGAATCTTGGTGACGCGGCCACCTGACTCGTACGAGGATGTGTCGCATGCCACACACCGCGAGCTCCCAGCCCTCCACCGCCCCACTGCCCCGGCAGGTCGCCGACGCCTTCGTCGACGCCATGGTCGCCCTCGATCCCGTCGAGGGCACCTTCCTGGGTGTGCGGGAGTCCCACAGCAGGCTGCCCGACCTCTCCCCCACCGGCCTCGCCGCCGTCGCGGACCTCGCGCGCGAAACCCTCGCCCGGCTCGACGAGGCGGAGCGCGCGCCCGGCGCCGACAGCGACGTCGAGCGGCGCTGCGCGCGGCTGCTGCGGGAGCGCCTGACCGCCGCGCTCGCGGTGCACGAGGCGGACGAACACCTGCGCGAGGTCTCCAACCTCGGCTCGCCGGTCCACAACGTACGAGAGGTGTTCACGGTCACCCCGACCGAAACCGACGAGGACTGGGCGGCGATCGCGGAGCGGCTGCGCGCGGTGCCGACGGCGTTCGCCGGCTACCGGGAGACCCTCTCCCTCGGCCTGGACCGCAAGCTGCACGCGGCGCCCCGGCCGACGGAGACGTTCATCGGCCAGCTCGACGAGTGGCAGGGCTGGTTCGAGGAGTTCGCGGCCGCCGGACCCGAGGCGCTGCGCGCCGAGCTGACGGAGGCGGCGCGCACCGCCGACGCCGCGACGGTCGAGCTGCGCGACTGGATGCGGGACATGTACGCGCCCGCCGTCGAGGACGCGCCGAACGTCGTGGGCCGCGAGCGCTACGCCCGCTGGTCGCGCTACTACAACGGCACGGACCTCGACCTGGACGAGGCGTACGCGTACGGCTGGAGCGAGTTCCACCGGCTGCTCGCCGAGATGCGCACGGAGGCGGAGAAGATCCTGCCCGGCGCCGCGACGCCGTGGGTGGCGCTCGCGCACCTCGACGAGCACGGGCGGCACATCGAGGGCGTCGACGAGGTCCGGCGGTGGCTGCAGAAGCTGATGGACGAGGCCATCGGCGCGCTCGACGGCACGCACTTCGAACTCGCCGACCGGGTGCGGCAGGTGGAGTCCCGCATCGCCCCCGCGGGCAGCGCGGCGGCGCCCTACTACACACCTCCGTCGGAGGACTTCTCGCGCCCGGGACGGACGTGGCTGCCGACGATGGGCCAGACCCGCTTCCCCGTCTACGACCTGGTGTCGACCTGGTACCACGAGGGCGTGCCCGGCCACCACCTCCAGCTCGCCCAGTGGGCCCATGTCGCCGGCGACCTCTCCCGCTACCAGGCGACGCTCGGCATCGTCTCCGCGAACGCGGAGGGCTGGGCGCTGTACGCGGAGCGACTGATGGACGAGCTGGGCTTCCTCACCGACGCGGAGACCCGGATCGGCTACCTCGACGCGCAGATGATGCGGGCCTGCCGCGTCATCGTCGACATCGGCATGCACCTGGAGCTGGAGATCCCGGCGGACTCGCCGTTCCACCCCGGCGAGCGCTGGACGCCCGAGCTCGCGCAGGAGTTCTTCGGCGCGCACAGCAGCCGTCCCGCGGACTTCGTGGAGAGCGAGCTGACCCGCTATCTGTCGATCCCGGGCCAGGCGATCGGCTACAAGCTGGGCGAGCGGGCGTGGCTGCTCGGCCGGGCGGCCGCGCAGGCCGCGCACGGCGACGCCTTCGACGCGAAGGCGTGGCACATGGCGGCACTGTCGCAGGGCTCGCTGGGGCTCGACGACCTGGTGGACGAGCTGTCCAAGTTGTAGTTCCGGTACGGGAGTTGGGTGCCCGGCCGGGAATTCGGCGCCTAGCCGAGGGTTCGGCGGAAGCCGCCCTCCGAGTCGACGACCTGCCCGGTGATCCACTCGGCCTCGTCCGTGGCCAGCCACGCGATGAGCCGCGCCGGATCGTCGGGCATGCCCCACCGCTTGGCGGGGAACAGGCCGGCGATGGAGTCGTACACCTCCCCGTCGAGGTAATCCGTGTCCACGGGGCCCGGGTTGACGGTGTTCACGGTCACGCCCTGCGGGGCGAGCGTCGTGGCGAGGGAGCGCGTGATCGACGCGAGCGCGCCCTTCTGGAGGGCGTACGCGATCTCGCCCGGCATGCCGTCGGCGATGTCCTGGCCGGAGGTCATCATGACGACGCGGCCACCCGGAGCCGCTTCCCGGTGGCGGGCGTAGGCCTGCACGAGCAGCACCACGGAGCGGGCGTCGACGGCCCAGTGGGCGTCCAGCATGGCGGCGTCGATGGTGTCGAGCGTGCCGTCGCCGCCGCTGAGGGCGTGGTTGGCGACGACGATGTCGATCCGTCCGCCGAGGGCTTCGGCGGCGTCCCGGATCAGGCGTGCGGGGGCGTCGGGTTCGGTGAGGTCCGCCGGGCCGTGCGCCACGACGGCAGCCGGGTCGCCGCGCACCTCCCGCACGGCGTCGGCCACCTCGGCGGGCCGGTCGGCGCCCCACGGCATCGCCTCGTCGTGCGCCACGTGATGGTGCAGATACACGCTCGCCCCGTACGCGACGAGCCGGCGGGCCACGGCGAATCCGATGCCGCCGCGCCGGCTCGCACCGGTGACGAGGGCGGTGCGGCCGCGCAGCGGGAGAGGGTCGCGGCGGAGTTCGGTCGGGGTGGGGTGGGGAAGTTTCGGCATGCCCGGATCATGCCCGACCGGCCCCTTCGAACCGAACCGAATTCCCGCGTGCCTATGCTGACTTCATGGACGCAGCCGCAGCCGCAGACCCCGCCGCCCGCTCCGTCGCACCGCCCCGCCCGCCCTTCGTCGACGAGCACCGGATCGTCGTCGCCGCGCCCGCCGAGCGGGTCTGGCCGGTCCTCGCGGCCGAGTTCGGCAGCACCGGCGGCCGGGGTTTCGAGGCGTACGCGAGGTTCATCGGCGCGAAGCCGCTGCGATCCCGCGGGGCCCCGCTCGACGAGGGCTCGACGCTGCCGGGCTTCGCGGTGGCCGAGGCGGTTCCCGGCCGTTCGGCCCGGCTCGTCGGACGCCATTTCTACGCGCGCTACGAGCTGGCCCTCGACCTGTCCGAGCGCCCCGGCGGCACCCTGGTGCGCGCCCGTACGTACGCCTCGTTCCCAGGTCCGCTCGGCCGCGGCTACCGGCTTCTGGTGATCGGCTCCGGTGCGCACCGCGCGCTGATGATCCGCCGGTTGGCCGCGGTGGGCAGGCGCGCCGAGCGGTCCCGCTGAGCCGCTGGGACACCCCGCGATCGGCCCTCCCGAGAGGCGAACCGGGCAGAACTGTGAGTGCCTGGGTGGTGACGGAACGCGTGTCCGTCTTCCTTCCGTCTCACCCAAGGAGTCTTCATGTCGACCATGATCAAGCTGGGTCTCACGGCAGCTGCGGCCGGTATCGCCGTCCTCGGAACCGCCGGCCTGGCCGCCGCCGACACCGACCCGTTTGGCGTGGCCAAGGATTCGCCCGGTGTGGTCTCCGGCAACGTGGTCCAGGTGCCGGTCGAGATCCCGGTCAACGTGTGCGGCAACAGCGTCAACGTCGTCGGCCTGCTCAACCCGGCTCTCGGCAACGTCTGCGCCAACAAGTGACACACGCCCCCGTGCGGTGACACCCCGCGTCGGTCCCGGCCTCTCGGCCGGGAACCGGCGCGGGGTGTCCGCTGTGTGCCTACACGCCCGGGATCCCGCGCTGCCGCACCACCGAGCCGTCCCGCCCCTTCACGACCTCCAGCTGCGCGTGCACACGGCGCCGCAGGTCGCCGACATGGCTGACGATGCCCACGCTGCGGTCCCGCTCGCGCAGCGAGTCGAGCACGTCAAGGACCTCGTCGAGGGTCTGATCGTCCAGGCTGCCGAAGCCCTCGTCAATGAAGAGCGTGTCGAGGCGCACGCCGCCCGCCTCGTCCGTGACGACGTCCGCGAGGCCGAGCGCCAGGGCGAGCGAGGCGAAGAAGGTCTCACCGCCGGAGAGCGTCGCCGTGTCGCGCTCGCGGCCCGTCCACGCGTCCACGACGTGCAGGCCGAGACCCGACCGGCCGCGCCCCGCGAGGGAGTCGGAGTGCACCAGCGTGTAGCGGCCCGAGGACATGCGGCGCAGCCGCGCGGTCGCCGCCGCCGCCACTTGCTCCAGGCGGGCCGCCAGCACGTACGACTCCAGGCGCATCTTGCGCTCGTTGTCGGCCGCGGTGCCGGCCGCGAGGGAGGCGAGGCGGGCCACCCGGTCGTACGTCTCGCGCAGCGGCCCGAGGCGGCGGGCCTCGGTGGCGGCGCGGCGGGAGAGCCGGTCGAGTTCGGCGCAGCGGCGCTGCGCCGCGTCGCGCGCGGAGGCCGCGGCCCGCACGCGCGCGTCGGCCGCCTGCGCGGCGGCCTGGGCAGCGGCGACGTCGGCCGCCGGTCTGCGGGCCGCCTCCGCGGTGTCCTCCTCGGCGAGCAGCGCGCGGACGGCCGCCTCCTCCGTCTGTCGGGCGTCCAGGCGGTGCTGGAGCTCCCGGTGCCGGGCGTCGTCGAGCAGGGCGGCGGCCGCGGCCTGCGGCGTGTCGAACCCGGCCCGGAACGCGGCGTCGGCGAGTCGCGCGTCCGCGTCCTTGAGCCGCCGCGCCGTGTCCTCGACGGCGCGGGCCGCGTCCGCCGCGTCGGTGAGCAGCGCGGCGTGCCGCTCCAGCTGGCCCGCGCGCGCCTCGACGCTCTCCGCGCCGCCGCGCGCGTGCGCCAACTCCCGCTCCAGGCCCGCCTGTTCGCGGTCGAGGGCCTCACGCAGCGAGGTCCGGCCCGCCGTCCGCTGCGCGACCTCCTGCCGGGCGGCGAGGCGCCGGTCGTGCTCGCTCTCGGCGCGGGCGAGGGCCTCGCGGGCGGGATGCGCGGTGGCCGCGAGGGTGTGCGCCTCGGCGTGTCGCTCCGCCCATTCACGGGCCGCCTCGGCGAGTTGCGCGGCCGGGGCCTCCCCTGCCGCGGCCCTCGCCGCCGCCAGTTCCTCCCGTACGCCGCCCAGGGCCCGCTCCGCCTCGGTGCGGCGTGTGTCGGCGGTGCGGTAGGCGGCGAGCGCGGCCTCCTCGGCTGCCCGGTCGACGTGCCCCTCGGACTTCCGCATGGGCGCCGGGTGCTCGGTCGCGCCGCAGACCGTGCAGGCCTCGCCGTCGACGAGGGCCTCGGCGAGTTCGGCGGCGACGTCGCGCAGCCGCTGCTCCTTCAGGCCGAGCCAGTGCTCGTGCGCGGCGGCAGAGCGCTCGCGGGCCCGCAGCGCGTCGGCGTCGGCGGATTCGGCGCGCTCGGCGAGCCGGTCGCGCTCGACGGCGGCGCGGGCCTGCTTGCGGGCCGGTTCGAGCTGTCCCGCGAGGTGCTCCGCGCGGGTCGCGGCGTCCTGCGCCTCGTCGACCCGGGCCTGGAGGCCGGCGCGCCGGGCGTCCCAGCCGTCGAGCCACCCCTCGGTGTCGGCGAGCAGATCGGCGTCGGAGCGCTCCTCACGGTCGAGCCCCGCACGCTCCCGGGTGAGCTCGGCGAGCCGCCGCTCGGCGCGGCGCGCCGCGTCCAGGCCCCCGAGCTCATGAGCGACACGCCGAGCGGCCTCGGCGAGCGCCTCGGGGGAGGTCGGGATGCCGGGGTCTCCCGTCGCGGTTGCGTCACCCGCGCCGTCCGCCGCCGGACCGTCGTCCGCCCAGCGCGCACCCCCCGGCCACTGCGCCGTCAGCTCCTGCCGGGCCCGACGGTCCTCCGTCAGGGCCGTCCTGTGCGCCGTCTCCGCTTCCTCACGGAGGGCCAGCGCCGGCTCCACCGTCGCCGCCTTGCGGGCGCGGTCCATGCGGTCCTGGACGGCGCGGTGCTCATCGGCCCGCTCGTCCAGGGCCGCCTGCCGCTCGCGGGCCTGCGCGGAGCGGAGCTGCAGGCGGTGCGTCTCCGTCGCCTCGGACAGCTCGCGCTGCGCCGCGATCCGCGCCGCCTCGGCCGCGTCCAGGGCGAGATGGGCGTGCGTGAAGTGTTCGCGCGCCGTCGAGCGGGCTGTGGCCGCCCAGGTCAGGACGGCGTCGGCGGTGCCGGGGTCGCCCGGCACCGCGTCCACGGGGTCCAGCTCCACGACGGTCCCCGCCGCCTGCTGCATACGGTGCGCGTCGGCCAGCAGCTCCGCGTCCCCCGCGGCCACCTGCTTCTGCGCGGCCTTGCGGTCCTCGGCGAGCCGCTGCTCCACGGCGGCGAACCGGTGCGTGTCGAAGAGGCGGCCGAGCAGCTTGCCGCGGGCCTCGGCGTCGGCCCGCAGGAAGCGCGCGAAGTCACCCTGCGGGAGGAGGACCACCTGGCAGAACTGGTCCTTGCTCATGCCGAGCAGCTGCGTGATCTCCTCGCCGATCTCCTGGTGGGAGCGGCTGAGGTCCTTCCACTTGCCGGCCACGGCGTCGTACTCGCGCAGCCAGCTCTGCGCCTTCTCCGTGGTGAAGCCGGTGCCGCGCTTCTTGGGGCGCAGATGCGGCGGCTGCCTGGTGAGCTCCAGGCGGCGGCCCGCGACGGTCAGGTCGAGGGTGACCTCGGTGCGCACGCCCGCCTCGGCGTGGTCGCTGCGCAGGTTCTGCCCCTGGCCGCTTCCGCCCTGCCGGGCGCCGGGCACGGACCCGTACAGCGCGTAGCAGACCGCGTCGAGGACGGAGGTCTTGCCCGCGCCCGTCGGGCCGTGGAGGAGGAAGAGGCCCGCCGCCGAAAGGTCGTCGAAGTCGACCTTCTGCGTGGCGCCGAAGGGGCCGAACGCCGTGATCGTGAGTGTGTGCAGCCTCACCTGGCCACCTCGCGCGCCACGTCGTCCGTGCGCACGGCGTCGAACGCGGCACGCAGCACCGCCCGCTCGCTCTCGTCGGGCCCCGCGCCCCGGACGTGGGTCACGAAGTCCTCCGCGATCTCGTGGTCGTCGCGCCCCTTGAGGCGCTCGGCGTAGCTGGCGTCCGGCTCCTCGTCGTCCGTGCGGCGCGGGTCGAAGAGCAGGCTGAGGGTGTGCGGGAAGCGCTCGCCGAGGCGGGCCATCGGGTCGTCGGGGCGGATCGCGTCCGTGAGCGTCGCCTCCACCCAGGCGTCCTCGTGGCGGGCGAGGGCCGGGTCGTCGAGGAGGTCTTCGAGGTCGCCGCGCAGGCGGGCCAGCGGGCGCGGCACCGGGCAGTCGAGGCGCTCGGCCGTGACCGCGCCCTCGGCGTCGAGGTCGACGAGCCACATGCTCTTGCGGTGGTCGGCCTCCGAGAAGGAGTAGGGCAGCGGGGAGCCCGAGTAGCGGACCCGGTCGCTGATGACCTGGCTGCCGTGCAGGTGTCCGAGCGCCACGTAGTCCACGCCGTCGAAGACGCCGGACGGCACCGCCGAGACGCCGCCCACGGTGATGTCCCGCTCGCTGTCGCTGGGCGCGCCCCCGGTCACGAAGGCGTGCGCGAGGACGACCGATCTGGTGCCGGCCGGGCGCGCGGCGAGGTCGGCCCGCACCCGCTCCATGGCGGCGGCGAGCACCTGCTCGTGCCCGGCCTTCGCCACTCCGAACTCGTCCTTGACCAGAGCCGGTTCGAGGTAGGGCAGTCCGTAGAACGCGACGTCGCCGTGGGTGTCCGGCAGCACGATCGGCTCGCCGCAGCGGGACGGCTGCGTCCGCAGGTGGATGCCGGCCCGGCCGATGAGGCCCGCGCCGACGCCGAGGCGGCGCGCCGAGTCGTGGTTCCCGGAGATCATCACCGTGGGCACGCCGAGCTCGGCGAGGCGGTGCAGCGCGTCGTCGTACAGCTCCACGGCCGCGAGCGGCGGCACCGCCCGGTCGTACACGTCACCCGACACGACCACGGCGTCGACGCTCCGCTCGCGGGCGGTGGCGACGAGGTGGGCGACGAAGTCGGCCTGGGCGTCGAGCATGTTCACGCGGTGGAACGAGCGGCCCAGGTGCCAGTCGGATGTGTGCAGGAACCTCATGGTGCACGAGGCTAACGGGTGGGTCTGACATCGGTGGCGACTCCTGCGACGGGAGCGGTCACCCGTACGCCTCGCCGCCCAGTTCGAAGACCGCCGTGCCCGCGCTCACGTCGGCGAGCCAGCCCCGGAACCGCTCGACCTCCGCCTCCGGCAACCCGATCTCGATCGTGACCGCCGCGCCGTACTGGACGTCCCGGACCTCGCAGCCCGTGGACCGCAGGTCGTTCTCCATCTTGCCCGCGCGCGCGTGGTCGACCGTCACCGTGGCGAGGCGGAAGCGGTGTCGCGTCACCGTGCCGAGCGCGTCGAGGGCCTCGCCCACCGCGCCTCCGTAGGCGCGGATGAGGCCGCCCGCGCCGAGCTTGACGCCGCCGAAGTAGCGGGTGACCACGGCGACGACGTAGCGCATGTCGCGGCGGGTCAGCATCTGCAGCATCGGCACGCCCGCCGTGCCGCCCGGCTCGCCGTCGTCGCTCGCCTTCTGTACGGAGGCGTCGGCCCCGATGACGTACGCGTAGCAGTTGTGGTTCGCCGACGGGTGTTCCTTGCGGACGCGCGCGACGAAGGCCTGGGCCTCCTCCTCGGTCGCGGCGGGCGCGAGCGCGCACAGGAACCGGGAGCGGCTGATCTCTGTCTCGTGCACGCCCTCGCGGGCCACTGTGCGGTACTCGTCCTGCATCCGACCAGCGTATGCGCAGGTGACACCGGACTCGCCCCCGCCCGCCGCACAGGCCGGGCCCGGACCCGGCACGCCGCCCGCGCGTGCGCGTGGGCCGAGTTCCATGGGCCCTCCGGAATCCTCGCGCCGCGCGAGGAGTTGTGCTGACCGTACGAAGAAGCGTCCCGTCCCAGGAGGCCCCATGTACGGCGATCACGAAACGGTCCGCAAGATCCTCACGGAGTCCGGGGACACCTGGGCGGTGGTCGGCCTCTCCTCGAACCGGTCCCGCGCCGCGTACGGGGTCGCCGATGTCCTGCAGCGCTTCGGCAAGCGGATCGTGCCGGTGCACCCGAAGGCGGAGACCGTGCACGGCGAGCAGGGCTACGCCTCGCTCGCGGACATCCCGTTCCCCGTCGATGTGGTCGATGTCTTCGTCAACAGCGAGCTCGCGGGCCCGGTCGCCGACGAGGCCGCCGCGATCGGCGCCAAGGCGGTCTGGTTCCAGCTCGGTGTCGTCGACGAGGCGGCGTACGAGCGGACGCGGGCCGCGGGGATCTCCATGGTCATGGACAAGTGCCCCGCCATCGAGATCCCGCGGCTCGGCTGACCCGCAGCGGACACCGTTACGCCTCCGCGTCCGCCCCGTCCGTGGAGGCGCCGGAGGCGATGCCGTACTCGGGGTCGGGGACCGACGTGGGGGCCAGCAGTGTCGAGCGGCGGCCGTCCACGCCGACGGGTACGTCGCCGTCGATGGTGACGCGGCGCAGGGTCCGGGTGTGCGCATCGGAGTCGTCGACGCCGTAGTGCTGGGTGGCCCGGTTGTCCCAGATGGCGACGTCGCCGGCGCGCCACTGCCAGCGGACCGTGTTCTCCGGGCGCTCGACGTGGGACTGGAGGACGCCGATCAGCGCGCGGGAGTCGCGGGCGTTGAATCCGGTGAGCTTCTGCAGGAAGTTCCCGAGGATCAGCGTGCGTTCGCCGCTCTCCGGGTGCACCCGCACCACGGGGTGCTCGGTCTGGAACTTCGTCGACGTGAACACCTTGCGATGCTGTTCCAGCGCCTTGGAGGGGGCCTCCGGGCGGGCCGCCGCGTAGTCGTAGTCGTTGGTGTGCACGCCGCGCAGGCTGTCGGCCAAGACTCGGAGGGGTTCCGGGAGTTCGGCGTACGCCGCCGCCGTGTTGGACCACAGGGTGTTGCCGCCGTACGGCGGGACGACCTCGGCGCGCAGGATGGAGAAGGCGGGGTACGCGGGCACGAACGTGACGTCGGTGTGCCACTGGTTGGCGCGTCCGCCGTGCTCGTTGTCGATGCCGAGGGCGTAGCGGCCGTCGACGGACGGGACGGTGGGGTGGGCGACCGGGGTGCCGAGGAGGCGGGCGAACGCCTCGTGGCTCCCGGCGTCGAGGTGGTCCTGGCCGCGGAAGAAGACGACCTTGTGTTCCACGATGGCGGCCCGGACCGCGGCCACGGTGGCCTCGTCCAGGTCTCCGCCGAGGCGGACCCCGGAGATCACGGCGCCGAGCCGGCCTCCGACCTTCTGGACGGTGACCTCGGTGGCGGTGGGCGTGGTGGCCGCGGCGGGTGCGGTGGACGTCATGGAGGGGCCCCTTCACTGGGTGGGCGGGCGTTTTCCGGCGGAGCGGGGCGGGCGCTCCCGGCCGGTGAACAGGAGAATGTGCGGCCGTCCGAAAGCCGGTCAAGGCTTCGCCGGACCGCTTCACGACCCTGCAATGCGTGCGACACGTGTGCCCACATGCTGGACCGGCGGGACTTCTCCCCACGGGCCCGGAGGTGTCATCGAAGACGCTGCTCAGGAGGGTGCCGCAAGGTGGTGTCAATGCCGCCGCAACACTGCCTTCATGCCATCAACTCGCCGTTCACAGAGGGCTGTTGACCCCCGCGCGCACGCCCTGACATTCTGCGGCGCGTGACCCCGGACCTGCGCCTCGTCTGCCGCCGGCACGTCGACCTCTGTCGACAGGCCGGCGCGCTCTGTGCCGTCCGCCGCTGAGTCACCCCCACCTCCTTACGCCCGCGGCCCGTCCGCGTCCTCGCCTCCGCGGGCCACCCCTTCCCGCCACCGCGACACGAACAGGTAGTCCGCCATGCGCACACGCCCCTCCCCTCCCCCGGATCCGCTGTCCCGGCGCACCGCCCTGCGCGCCGCGGGCGCCGGCGCCCTTCTCCTCGGCGCGGGCGGCGGTCTGGCCGGCTGCCGCTCGGCCGTGTCCGCGCAGGAGAACGCGGCGGCGGCAGGACCGAAGCGCGGCGGGAAGCTGACCATCGGCATCAACCAGGACTTCACCCCGGCGCTGCTCTTCACGCAGAGCGGCGAGTCGATCCAGCACCGGCTGATCTACAACACCCTGATCCGCTACGACGACGAGCTCAGGCCGCGGCCGGAGCTGGCCACTTCGTGGAAGTACGCCGCCGACGGCAGGAGCATCACGCTGAAGCTGCGGGACGACGTGACGTACCACGACGGCCGGAGGTTCACGGCCGACGATGTCGTCTTCGCCGTGGAGAACCTCAAGAAGCCCGAACGGTCCGCCCAGTTGGCGGCCACCGCGAGGACGGTGACCGGGTTCGAGAAGCGCGGCGAGCACGAGCTGGTGCTGAAGCTGGCGCACCCGGTGAGCAATCTCTTCGACCTCTTCGAATTCATGATCATCACGGATCGGCACACGGTCGACGAGGCAGTGAAGGGCACCAGGTTCAACGGCACGGGTCCGTTCCGCTTCAAGGAGTGGCGGCCGGGGGCCGCGCTCAGCCTCACCCGCAACGACAGGTACTGGATACCGGGCCGCCCCTACCTGGACGCCGTCGAGCTCCGCCTCTACACGCAGCCCGACGCCCTGCTGTCCGCGCTGCGCTCGGGCCAGGTCCACCTCTCGTACCACGTGTCGGGCAAGCACCTCGCGACGCTGAAGAGCAACGCCAACTTCACGATCAGGAAGTACAACACCGGGAACGGCGCCGTGTACGTCGGCGCCTCCGTGCACAAGGCACCGGCCGACTCCCGCGAGTTCCGGCAGGCCGTCGCCTGGGCCGTCGACCGCGACCGCGTCGTCGAGCAGGCCCTCGGCGGCTACGGTCTGGCGTCCGCGGCGCCCTGGCCCCGCTCCTCGCCCGCGTACAGCGAGGCCAACCGCACCCACTACAGGCACGACCCCGGCAGGGCCAGACAGCTGCTCAAGGCCTCCGGTGTGTCCACGAAACAGACCCTGCCGCTCGGCCACCCGACCACTGCGCTGCACACCTCGATCGCCGAGATCGTCCAGTACGACCTCCAACAGATCGGCATCCGAACGGAGTTGCAGCCCTCAGACCCCGCCTCGTTCCAGAAGAAGCTGATCTCCGGCACCATGCCGACGCTGTGGATCAACGGCCACGGCTTCGCGCAGGTGCAGCCCGCGACCCTGGCCGTCAGCGCGTACCCCTTCAACGAGGCCAAGAACACCTCGGGTTACCGCTCCGACGCGTACACGGAGGCCGTACAGGACGCCTGGCGGCACAAGGACCCGACTGGGGCGAAGGCGCTCGCCCGGTACCAGAGGATCTCGGACCTGCTGCTCGACGAGGCGTTCATCATCGACCTCGCCGTGCAGGGCGCGGTGCAGGTCGCCGCGAAGGAGCTGCACGGGCCGCGGCTCACGAAGTTCTCGTATCTCGACCTCGACGACGCGTACCTGGTGCGGCCATGACTCGCCAACTCCTCAAGAAGCTGCCCTCGGCACTCCTGGTGCTGCTCCTGGCCTCCTTCCTCATCTTCGCCATCCTGCGGCTGGTCCCCGGCGACCCCGCCGAGGTGCTCGCCGGGCCCGACGCGAGTCCGGCGTCCGTCGCCGCCATCCGGAACCAACTCGGTCTGGACGACCCGCTGTTCACGCAGTACGCCGCCTGGATCGGCGATCTGCTGCGCGGCGACCCGGGCCCCTCGTACGCCACCGGCGGCGAGGTCTCCGACCTGATCGGCGACGGTCTCGGCGCGACCGTCGAACTCACCCTGGGCGCGCTCTTCTTCACCGTTCTGCTCGCCCTGCTGTTCGGCGTGCTTGGCGCGACCTCGCGCCGCGGGCCCGTGCGGGCCGCCGTCCGGGCGCTGACCACCGCGGCGCTCGCCGTCCCGCCCTTCGTGACGGGTGTGCTGCTGGTGCTCGTCTTCGCGGTGGGGCTGCGCGTGCTGCCCGCGGGCGGCCGGATCGGCCTCTTCGAAGCGCCCGACCTGGAGCTGCAGTATCTGCTGCTGCCCGCCCTGTGCCTGGCCCTGCCCAGCGCCGCCGTGCTCGGCCGCTACCTCGGTGACGGCCTGGAGCGGGCACTCGCCGAGGACTACGTCCGCACCGCCACGGCGGCCGGTGTGGCACCGCGCAGACTGCTGTGGCGGCACGCGCTGCCCAACGCCCTGCCGCCCGTCGTCACGCTGCTCGGCATGCAGATCGGCCATCTCCTCGGCGGCGCCGTCCTGGTGGAGGCGATCTTCGCCTGGCCGGGGCTCGGCCAGCTCGCCGAACAGGCGCTGACCCGCCGCGACTACCCCGTCGTCCAGGACCTGCTGCTGCTCCTCGTGGCGGTGTTCGTCCTCGTGCAACTCCTCACCGACCTGCTGTACGCCCTCCTCGACCCGCGCATCCGGTGGGAGTGACCGCTGCCATGACCACACTGTCCTTCGCAGGGGTACGGAAGCGGGCCTCCTCGCATCCGTACGTCGCCGCTCTCGCCTCCACCCGCGCCCGGATCGGCCTCACCCTGATCGGCCTCGTCGTCCTCGCCGGGCTGCTCGCGCCGCTGCTCGCCGCACACAGTCCGACCGCGCAGAGCGGCCAGGCGCTCGCGGGCCCGGGCACCCCCGGCCACCTCCTCGGCACCGACGACGTGGGCCGCGACCTGCTGAGCCGGGTGCTTTACGGCATCCGTACCGACCTCGGGGTGATCGCGCTCGCGGTGCCGCTGGGCGCGCTCCTCGGCTGCGCCGTCGCCCTGCTCGCGGCGGCGCACCCGGTGCTCGACACGGTGGTGCAGCGGGCCTTCGACCTGGTGCTCGCCTTCCCCGGCCTGATCCTCGCGCTCACCATCACGGCCGTGCTCGGGCCCGGCCGGCTGCCCGTGATCATCGTCATCGCGCTGGCGGAGGTCCCGGTGTTCGGGCGGCAGTTGCGGGCCGGGATCCTCGTCCAGCGCAGCCGCGAGTACGCCGTCGCCGCGCGCGTAGGCGGCACCGGAAAGGCGCGGCTCGTACTGCGGCACATCCTGCCCAACTGCGCCGATCCGCTGGTGGTGCAGATCGCCGTCTCGCTCACCGTCGCCGTCTTCCTGGAGGGCGCGATGAGCTTCCTCGGGGTCGGCGTCCGCCCGCCCGAGCCGACCCTCGGCGGCATCCTCAACCAGGCGCTGCCCTATCTCGCCCAGTCCCCCTCCTTCGCCGCCGGGCCACTGCTCGCCGTCACCTTCCTCGTCCTCGGCCTGTCCCTGCTGGCCGAGGCCCTGAACCGGGAGATCCGCCGATGACCTCCGCGCCGCACCAGCCGACCGCGCCGCTGCTCGACGTGCGCGGCCTCAGCGTCGACTTCCCCGCCCCGGACGGCAGGACGGTGCACGCCGTACGGGACGTGTCCTTCACCCTGGGCCGCGGCGAGACCCTGGCCGTGGTCGGGGAGTCCGGCTCGGGCAAGTCCACGACCGCGCTCGCGCTGACCCGGATGCTGCCGGGCGCGGGCCGGATCACCGCCGGTTCCGTACGCCTCGACGGCACCGAACTGACCACCGCGGGCGAGGAGGAGCTGCGGGCGGTGCGCGGCGCCCGGATCGGGATGGTGTTCCAGGACCCGATGACCTCGCTCAATCCGGTGCTGTCCGTACGCGCCCAGATCGACGACGTGCTGCGGGCGCACGGCGGCGGGGACCGCGCCGCCCGCCGGGCCCGCGCCGAGGAACTCCTCGGGCTCGTCGGCATCCCGGATCCGCGGCGCCGCCTCGACGACCATCCGCACCAGTTCTCCGGCGGCCAACGCCAGCGCGTCCTCATCGCGATGGCGCTGGCCAACGAGCCGGACGTGCTGCTCGCCGACGAGCCGACCACCGCGCTCGACGCGACCGTGCAGGAGCAGATCCTGTCCCTGGTGACCCGGCTCAACGAGGAGACCGGCACGGCGCTCGTCCTCATCACCCACAACATGGGCGTCGTCGCCCGCACCTGCGAGCGGGTCCTGGTGATGTACGGCGGCTCGGTCGTCGAGGACGGCCCCACGGACCGGGTCCTCACGCGGCCCCGGCACCCGTACACCGGCGGGCTGCTCGCCGCCGTGCCGCGGCTGTCCGCGCCGTCCGGCACCCGGCTCACCGGGATTCCCGGCGCTCCGCCGGACCTCTCGCTGCCGGTCGTCGGGTGCGCGTTCGCGGCGCGGTGCGGGTTCGCGGATGCGGGGTGCGGGACCGGGCGGCCGGTGCTGGAGGGGGGCCGGGAGGGTGGGCATCTCGTGGCGTGCCACCATCCGGACGAGCCGGTAGCCGGTGAGGGGGAGGTCGATGGTTCCCCAGGCCTCGGGGCTCTGCCCCGGACCCCGCGGGCTCTCGTCCCAGAGCGGGGCTTGAATTACTCACCCACCGCCGACGGGACACCTCTCCTCGAAGCCACTGCTCTGCGCAAGGAGTTCCGCGGCCGCGGGCGCGCCGGTCGGCGGCATCCGCTCGTCGCCGTCGACGAAGTCTCGCTGAAGCTGTACGCGGGTGAGACCCTCGGCGTCGTCGGTGAGTCCGGGTCCGGGAAGTCGACCCTCGCCCGGTTGCTCGCGCACGCGCACCCGGCCGACGCCGGGACGATCGCCCTGCGCGGGGAGGACGTCACCCGGCCCTCCCGCGAGGTGCAGCTGGTCTTCCAGGACCCGTACGCCTCCCTCAACCCGCGCATGACGGTCGGCGACATCATCGGCGAGCCGCTGCTCGTGCACGGTCTCCGGCCGGAACGCGCGGCCCGCCGCGCCCGCGTCGCCGAACTCCTGGAGCTCGTCGGCCTGGACGCGACGGCGGCCGACCGGCTGCCGCGCGCCTTCTCCGGCGGCCAGCGCCAGCGCATCGGCATCGCCCGCGCCCTCGCCCCCGAGCCGTCCGTCCTGATCTGCGACGAGCCCGTCTCCGCGCTCGACGTGTCGGTCCAGGCGCAGATCGTCAACCTGCTCTCCGACCTCCAGCGGGACCTCGGTCTCGCCCTGCTGTTCATCGCCCACGACCTGGCGGTCGTCCGGCAGGTCAGTCACCGGATCGCGGTCATGCACCACGGCCGGATCGTCGAGACCGGTCGCGCGGACGAGGTGTGCGAGCGGCCCCAGGACCCGTACACGCAGGCCCTCCTGGCGGCGGCGCCGGAGCCGGTGCCCACCGCGATTCCGCGCGTACCCGCCGCGTGACCGAGCCTCCCCTCCACACCACCTCAAGGACCCGCATGACCGCTCCCCGTCGTGATCCGTACGAGAACTTCCCCGGCCACGTCGGCCGCACCTTCGCCGAATCCCGGCCCGCCTGGCCCGAGCGGCGCACTCCCCCGGCCGGCGCCCCGAACATCGTCCTCGTCTACCTGGACGACATGGGGTTCAGCGACATCGGCCCGTTCGGCGCGGAGGTCCCCACCCCGACGCTCGACGCGCTCGCCGACCGCGGCGTCCGTCTCACCAACTACCACACGCAGCCGCTCTGTTCACCGGCCCGCGCCGCGCTCCTTACCGGCTGCAATCCGCACCGCGTCGGCTACGCCATGGTCGCCAACGCCGACCCCGGCTTCCCCGGCTACGGCATGGAGATCGCCGACGACTTCCCCACTCTCGCGCGGACACTGCGCGACTCCGGCTACGCGACGTACGCGGTCGGCAAGTGGCACCTGTCCCGCGACGCGTCCTCCAACGCGGCGGCGGACCGCGCCAACTGGCCGCTGCAGAAGGGCTTCGACCAGTACTACGGCGTCCTCGAAGGGCTCACCAACCTCTTCCACCCGCACCAACTGGTCCGTGACAACTCGCCATTGGACATCGACGCGTTCCCCGAGGACTACTACTACACCGACGACATCACCGACCAGGCGATCTCCATGGTGACGTCGCTGCGCGCCCACGACCCGGACAAGCCCTTCTTCCTCTATCTCGCGCACAACGCCGTGCACGCCCCGCTCCAGGCGAAGCAGGCCGACATCGACCGCCACCGGGGCCGCTACGACGAGGGCTGGGACGCCCTGCGCGCGGCACGTTTCGCGCGCCAGAAGGCGGCCGGGCTCTTCCCGGACGACACCGAGCTGCCGCCCCGCAACACCGAGGTCGGCGCCGACGTGGGCGCCTGGGACGCGCTCACCGCCGAGGAACAGCGGCTCTGCGCCCGCTACATGGAGGTGTACGCGGCGATGGTCGACAATGTCGACCAGAACCTCGGCCGCCTCGTCGACACCCTGAAGGCGCTCGGCGAACTCGACAGCACCATCATCGTGTTCACCTCCGACAACGGCGGGAGCGGCGAGGGCGGCGCCGAGGGCAGCCGCAGCTACTTCAGCCGGTTCGCCCACCACCCCCGCCTCCCCGCCGACTGGCCCGTGGACGTGGGCCGCGACCCGGACCTGATCGGCGGCCCGCGCAGCCTGGTGCACTATCCGCGGGGCTGGGCCATGGCCTCCAACACCCCGTTCCGGCTCTACAAGCGGCACACGTACGCGGGTGGGGTGCGGGTGCCGTTCCTGATCTCCTGGCCGGACGGACTGCGCCGCTCCGCCGGGGACGACGGCATCCGCCACGAGTACCAGTACGTCACGGACATCGCTCCGACCCTTCTCGAACTCGCCGGAATCCAGCGGCCGTTGGAGGGGGTTCAGGAACAGGACGGCAGCAGCTTCGCCCCCGTCCTCACCGATCCGGGCACCGACAGCACCCACCCCGAGCAGTACTGCGAGATGACCGGCAACCGCAGCTACTACCGCGACGGCCACAAGCTGGTCACCCTGCACCGGCCGGGCGTCCCGTACGACGACTCCGAATGGGCGCTGTACGACATCCGCACCGATCCCACCGAGATCCACGACCTGGCCGACCGACACCCGGAGATCGTCAAGGAGTTGTCCGCCGCGTGGGAGGCGGCCGCCTGGGCCAACGGCGTCTTCCCGCTGCCCGACGCCTCGGGCGCCCTCGCGGTGCGCGGACCGGCGGAGGAGCGCCTCTCCCGACCGGTCACGCTGCTGCCCGGCACCCCCGAGCTGGAGCGCTACCGCTCCTCACGCCTGATCGCCTTCCGCTCCTTCACGGTCAGGGTGGAACTCGCGGCGTACGAAGAGGGGGACAGCGGCGTCCTCGTCTCGCACGGCGACCAGGGCGGCGGCTACAGCCTCTACGTCGAGGGCGGCCGGCTGCGGTTCGCGTACAACGAGTACGGGGCGCTGCGCGAGACGGACGCCGGCCCGCTGCCGCCGGGCACCCGCACCGTCCGGCTCACCGCCACCGCCGAACCGGGCCTGCGCTGGCGCTTCACCCTCTGCGTCGACGGCGCCGAGCGGGCCACCACGCCCTCGGTCCACCAGCTGATCGGCATGGCACCGTTCCAGGGCATCAGCGTCGGCCTGGACCGCAAGTCACCGGTGTCCTGGCCGCTGCACGAACGCCACGGCGTCTTCCGCTACACGGGCGCCCTCCGCTCGGTCACCTACGAGCCGGGCACACCGGGACCGGACTCGCCGCAGGCCGTGGCGGAGGCACTACGGGAGGCGGCAGCCGCGTTCGAGTAGCAGGGGCCCTACCGGCGGGTGGCCAGGCGGAGTTCCGTCAGGTAGCGCTTGGTGACCCGGCCGCCGTAGCGCGTGTCGATGAGTCTGCCGATGCAGTCGAGCAGGCCGGCGCGGGCGGCCGGGTCGAGGGCGAGGGTGCCCGAGAACGTGCCGAGCAGGTCGAGGTAGTCCGTGGTGCCGTAGGTGAGTTCGCGTTCGTAGCGGTGGAAGACGGGCGGCTCGAAGCGGTCGGCGCCGGGGAGCGCCGCGTTGCCCTGTAAGACGTTGCGGTTCGGCGCCTCCTGGCTGTCGTACGGGATGGCGGCGGCCGGGGTGAGGCGCAGGTCCGGCGGGGTCGACGGGTCGAAGCGCTCGTAGCAGCCCTGGACCTCGGCGAAGAAGTCCTCGGTGCCGCCCGCGACGTGGTGGGTGGAGACGGTGGCGAGCGTGCCGCCGGGACGCAGTGCGTCCGCGCTCTTGGCGATGCGGACGGCGGGGTCGATCCAGTGGAAGGACGTCGCGGCGAGGACGAGGTCGAAGGGTTCGGGCGGCAGCGGCCAGCCTTCAAAGGCCGCCACGTCGATGGTCGCGCCGGGCAGCTTGCGGCGGGCGACGGCCGCCAGCTCGGCGCCCAGTTCCACGCCGACGATCCGGCAGCCCCGCTCGGCCAGCGGCACGGTCGCTTTTCCCGTGCCGCACCCGATCTCCAGCACGCGGCACCCCGGCCCCGCCCCGGGAAGGTCGTCGTACATCCGGGGCGGGTAGCCGGGGCGGGCGCGGTCGTAGCGGTCGGCGTTCTGGGTGAAGGTGCCGCGCAGGCGTTCGCGGTCGGTGTCGGTCACCTGCCGCACGGTACGCCTGCGTCAGGCGTCCAGCTCCTTCAGACGGGTGGCCAGGGCGTCGGCGATCCGTTCCACGTGCTCCTCCTTGAGCAGTTCCGGGTGGGTGCACGGCAGATCGTGGTTGGTGATGCGGCCGGTGATGTGCGGGCGCCAGGCCTCGCGGGTCAGCCAGTCCTCGGGGCGTGGGGCGGCGGCCGTGAAGAACAGGACGTCGCCGTCGAAGCTCCGGTGCTCGTGGGCGCGCATCATGCGGGCGTGGTTGGGGACGATGTCGACGATCCGCGACAGGGTGCTGTCCTTGAGGCCTGCGAGCGGGCTGCCCGCCCTGCGCAGGGTGGCGAGGACGTCCTCGCGGGTGGCCTCGTCGGTGCGTTCGAAGCCGGCCATGCGCAGGACCGCGGTGAGGGCGTCGCCCTCTTCCGGGGCCGGGCGCTCGCGCCACTGCTCGGCTGGGAACGCGTCGAGCAGCGCGAGGAGTTCGACCTGTTCGCCGGCCTCTTGGAACAGTACGGCGACGGTGTGCGCGAGGATGCCGCCGACGGACCAGCCGATGAGCCGGTAGGGGCCGTGCGGCCGGATCCGGCGGATCTCGTCGACGTAGTCCGCCGCCTGCTCCCACAGGGTGTCCGGGAGTGCGTCGTCCGAGGTCAGTCCGCGTGCCTGAAGGCCGTGCACCGGCTGGTCGCGGTCGAGGCGTGCGGTCAGTCCCGCGTAGCACCAGGAGATGCCGCCCGCCGGGTGGATCGCGAAGAGCGGCGGGCGGGCGCCCTCGCGGCGCAGCGGCAGGACGACGCCGAGGGCGTCCGCGGACACCGGTGACGCGTCGTCGATGCGGGCGGCGAGCGCGGCCGGTGTCGGCGAGGCGAAGAGCGAGCCGATGGTCAGTTCCGCGCCCAGTTCCTCGCGGACCCGGTTGACGAGGCGCACCGCGAGCAGCGAGGTGCCGCCCAGGTCGAAGAAGGCGTCGTCGGGGCCCGCTCCTTCGGCGCCGAGCACCTCGGCGAACAGGCGGGTCAGTGTCTCCTCGCGCGGGCTCCCCGGTCGCCTGGTGCCGCCGCCGGTGAACACGGGCTTCGGCAGCTCGCGGCGGTCCAGCTTGCCGTTGGGGCTGAGCGGGAACGTGTCGAGCGGGACGATCGCGGAGGGCACCATGTGCTCGGGCAGGGTGCGGGCGAGCGCGGCGCGGATCTCTGCCGGGTCGGGCGAGTCCCCTGTCACGTAGCCGACGAGGCGGTCGTCGAGGACCAGCGCGCACGCACCGTCGACGCCCTTCTGTGCCGCCAACTCGGCTTCTATCTCGCCGAGTTCGATGCGCTGGCCGCGCAGTTTGACCTGGTGGTCGGTGCGGCCGAGGTACTCGACCTCGCCGCGTTCGGTCCAGCGCGCGAGGTCGCCGGTGCGGTACATGCGAAGGCCCTCGTACGGCGTGAACGGGTCCGACACGAAGCGCTCTTCGGTCAGCTCGGGACGGTTGAGGTAGCCGTCCGCCAACTGGCGTCCCGCCAAGTACAGTTCGCCGGTCACGCCGGGCGGGCACGGCTGTCCGGCCGGGTCGAGGACGTACAGGCGGGTGTTCCACACCGGTCGGCCGATGGGCACGGGCCCGGTGCCGGACGGCTCGCACGCGTGGTACGTGACGTCGACGGCGGCCTCCGTCGGGCCGTACAGGTTGTGCAGGGCCACGCCGGGGAGGGTGCGGGCGAAGGCGTTCACCGTCTCGCGGGGCAGGGCCTCGCCGCTGCAGAAGACGCGGCGCAGCGCGCCCGCACAGGAGGCGGCGTCGGGTTCGGCGAGGAACACCTGGAGCATCGACGGCACGAAGTGACAGGTGGTGACGGCCTGTTGGCGGATGATCCGGGCCAGGTACGCCGGGTCCTTGTGGCCGCCCGGTTCGGCGACGACGAGCGTCGCACCCTCGCGCAGCGGCCAGAAGAACTCCCACACCGACACGTCGAACGAGGACGGCGTCTTCTGCAGGACGACGTCCGCCGCCCCGATCCCGTACTCGTGCTGCATCCAGCGGAGCCGGTTGTCGATCGCGGAGTGCGGGACGACGACACCCTTGGGGCGGCCGGTCGAGCCGGAGGTGTAGATGACGTACGCGGGGTGGGCGGGGGTGAGCGCGCGGGCCGGGTCGACGGTGGCGTACGGGGACAGGTCGAGGCCTTCGAGGACGACGAGCGGGGTGCCCGCGTCGGCCGGGAGGCGGTCCGCTGTGTCGGTGACGGCGCAGACGGGTTCGGCGTCCTGGAGCATGTACGTGAGGCGCTGCTCGGGGTAGTCGGGGTCGAGCGGGAGATACGCGGCGCCGGACTTGAGGACGGCGAGCAGCGTCACGATCAGCTCGGCCGAGCGCGGCAGGGAGAGCGCGACGAGGCGGCCGGGGGTGGCTCCCAGCGCTTGCAGGTGGCGAGCCAACTGATTGGCCCGCGCGTTGAGTTGCGCGTAGGTGAGCACCGTGCCGCCGCAGACGAGGGCGGTCGCGTCGGGAGTGCGGGTGGCCTGCGCCTCGATGGGGCCGATGAGGGTGGTGGGCGGCAGGGCCCGCTCGGTGCGGTTGAACTCGTCGAGAACAAGGGCGAGTTCGGCCGATGTGGCGATGGTGTGCGTGGCGATCGGTGCCTGCGGGTCGGTCTCGGCGAGGCGGCCCAGGAGGTCGAGGAAACGGGTCTGGTGTGCGGCCAGGTCCTCGTCCGCGTAGAGGGCCGGGTTGCCGTCGTGGTCGATGCGCAGGCCGCGGCCGTCGGCGCGGTCGTAGATGTTGACCGTGAGGTCGTCGACGGGCCCGGCCGACAGGTTGTGCGCGCGGGCGGGGGCGCCCGCGAACTCGGCGCCGTAGTCGAACGGCATGACGTTGACGAGCGGTCCGACCAGGCCCCGGCTCTCGCCGAGCAGGCCGAGGTCGCGGCGGATGTCCTCGTAGCGGTAGCGCTGGTGGCGGCGCACTTCCCTTACGCCCAGGACCACTTGGCGGACCAGCTCGGCGAAGGTGGCGTCGGGGGTGACGGTGAGGCGCAGCGGCAGCACGTTCATGACCATGCCGGGGACGCGGAGGGCGACCGAGCCCATGCGGCCCATCATCGGCAGGCCGAGGACGACGTCCTCGCGGCCCGTGGCGCGGGAGGTGTAGAGGGCCTGTGCGGCGATGAGGACGTCGGGCCAGGTGGCGCGGGTGCGCGCGGCGAGTTCCTTCAGCCGCTCGGTGGTCTCCGGCGCGATCCGTGCCGTACGGCGATGGAAGGTGCGGGACGGCAGCGCGCCGCGGCCCGCGAGCCGGGGGGCCTCCGGGCGGTCCGCGAAGGCCTCGCCCCAGTGCGCGCGGTCGGCGGCGAAGGCGTCGGAGGCGCGGTACTCGGCGTCGACGGCCAGCAGGTCGGCAAGGGTCTCGAAGGCGCGGGGGCCCGGGTCGTCGCCGCGTACGAGTGCCGTGTAGATGGCGGCGGTCCGGCCGACGAGGAGCGAGTAGCCGAAACCGTCGACGACGAGGTGGTGGATGCGCTGGTACCAGAGCCAGCGCCGCTCCCCCACGCGGAACAGGGCGTGCCGGAACAGCGGCCCCTCCGCCAGGTCGCAGGCCTCGGCGAGGTCGGCGCGCATCCAGGCCAGGGCCTCGTCCTCGCTGAGGTCCTCGCGCACGGTGAGCGGCAACTCGACGCTGCCGCACACGCGTTGGCGGGGGCCGTCGGGGGTGTCCTCGACGCGGACGCGCAGGGCGTCGGCCTCGGCGACGACCCGGCGCAGCGCCTCGGCGAAGAGGTCCGGGTCGATGTCGCCGTCGATCTCCAGGTACTCGGCGGTGTTCTGCGCGGGGCTGAGCGGGTCGAGGGCCTGCGCGAACCACATGCCGGACTGGGCGGAGGTGAGCGGCAGGACGAGGTCGCGGGCCTCGGTGGGCTCGCTGACGGTCGCGGTCATGAGGCGGCCACCCCGAGGATCTTCGCCCAGGCCTCGATGGCCGGCTGCTCGGCGAGGTCGACGAACGAGGCCTCGGCGCCGTGGTCCCTGCGCCAGCGCTCCAGGAGGGTCATGACGCGCACGGAGTCGAGCCCGTAGTCGACGAGGTTCTCGTCGAGGGGTATCTCGGCGGGGTCGTCCTCGCCGAGGCAGTCGGCGACGTCCTCGCGGATCCTCTGAACGGTGAGCGTGGTCATGCGGCCCGTACCTCCTCGATGAGCTGGTCGGTGGTGGTGACGACGGCGCAGCGGCCCGCGGCCCAGAGCAGCGCCATGTCGTGGTCCTCGCGGGTGAAGTCGGCGACGGCGTCGGCGACGACGAACGCCTGGATGTCCCGCATCCACGCGTCGGCGGCGCTGACCATCACGCCGATGTGCGCGTACACGCCGACGATCACCAGCTGGTCGCGGCCCGACTCCCGCATCAGCTCCTCGAGTTCGGTGCGGACGAACGCGCTGTACTTCCATTTGGTGAGGACCGTGTCGCCGTCCTCGGGTGCGACGGCCCCGGGCATGGCGAGGACGGCCGGATCGTCGGCGACGCCGGGGCCCCAGAAGTCGAGCTGCAGCCCGCGCTCCTCGGGGCTCTGGCCGCCGCGCTGCGCGGAGTAGTACACGGGGATGCCGAGGCCGCGGCTCTCCTTGAGCAGCCGGGCGGTGTTGTCGAGCATGCCGGTCAACGGCTGTTCGGTTTGCGGGTACTTGGCGAGGAAGTGGTGCTGGAGGTCGTGCACGAGCAGCACGGCGCGGGCCGGGTCGACGGTCCAGGCGACGCGGTTCGCGGGGAGCTCCCCGGGGGTGGGGAGCGGGTAGGCGGCGATGGCGGGCAGGGCCATGGTGGGGGTACCTCTCAGTGCTGCTCGGCGGCGGACCGCTGATGCTTCTTGCTGATCTTGCCGATGCCGGTCTGCGGGAAGGCGTCGACGAATTCGACGAGGTCGGGCACCTTGTACGCGGCCACGCCCCGCTCCCGTACGAAGCGTTTGACGGCGACGGACCTGAGGGGTCCGGCGTCGGCGCGCAGGATGACGTAGGCGAGGGAGCGTTCGCCGAGGTACTCGTCGGGGACGCCGACGACGGAGACGTCGTGCACGGCGGGGTGGGCGAGCAGGATGTTCTCGATCTCCTCCGGGGCGATCTTCTCGCCGCCCCGGTTGATCTGGTCCTTGGCCCGGCCCTCGACGACGAGGTGCCCGGTCGGGGTGCGGCGCACGATGTCGCCGGTGCGGTAGAACCCGTCGGCGGTGAAGGAGCGGGCGTTGTGCTCGGGGGCCCGCCAGTAGCCGCGGATGGTGTACGGGCCGCGGGTGAGCAGATGCCCGAAGCCGCCCTCGGGGACGTCCTGGTCGGCGTCGTCGACGACGCGCACCTCGTCGTCCGGGGAGATCGGCAGCCCCTGCGTGGCGACGACGGTCTCCGGATCGTCGTCCAGGCGCGTGTAGTTGACGAGCCCTTCCGCCATGCCGAAGACCTGCATCAGGCGGCAGCTGAGGGCGGGTTCGAGGCGGCGGGCGGCCTGTTCGCTGTACTTGGCGCCGCCGACGAGGACGAGTTCCATGCTCGACAGGTCGTGCGCGGTGCCGGCCGCGGAGTCCGTCCACACCAGGGCGAGCGGCGGCACGAGGCCCGTCATGGTGATCCGCTCGCTCGCGACGAGCGGGAACGCGGTGTCCGGGTCGGGCGCGGGCGCGAGCACGACGGTGCCGCCCGCGTACAGCACACCGAGCCAACCAGGGCTGCTCATCGGGTAGTTGTGAGCGGCGGGCAGCACGACGAGGAAGCGGGTGTCGGCGTCGACGCCGCAGATGTCGTTCGAGCCCCACAGCGAGTACAGGTAGTCGTCGTGAGTACGCGGGATCAGCTTGGGCCGCCCGGTGGTGCCGCCGGACAGCTGGAGGAAGGCCAGCTCGTGCGGCTGCGGGCCGTCCAACTCGACGGGTTCGCACGGCACTTCGGACAGTGCGGTGTGCTCGCCGGCGTCGTCCCCGGCCACGAACACGTGCTTGAGGCTCGGTGTCGCTGCCCGGACCTTGCTCGCGAGCGCCCGGTGGTCGAAGCCCGCGTGCCGTTCGGGGATCACGTAGGCGACGGCCTCGGTGAAGGAGCAGAAGTACGCGATCTCGCTCTCGCGGTGCGCGGGCAGCGCGTACACGGGCAGCGCGCCGATGCGGAACAGGGCGAAGACGACCTCGACGAACTCGCCGACGTTCGGCAGCTGGACGACGACACGATCGCCCTTGCGTATGCCGCGTGACACGAACCCGGCGGCCAACCGGTCGACCTGGTCGTCGAGTTGGCGGTAGGTCCAGGTGCGTCTGGAGGGGGCCGGGTCCACGAGGGCGATCCGGTCGGGGTGGGATTCGGCGCGCTCGCGCAGCACTCCGCCGAAGGTCTCGCCGCGCCAGTACCCGGCGGCGCGGTACCGCTCGGCGTACTCGGCGGGCCAGGTGGGCGCGTCGACACCGGGGGCGAGGGGGCTGGTGCTCACAGGGCGGCTCCCACGGCGTTCAGGAAGGTGCGGAACTTGGCGCCGGTCTCGGCGGTCTCGGCCTCGGGCGAGGACTCGGCGACGATCCCCGCGCCCGCGAACAGGCGCAGCAGATTGCCCTCGGCCTCGGCGCAGCGGATGGTGACGACCCACTCGCCGTCGCCGTCGGCGTTCTGCCAGCCGACCATGCCGGTGTAGGCGCCGCGGTCGAACGGCTCGGACTCCGCGATGACCTGCCGCGCGAGGCCGGTCGGTGTGCCGCACACCGCGGGGGTGGGGTGCAGCGCGGCGGCGAGGTCGAGGGCGGTGGTGCGCCCGGGGTCCGCGAGTTCGCCGGTCACGGTCGTGGACAGGTGCCACATGGCGGCCGTCCGTACGAGGGTGGGGCGGGCGGGCACGTCGATGCGGGCGCAGAACGGGGCGAGGGCCTCGCGCACCGCGTCCACCACGACGGCGTGCTCGTGCAGGTCCTTCGCCGATTCGAGGAGCGCGGCGGCACGGCGCACGTCCTCGGCGAGGTCGGCGGAGCGCGGCGCGGAGCCGGCGAGGGGGTTGGCGGTGAGCGTGGCTCCGGTGCGGGACACGAGGAGTTCGGGGCTCGCGCCGATGAGCGTACGGCCGGGGGCGCTGGGCACCGCGAAGGTGTAGCCGGCCGGGTCGCGGCGGGCGAGGCGGCGCAGCATGACGGGCAGGTCAGGGGCCTCGCGGGCGGTCAGTTCGAGGGTGCGGGCGAGGACCACCTTGTCGAACTCGCCGGCCTTCATCCGCTCGACGGCCGCGGCGACGGCGGCACCGTACACCTCGGGCTCCGGAACCTCGCGCACGGACCACTGGGCACCGGCGGTCGGCACGGGCAGCGCGATGAGCGGGTCCTCGCGCAGCGGCGGCGCCCACCGCACGGACTCCGGCACGGCGAGGGCGGGCGCGGCACCGGGGTCGAAGGGCAGGGCACCCATCACGACGGGGTTCGGGTCACCGGCGCGCCGCCGGGAGTCGAGCAGCGCCCGCACACGGGAACTCAACGGGCCTTCTCTGTGCGGGAGTTCGGCGACGACGCCGCGCCCGAGGAGGGTGCGGTGCGGGGTGGCGAGGAAGCGGTCGGTGACGGGCGCGTACTCCTCCAGGAGGGCGGTGGCTGAACCGGGCGGGACGAGCTCGGGCACACTGGGCCTGGCGACCGTGGTCATGGGTGTCTCCAAGGGTGGGGGCCTTCAAGAACGGGGCACGAACAAGCCCCTGCGGTGATTGAGGACGGGGACGCGATCAAGTGGACAGGGGCACGATCAAGCCCCTGCGGCGTTTGAGCAGCGGGGTCCGGGGCGGCGCCCCGCGACGTGGGAACGGCTCCCGGTCACCCGCGGAGGGTCGCCCCGCCGTCGACGTACAGGTCCTGCATCGTGATGTGCCGGGCCCGGTCTCCGGCGAGGAACGCCACCGCCTCCGCGATGTCGCCGGGATCGGCGATGCGGCCGAGGGGAATGCCGGTGCGGTGCGCGGCGAGGTCGCCCTCGATGACGGCGCGGGCACCGGCCTCAGCGTCGCCGCCGGGCGCCGCTTCCCACATGCCGCGCTGCATGTCGGTGAGGGTCGAGCCGGGGCAGACGTTGTTGCAGCGCACCCCGTGCGCGGCGACCTCCAGGCCGAGGCATTTGGTGAACATCGCGGTGGCCGCCTTCGACGCGGCGTACGCGGCCATGCCCTGGCGGGGGATGCCGGCGGCGTTGGATGCGACGGTGACGATGCTCCCGCTCCCCCGCCGTACCATCCGGCGGGCGACGGCCCGCGAGACATGCATCGCGCCGTTGGTGTTGACGGCGAAGCAGGCGGCCCAGTCCTCGTCGGCGAGGTCCACGACGGGTGCGCCGCGCAGGATCCCGGCGACGTTGACAGCGATGTCGAGGGGACCGTGGCCGACCTCGGTGTCGGCGACGAGCGCCTCGACGGCCGCCGCGTCGGTGACGTCGAGGGGGCGGGCGACGACCTGCCCTTCGGCGTAGGGGGCCGCGGCCTTCGCGGCGGCTTCGGCGTCCAGGTCGGTGGCGATCACGCGGGCGCCGCGCGCGGCGAGCGCGGCGACGACGGCCTCGCCGATCCCCCGGCCCGCCCCCGTGACGAGGGCGAGCCGGCCGGCCAGGTCAAGGCCAGTGCTGGGAGACATCACTTGGCGAGCGCCCCCTTGATGTCGTCGAGGACGGTCCGCGCGGCGAGCGGGCCGCCCGCGCTGTTCCACGCCGAGCCGTCGATGACGACGACGTGGTCCTCCTTCTCGGCCTTCAACTTCTCGAAGTTGGTGACCTTCCGGGCCTGCGCGTAGGCCTTCCGGCTGTCGTCCTCGCTGCCGAGGGCGCCGAGGAACAGCCAGTCGCCGTCGATGCTCGCGAGCTTCTCCAGGGAGACCGGCTCGCTGTGTCCGGTGCTCGCGCCCTGCTGGTCCTCGGGGCGGTCGAGGCCGAGCGCCTTGAGCGTCGAGCCGACGTGGCCCGCGCCCTTGCCGACGACGGAGGGCGCGCCGTCCTGCCAGCGGATGACGGAGACGGACTTTCCGGCGTTGTCGCCGAGCTTCTTCTTCGTGCCGGCGACCTGTGTGTCGAAGTCGGCGAGCCACTTCTCGGCGTCGGACTTCTTGTTGAGGGCGTCTGCGGTGTCGGTGAACGCCGTCTTCCAGTCCTCGTTGAGCTTCGCGGTGACGACGGTCGGCGCGATCTCCTGGAGCTTGTCGACGGTCTTCTTCGCGCCGGTCGTCTCGTCGAGGAGGATCAGGTCGGGCTGGAGCGCGGCGAGCTTCTCCATGTCGGCCTCGGCGACGGAGGCGACGACCTGCGCCTTGGTGGCCTTGTCCGCGAGGTAGGAGGAGACGCCCTTCTGGCCGCGGCCCGCGGTGGTGCCGACCGGCTCGACGCCCAGGGCGAGCGCCGCGTCGAGGGTCGGCTCGCTGAGCGCGACGACCTTCTTGGGGTCGCTCGGCACCTTGACCTCGCGGCCCTGGGCGTCGGTGAGCTGCCGCGTCTTCGACGCGGAACCGGCCTTCTCCGCGCCGCCTGCGTCGTCTCCGCTGTCGCTGCCGCAGGCGCTCAGGAGCAGGGCGCCCGTGACGGCGGCGGCCGGTATGAGGGCGGCGCGGCGGATTCTCGGGGAGGACATGTGCGTAGGGCTCCTTAGGGAGATGAGAGGAGAGAGATGGTGTGGGGGGGGGGGGGAGGTCCGAGGGGCCGCGCTAGGGCCTGTCTTCCAACTCCCGTCGTCGCCCGAAGACGCAGACGGGAGTTTGAAGACAGGACCTAGGCGGGGGCGGCACCCAGGAGACGGATCAGGGCGTCGACGAGGGCGACGCGCCAACAGGCGTAGTCGTGACCGCCGTTGAACTCGTTGCGGGTCACCTGGTAGCGGGCCGAGTGCAGCGTGTCGTAGAGGGTGCGGCAGTGGTCGACCATCGCGCCCTCGTGCAGACCCGCGTCGAGGTGGACGGTGATCGGCGCGGGGTCGGCCTCGGCGTACCGGGCGACGATCCACGGCACTCCGAAGACGTGTTTCTGCACGACGCCCGGCGGCAGGCTCGGCCGCCACCACAGCGAGGGCGACTGGGCGACGACATGGCCGAAACGGTCCGGTCGCAGCCGCCCCGCGTGCAGGGCGGCCAGGCCGCCGAGGCTCTGTCCCGCGACGACGGTGCGCGCCGGGTCCGTCGCGAGCGGCCAGCGGTCCGTCGCCCACGGCAGCAGTTCGTCGGCGAGGAACTCCACGAAGGCGTCCCGCGCGCCGAGTTCACGGTGCCGGGTGTCCCGGTCGACGGCGTCAGGTGCGAGCACGGCGAGCGGCGGCAGCCGCCCGTCGGCGATCAGCGCGTCGAGAGTGTGCTGGAGGCCGAGGCGGCCGAACCACATGTCGCCGTCGCAGAGCACGAGGACGGGCAGCCGTTCCGTGCTCCCGCGAGGACCAGGGGGCACGTACGCCCACACGTCGCGTTCGCCGCTCGCGTCGCGCTCCGCGCTCAGTGCCGCGGCGCCCACGCTGTGCCGTTCGAGCAGCCCGGCGGGCACGGTGCCGCGCCGCTCGGTCCAGGCCGGGGCGGGGGCCTCGGGCAGGGCGAAGACGGAGCTGTCGCCCGCGCCCCAACGGGTGGGCAGGCGCCGGGGGTTGAGCGGGTCGTGGGCCCCGTGCACCGTGAGGGAGCGCAGCCGCGCCTGCAGCACCTCGGGGTCCTCGGGCGGCTCCTTGGCCGAGATGTCGGCGGCGATCCGGTACGAGGCGCGGTGGTCGGCGCGCAGCCGCAGCCCGAAGTGCCAGATGTCGGTGCCGGCGATCCGCTCCATGAGGGAGCCCGCGAGGTGGGCGCGGTCGCCGAGGTGGCTGACCATGAGCAGCACCTGCCGGGTGGCGCGGTGGCCGCGCCACAGGAAGGTGACCGCGCGGTGGTCGGGTTCGCCGTCCAGTTCTTCGACGAGCGGCGTGCCACGGGCGGCGGCCTCCCGCCAGAACTCCTCGGCGATGCGGGCGCGTTGAGCGTCGTCGGCCGCGGCGATGCGCTCCTCGAGGCGCGCGACGCGGGCACCGGTGACGCGGTCCGGCCGGTGGTCCGGCAGGGCGGCAACGGACTGGACGCTCATGGCTCCTCTTCCTCCGGAAACGACCCGCGTTGTCCGGAAATGACGTGCGCTCCCCGGAAACGACCCGGGCTTTTCTGTCGACGTAATTGTTAGCAGACGTGGTTAGGTTAGCCTAAGCTAACCACATGCCCGCAGGACTACGACTCCGCCCCGGCGGAACACAGCAACTCCCGGCCACCGAGCCGCGCAGCCGACCGCCCCGCACCACGGGACTCCTGTTCGGTCTGGCACTGCTCGTCACCGCCGCCGCCCTCTCGCTCGCCGTGGGCACGCAGCACCTCGCGCCCGACCAGGTCTGGAGCGGGCTCTTCGCGCCGACGGGTTCCGCGAGCGACGGCATCGTGCGGGAACTGCGGCTGCCGCGAACGCTCATCGGCATCGCCGTGGGCGCGGCGCTCGGCCTCGCGGGCGGCGTGATGCAGGTACTGACCCGCAACCCCCTGGCCGACCCGGGACTTCTGGGTGTGAACGCGGGCTCGGCGGCCGCCGTCGTCACCGCGATCAGCGTCTTCGGCATCACCTCGTTCACCGGATACCTGTGGTTCGCGCTGCTCGGCGCCGCCGTCGCCGCCGTCCTCGTCAACGCCCTGGGCGGCACCCGGTCGGCGACACCGGTCCGCCTCGCGCTCGCCGGCACGGCCGTCAACGCGGCCCTGTTCGGCTACGTGAATGGGCTCCAGCAGTGGGACCTGAACGCCCTGGACTCGATGCGCCACTGGTCCGTCGGCACGCTGGACAAGCGCGACCCCCAACTCCTGCTCACCGCGCTGCCGTTGCTGGTCGCGGGCGCGCTCCTCGCGTTCGCGCTCGCCCGGCCGCTCGGCGCGCTCTCGCTGGGCGAGGACCACGCCCGCGCGCTCGGCACCTCGGTGCGGCGCACCCGGGTCCTGTCGATCGTGGCCGTCACGCTGCTGTGCGGGAGCGCGACCGCCGTGTGCGGGCCGATCGGCTTCGTCGGCCTGATGATCCCGCACGCGGTCCGCGCGTTCACCGGACCCGATCCGCGCTGGATGCTGCCCTACTGCGCGCTGTTCGCGCCCAGCCTGCTCCTCGTGGCCGACGTGATCGGCCGGATCGTGGTGGCGCCCTCGGAGATCCAGGCGGACATCGTCACGTCGTTCATCGGCGGCCTGATCTTCGTCCATCTCGTACGGCAGCGGAAGGTGGCTCAATTGTGACCGCGGTGCAGGACCGACCCCGCTCCTACGAGGCCGAGTTGCGGCACGGAAGAGTGCGGGCGGGGCGGCTCTCGGTCCGCTTCGACCCGCGCTCCGTGCTCGTCTGCCTGGCGCTGATCGTGGTCACGGCGTGCCTCGTGGTGCTCTCCGTCGGCACGGGCACGTACGCGCTGTCGCCCATGGAGGTGCTGCGGACGTTCGCGGGGGACGGACCGCCCGGCGCCGGGTTCATCGTCCTCGACCTGCGCCTTCCGCGTGCCGTCGTGGCGGTGCTCGTCGGCTTCGGGACGGGCATGGCGGGCGCCGTCTTCCAGTCGCTCACCCGCAATCCGCTGGGCAGCCCGGACATCATCGGGTTCGGGAACGGCGCGTCGGCCGGGGCACTCGTCGCGATCATCGTGCTCGACGCGGGGGCTCCGCAGACCGCTCTGGGCGCGCTCGTCGGCGGCTTCGCCACGGCCACCGCCGTCTATCTGCTCGCCTGGCGGCGCGGCGTGCACGGCTACCGGCTCGTGCTCGTCGGCATCGGCGTGTCCGCGGTGCTCGGGGCGGCGACCAGCTTCCTCTACGTCCGCGCCGACATCGGCAAGGCCGCCCAGGCGGCGAGCTGGACGATCGGCTCGCTCAACGACCGCGGCTGGACCGAGGCCAGGACGGCCGCGCTCGGCCTGCTCGTCTGCGTCCCCGTGGTGATGGTGTTCGGCCGCCGGCTGACGATGCTGGAGATGGGCGACGACACGGCGGGCGCGCTCGGTGTGCCACCGGAACGCAGCCGTCTGATCCTGCTGTGCGCGGGCACGGGACTGACCGCGATGGCGGTGGCCGCCGCCGGGCCGATCCCGTTCCTCGCCATGGCCTCGCCCCAGCTGGCCCGCCGTGTCACCCGCGCGCCGGGACCGAACGTGCTGCCCGCCGCGTGGATGGGCGCCCTCCTGGTGACGGCGGCCGACCTGGTGACACAGCGGGTGACGGGTTCGGCGCTGATGCCGGTGGGTGTGGTGACGGGCGTCGCGGGCGGCCTGTTCCTGGCGTGGCTGCTGCTGAAGGAGCGCAGGGCGCAGCACATCTGACCGCCCGGGGCCCACCCCGGCTCCTCGTCGCCTGGATGCGCCCCACGGCACAGGGCCGTGGGGCGCGCGGGAGGCCGGTCAGGACGTCACGTCGGAGACCCTCCACCGTTGATTGGAGCCGGAGTTGGGCTGCCACGTCCCGACGGCGGCGCCCTCGTTCGTGGCCTGCCCGCCGACCTCCAGGAGACGGCCGGTGCCCGCGTTGACGAGGGTGTACGTGCCGTCCCCCGTCGTCGAAACGAGCCACTGCGCGGCCGCGTCCCGCTCCCCCGTGTCGGCCTCGACGACCGGCACACCCTCGCGCACGGCGAGCCGCTTGCCGTCGGCGGCGCTGGTGAACACATACCGCCTGCGGTTCGCGGGCCCTTCCCCGCTGATCCGCGCGAGCCGCCACCGCTGGCCGGGCGCCCCCGTACCCGACCTGATGACGAGCGTGCCCCCGCCGTCGGCGACCGTGAGGTCCTTGCCGCTCTGCACACCCGTCAGCTCGTAGGTGCGTCCCTGGCGCAGCTCGGCGGCGTCCTTCGCCACCCCGGACACACCCTTGACCACGAACGTGGTCACCGACTGGGCGGGCACCGTGAAGCTCGCCCTGCGGCCCGTCACCGTCACCGGCGCCCGCTCGTCCAGCTTGCCGTCCGTGCTGGTCACGACCGGGGTGACGGTCGCGCCTCGGCGTACGGTCGCGAACTTCGACAGGTCGAGCGTCACCGTGCGGGCGCTCGCGGTGCCGTTGACGTGGACGACGGTGGCGCCGGTGCCGCCGCGGGTGACGGCCGCCGTGCTGTTGGTGTCGTCGGTCTTGACGAGGTGGTCGCCGGGCCGGATGTAGTGGGTGAAGTTCCGCGCGGTGTCGAACTTGGTGTTCGTGTAGACGGGGCAGGTCTCCAGGGTGTCGTCGGGGCCCGCGCTGAAGGAGACCTGGACCTCGCCCCAGTTGCCGCCCTTGGCGGACTCGCCGCCGGGCTTCATGTTGTCCCAGTCCTCGACGGGCTGCCAGAACACCCAGGCGCTGGGCTCCAGATCGCGCAGGTCGTCGACGATGTGCTGGGCGAGCCCGAGGCCGGGCCGCATGTCGGTGAAGGACTGGCCGTCGCCCCAGTCGCCCTCGACCTCGCTCATCCACAGCGGCTTGCCCTCGGCCTTGGCGAGGTCACGGACGGAGGTGCGGCCGCCGGTGCCGTACGTGTGGACGTTCATCTGGGCGACGCGGTCCTTCACGTCGGCCGGATAGCTGGTCCAGTTGGTGACGAAGGTCGTCGGGTTCGTCTCGTCCATCGCGGAGACGACGGCCGTCGTGCGCGCCTTCTTCAGCGCGCCGTCGAGCGCGGTCACGATCTTCTGCTGGAGGGCGGGCCCGATGTGACAGCCCTCCTGACGGCCGCCCGTCGGATTGCCGTCGGCGCCCAACTTCGTACCCCAGTAGTTGGTGTTGGGCTCGTTGCACGGGTCGACGGTCTTCACCCTGACGCCGTGCGCCTTCTCCAGACGCCGGGTCGCACCGGCCAGGTAGGTGGCGAACTCGTCGACGGACGCCTCCTTCAGCTGTTCCTTCGACGCGTCGAAGCCGCCGGAGACATAGCCGCTGACCGTCATGAACCAGGGCGGCGAGTTGGAGAACGTCTCCCAGTGGGTGATGTCCTTCTTGATGCGGTCGACCCACCAGCGCTGGGTCGCGTCGGCGTCCTCGTTCCAGTGGTCCGCGTCGTCCGGGTCCCACCAGTCGGTGTCGGTGCGGGTGGTGCCCTCGGGCGCCTGCCACCAGCCCTCGACGGCGCCGCCCGCCCGCAGGTAGTCGGGCACGTCGGGGGCGTTGCCGCCGCCGATGTTGTAGCGGGCGATGTTCAGGGCGAGGCCGTCCCGCCCGAAGACGAGGTCGGCGATCCTCTCGCGGATCTCGTCCGGGTAGTGCCCGGTGGCGTTCGCGAACCAGACGAGGCTGGTGCCCCACCCCTCGAAGCGGTCGTGCCGGTACGAGGGGTCGGGGGTGACCGTGACCGTCGCCGTGGTGCCTGTCTCGGTGTCCGCCGCGGCGACGAGCCGTGCGGCGGAGATCTGGGTTCCGGCCGCCGCGGCCGTGGCCGCCGCGATGCCGATGAACCGTCTGCGGGTCAAGCGCGCCAACGTGTGCTCCCGGTGTGAGTGGGGTGTCGTGGTGCTCGGTCGGAGTGGTTCCAGGAGTCGAGCGGCTGCTTCAGAACGGCGACTTGACGGGGGGCCAGGACGAGTTCCTCACCGGACGGGCCGACGAGTACGTCACCGGTGAGCCCCGGCAGCGCCACCCGCTCGTCGCTCCGGTTGACCAGGAAGAGGTAGCGGTGCTCGGCGTCACGCCGGACGACCTGCTCGACCAACCCCCGCGCGTGCTCCGGGAGTTCGCTGCGCACGCCGGCGGGCGCGAGCAGTTCGGGCAGCAGCACGGTCAGGCCGTCGACTCCGAGGCGGGTGGAGACGTACGAGGCCGAGCCGCGGCCGGTGCCGCGCCGGGTGACGGCCGGGCGGGTCGCGTACGTGCCGGTGCGGTAGCCCGCGAGGACCTCGACGTCTGTGTTGGTGACGGAGATCCGGTCCGTCCACAGGCTGCCGGTGGTGCCGTTGTCCAGGTCGACGGTGTCTCCGTCGAGGAGCGGTCCGAACTCCTCGATGCGGATGCCGAGGACGTCGCGCAGCGCGCCCGGATAGCCGCCGAGCCACACGTGGTCGTTCTCGTCGACGATCGCGGAGAAGTACGTGGCGACGAGGTGGCCGCCACCCTCGACGTAGCGGGTCAGGTCCTTGGCGAGCGGCTGCGGCATCACGTGCAGGACGGACGCGATGACGACGTCGTACGCGGACAGGTCGGTGCCGTGCGCAGGCACCACGTCGGCGCGGATGCCGAGGCGAAGCAGCGCCGAGTACCAGTCGAGTGCCTCGCGGTGGTAATCGAGGCGGGAGCTCGGGTGGGAGTCCTGCTCGCTCGCCCACCAGGAGTCCCAGTCGAAGAGGATCGCGACGCGGGCGGGTTCGCGCCCGCTGCCCGCGATCGGGGCGAGCGCGCCGAGGGTGGCGCCCAACTCGACGACGGAGCGGAAGAGTTCACTGTCGGCTCCGGCGTGCGGGAGCATCGCGGAGTGGTACTTCTCGGCGCCCGCGGCGGACTGGCGCCACTGGAAGAAGCAGACGCCGTCGGCGCCGTGCGCGACGTGCAGCAGCGAGTCGCGCGCCAACTCCCCTGGTTTCTTGGGCAGGTTGACGGGCTGCCAGTTGACGGCGCTGGTGGAGTGCTCCATCAGGAACCAGGGGCGGTGTCCCGCGATGCCGCTGGTGAGGTTGGCGGAGAAGGACAGCTCGTCGCGGGCCTGCGGGCCGGGGATGACGTAGTGGTCGTTGGCGACGAAGTCCACCTCGCCGGCCCAGTCCGCGTAGTCCATGCCCTTGGTGCCGGGCATCACCATGAAGTTGGTGGTGACAGGTGTGTCCGGGGTCAGCTCGCGCAGGATCTCGCGCTCGGCCAGCAGATGGTCCTTGAGCGCGTCCGACGAGAACCGCTTGAAGTCGAGCTGCTGCGTCGGGTTGGGGTGCGAGGCGGCGAGCCGCGGCGGCAGCAGCTGCTCCCAGTCGCTGTAGCGCTGGGACCAAAACGCCGTTCCCCAGGCGTCGTTGAGGGCGTCGAGCGTGGTGTAGCGGCGGCGCAGCCACAGGCGGAAGGCGCGGGCCGCGTCGTCCGAATAGTCGTAGACGTTGTGGCAGCCCAGCTCGTTGTTGACGTGCCAGGCGACCAGGGCCGGGTGGTCGGCGTAGCGGGACGCGAGCCGGCGGACCAGGGTGAGGGCGTGCCCGCGGAAGACGGGCGAGGTGGGCCGCCAGTGCTGGCGGGCGCCCGGCCACAGTGTCTCGCCGCTCGCGGTGACCGGCAGGATCTCCGGGTGCGCGGCGGTCAGCCACGGCGGCGGCGAGGCGGTGGCGGTGGCCAGGTCGACGCCGATGCCGCCCGCGTGCAGCAGGTCCATGACCTCGTCGAGCCAGCCGAAGTCCCAGGTGTCGGCGGTGGGCTGGAGCCGCGCCCAGGAGAAGATGGCGAGGGAGACGACGTTCACGCCGGCCTCGCGCATCAGCCGGATGTCGTCCGCCCACACCTCCCGCGACCACTGCTCGGGGTTGTAGTCGGCTCCGTAGCCGAGGCGCCGGGTGCCGTCCGAGCCCTTCGCGTACGGGAAGCGGGAGGTGAGGGGGGCGGTCATGCACGTCCTTCCGGGGATGCGGTCACGAAGAGGGGGCGCGGGCTACTTCTCGACGGTGAAGCCCTGATCGGTGCCGTACTTGGCGGAGGCGTCCTGCCAGGACTTCAGTCCGGCGGTGAGCTTGGTCGAGGAGACGTACGCCTTGCCGACGGTGTCGTTGAAGACCGAGTTGGCGTACACCTGGAACGGCAGGTACTTCCAGTCGGTGGGCACGGTCTTCGCGGACTCGGCGAAGATCTTGTTGGCCTTCTGGCCGCCGAAGTACGGGAATTCGGTGTTCTGGAACGAGGAGGAGTTCAGGTCCTTCGTCGTCGCGGGGAACGCGCCGTTCTTGACGCGGGTCTGCACGCCCGCGCCGGAGTTGGCGTACTCGACGAAGGCGTAGGCGAGCTCCTTGTTCTTACCGAGCTCGGGCAGGGCGAGGGAGCTGCCGCCGTTCTCGGAGCTGGTGTTCGCGCCCTTCTCCCACTGCGGCATGGGGGCGACGCGCCAGTCCCCGGACGCGCCCTTCACGCCGGAGGCGAAGTTGGCGGGCATCCAGGCGCCGGTGGGCAGGGTGGCGATGGTGCCGTCGCCTAGGCCCTTGTACCAGTCGTCGGTCCAGCCGGTGACGGGCGAGACGAGCTTGTCGTCGATCAGCTTCTGCCAGGTGTCGGTGTACTTCTTGGCGCCAGGGTCGGTGAAGTCGATGCCGACCTTGGTGCCGTCGACCTTGTACGGGTGCGAACCGGCCTGCCACAGCAGGCTGGTGGTCAGGCCCGCGTCGCCGACGTCGCTGGTGATGTACGCCTTCGGGTCCGCCTTGTGCAGCTTGCGGGCGGCCTCGACGTACTCGTCCCAGGTCGTCGGGACGGCGATCTTGTGCTTGTCGAAGACCTTCTTGTTGTAGAAGAGCGCCATCGGTCCCGAGTCCATGGGCAGGCCGTAGACGCCGTCGCCGGACTTCACGGAGTTCCAGGGGCCCGGCGAGTACGAGTCCGCCAGCTTCTCGGCGCCGTACGCCTTGAGGTCGTCGATCTGCTTGGTCAGGGCGTACTGGCCGAGGGCGTAGTACTCGATCTGCGCGACGTCGGGGACGCCCTTCTTCGCGGAGATCGCGTTCGACAGGGCCTTGTACTGGTCGTTGTTGGTGCCCGCGTTGACCAGCTTGATGTCGACCTTCGGGTGCTTCTTCTCGAAGTCGGCGGCGACCTGCTTCAGGGTGGGTTCCCACGCCCACACCGTGACGGTGCCGCCCTTCTTGAGCGCGGACTCGATGTCGGCCGAACCGACCTTCTTGTCGGCGGACCCGTCGTCCTCCGAGCCGCCGCAGGCGGTGGCACCGAGGGCGAGGACACACAGGAGACCTATGCCGCGCAGCACGCGGCGGGAGTTCTTGGGCATGGGCATGCTTCCACTTCTTCGTGGTCCTACGGAGGGTGGGGTGAGCGGGGTCTACTCCTTGACGCTTCCGGCGGAGAGACCGGACTGCCAGTACTTCTGGAGCAGCAGGAACGCGGCGATCAGCGGCACGATGGTGAGCAGCGAGCCGGTGAGCACGAGATGGGGGATGGCCTCGCCGCCGGCCGTCTGCGCCTGCTTGTTCCAGGAGTCGAGGCCGAGCGTGAGCGGGTACCAGTCGGGGTCCTTCAGCATGATCAGCGGCAGGAAGTAGTTGTTCCAGGTCGCGACCGTGGTGAAGAGCAGGACGGTGACGGTGCCGGGCGCGAGCAGCGGCAGCGCGACCTGGAAGAAGGTGCGCAGCTCGCTCGCGCCGTCGATGCGGGCGGCCTCCATCAGCTCGGTGGGGATCGCCTCGGTGGCGAACACCCACATCAGATAGAGGCCGAACGGCGAGATCAGCGACGGGATGACGACGGCCCACGGGGTGTCGGTGAGGCCCATCTTGCTGAACATCAGGAACGTGGGCACCGCGAGCGCCGTGCCCGGCACCGCGACCGCTCCGATGACGACGGCGAACACGGCGCGCTTGCCCGGGAAGGCGAACTTGGCGAGCGCGTACCCGCCGAGGACCGCGAGGAAGGTGGCGCCGCCCGCGCCCACCACCACGTACAGGAGGGTGTTGAGGAGCCAGCGGCCGAAGACGCCGTCCTGGTACGTGAAGGTCTCGGCGATGTTGTGCCAGAGGTCGAAGTCCGAGTCGAACCAGAGGCCGAAGGAACGGGCCAGGCCCTGCGGCGACTTGGTGGCGCTGATCAGGAGCCACACCAGCGGCAGCAGGCTGTAGACGAGGACGACGCCCGTGAGCACGGTCAGCAGGACACTGCGTCGCGGACGGCGTGACATCGAAGGTCGGCGGGGTGAACGCAGGCGCGGGGCCGCGGACTTGAGCGGTGCGGAGGTCCGCACGGAGGTGGTGGTGGTCATCACGCTCACGCTCCCTTGCGCATGCCGCGCAGCTGGACCACGTAGGCCACGATCATCGTGATCACGCCCATGACGATGGCGACCGTCGCGGAGTAGTTCTGCTGCTGACCCGCGAAGGACAGCGAGTACGTGTAGTAGTTCGGGGTGTAGTCCGTGGTGATCGCGTTCGGGGTGAGCTTCTGGAGGATGGCCGGCTCGTTGAAGAGCTGGAAGCTGCCGATGATCGAGAAGATCGTGGCGATGACGAGGGCGCCGCGGATCGCCGGGAGCTTGATGGCGGTGATGACGCGCCACTGCCCGGCGCCGTCGATCTCGGCCGCCTCGTACAGGGAGTGCGGTACGACGCGCAGCGCGGCGAAGAAGATCAGCATGTTGTAGCCGACGAACTCCCAGGTCACGATGTTGCCGAGAGAGGCGAGGACCAGGTCGGCGGAGAGCGGGTCGGGCAGCTTCGTGCCGAACGCGTCGCCCAGGTCGCCGACCAGGCCGTAGCGGGTGCCGTACATGAAGCCCCACATGAGGGTCGCGACGACGGCGGGGACCGCGTACGGCAGGAAGACGGTGATCCGGAAGAAGTCCTTGCCGTAGAGGCGGCCGCTGTCGATGGCGAGGGCGACGAGCAGGGCGATGCCCAGCATGACCGGCACCTGGATCAGCAGGAAGAGCCCGACGCGGCCGACCCCGGCCCAGAACTGGGCGTCCTGGAGCGCCTGTTGGTAGTTCTCCAGGCCCACGAAGGTCGTGCCGCCGATGAGTTGTGTACGAAACAGGCTCAGGTGGACCGAGTAGGCGAGCGGCGCCAGGAAGACCAGGGCGAAGACGAGCACGAAGGGGCCGATGAACCCCCAGCCCGTCCACGAGCGGCGCCGCCCCAGGGCGACCGGCGGTTGCAGCGTGGTCATCTCGCGTCCCTCACTCGTCCGTGGATCACAGGTCGCGATGTTTGCGTAAACATCCTTGGGCGTGAAGGGCCCGGCAGCTGTTATGTTTGCGTAAACATTCGGTGGCGGCATGTCTACACTGCCCCGAGGAGGACGGTCAAGAGTCGGTGAGGGACACGGTGACAACCCAGGAGAGCGCCCCCCAGCGCGGCAGGCGCCGTACACAGAACGCGTCGATGGCCGACGTCGCCCGCGTCGCGGGCGTCTCGTCCCAGACGGTGTCCCGCGTCTCGAACGGCTTCCCCGGCGTCAACGAGGAGACCCGCGAGCGGGTCCTCGCCGCGATGAAGGAGCTCGGCTACCGGCCCAACAGCGCGGCGCGGGCGCTGAAGCGGGGCGACTTCCGCACGATCGGCGTCATCACGTTCACGCTGTCCACGACGGGCAACATGCGCACGCTGGAGGCCATCGCCACCTCGGCCGCCCAGGAGGGCTACGCGGTCACGCTGCTCCCGGTCGCGGTGCCCACGCAGGACGAGGTGCGCGGCGCGTTCTCCCGCCTCGGCGAGCTGGCCGTCGACGCGGTCATCGTCATCATGGAGGTCCACCTGCTCGACTCGGCGCGCCTTTCCCTGCCGCCACACGTGAAGGTGGTGGTCGCCGACTCCGACGCGGGCGACCGGTACGCGGTGGTGGACACGGACCAGGCGGGCGGCACCCGCGACGCGGTGCGCCACCTTCTCGACCTCGGCCACCGCACGGTCTGGCACCTGGCGGGCCCCTCCGAGTCGTTCGCGGCGCAACGCCGAACGGGCGCCTGGCGCGCGGCACTTGAGGACGCGGGCCGCGCCGTCCCGCCGCTCGTACGGGGCGACTGGTCGGCCGAGTCGGGCTACCGCGCGGGCCTGCGCCTGGCCGAACAGGCCGACTGCACCGCGGTGTTCGCAGCGAACGACCAGATGGCACTCGGACTGCTGCGGGCCCTGGAGGAGCGCGGGCGCAAGGTCCCCGAGGACGTGTCGGTCATCGGCTTCGACGACATCCCCGACTCGGGCTCGTACCAGCCCCCGCTCACCACGGTCCACCAGGACTTCGCCGAGGTCGGCCGGCGCTGCGTCCAGAGCGCGCTGCGCCAGGTGCGGGAGAGCGAGGCGGAACAGGGCACGACGCTGGTGCCGACGCGGCTCGTGGTGCGGGAGAGCACGGCGCAGGCGCGGCGGGGGTGAGCCCCGCCGGGCGGATCAGACCGTGACGCCGAGGCCCTCCACCACGACGGCGCCCGGGAGTTCGGCGAGCGCCTTGCCCGGCACGATCAGCTTTCCGCGGCGCGTGCCGCTGCCGATGAGGACGTGCGGGAGGTCGACGACGGCCGCGTCCACGAGAACCGGCCAGTCGGCGGGCAGGCCGATCGGGGTGATGCCGCCGTACTCCATGCCGGACTCGCCGGTCGCGGTGTCCATCGGGGCGAACGAGGCCTTGCGGGCGCCGAGTTGGCGGCGCACCGCGCCGTTGACGTCGAGCTTCGTCGCGGACAGCACGACGCACGCCGCGAGGGTGGTCTCGCCGCCGCGCTTGCCCGCGACGACGACGCAGTTCGCGGAGGTGGCGAGCAGGTCGGGGCCGTAGTGCTCGACGAACGTCGCGGTGTCGGCCCACTCGGGATCGGTGTCGACGTGGATCAGGTCCTGCGCGGGCACGGTGCCGCGCCAGGCGCGGACGGCGTCGGCCACGGGCCGGGTGAGGAGGTCGAGGGCGTCGGGGGCCGCGAGGACGTGGTCGAAGGTTCCGATGGGTGCGCGCATGGCGGCACGCTAACAGCCGCCGCCCCGGCGCCGACCGGGCGTCTCAGCGTACGAAAGGCACCGACACGGCCATGATCATTTCAACGTCCTCGGTCCCGTCGTTGCGGTAGGAGTGCCCGGTGCTCGCCTCGAACGAGACGCTGGCGCCCGCGGGCACCGCGTGCGGGGCGCCGTCCACGACGAGGGTCAGCTCGCCGGCCGTGACATGGACCAGTTCGACGGTGCCCTGCGGGTGCGGGTCGGAGTCGCTGCCCTCACCGGGGACGAGCCGCCAGTCCCACATCTCCAGCGGGCCCTCGGCCTCGGTTCCGGCGAGGAGCCGGTTGTAGCTGCCGGCGTCCGTGTGCCACAGGCGTACGGCCTGATCCGCCGTCACGATGCGGACGTTGGGGCCCTGTTCGTAGTCGAGCAGCGTGGTGATGCTGACGCCGAGCGCGTCGCCGATCTTGACGACGGTGCCGATGCTGGGGTTCGTGCGGGCCTGCTCGATCTGGATGAGCATGCCGCGGCTGACGGCCGCGCGGGCGGCGAGCGCGTCGAGGGTGAAGCCGCGCTCGGACCGCCAGTGCTTGACGTTGCGCGCGAGCGCCTGGTTCAGGAGATCGAGATCCGCCACGTTCCGTCCAGGATAGAGACTGATAGAGACTGCGGGACATTATTTTGGATGACAGTGTTCAGTTTGTTGAACTACGGTGTGGTGCACCAAAGCGTCCAGCAAACTGTACTGCGAGGTTCGGCATGACAGCACTCTTCGCCCTGGCCACGAGTCTCATGTGGGGGTTGGCCGACTTCGGGGGCGGGCTGCTGACGCGACGCACCCCGGCGCTCACCGTGGTCGTCGTCTCGCAGGCGATCGCCGTGGTCGTGCTCGGCGTGGTCGTCGTCGCCACGGGCGCGTTCTCGGAGGCGGGGCCGCAGCTGTGGTTCGCCGTCGCCGCGGGGCTCGTCGGACCGGTCGCCATGCTCGCCTTCTACAAGGCGCTCGCCCTCGGGCCGATGGGGGTCGTCTCGCCGCTCGGCTCGGTCGGGGTCGCGGTGCCGGTGGGGGTCGGGCTCGTGCTCGGGGAGCGGCCGGGGGTGCTGCAGTTCGCGGGCATCCTGGTCGCCGTCGTGGGAGTGGTCCTCGCGGGTGGGCCGCAGTTCAGGGGCGCGCCGGTGCAGCGGCAGGCGGTGCTGCTCACGTTGCTCGCGGCGTTCGGGTTCGGTGCGGTGATGGCGCTGATCGCGGAGGCGTCCACGACGCTCACCGGGCTCTTCCTCGCGCTGTTCGTGCAGCGGGTGACGAACGTCCTGGCGGGCGGGGGCGCGTTGTACGTGTCCTGGAAGCGGGGTGGGCGGGTGCTGCCGGAGGAAGGTGGCTGGCGGCTCATCCGGGCGTCGCTGCCGGCGTTGGCGTTCGTCGGGCTCGCGGATGTGGCGGCCAACGGTACGTATTCGCTGGCCGCTCAGGCGGGGCCGGTCACCGTGGCGGCGGTGTTGGCGTCGTCGTACCCGGTGGTGACGGCGCTCGCCGCGCGGGCGGTGCTCAGTGAGCGGTTGCGGGGAGTGCAGGCGGCGGGGGCGGGGCTGGCGCTGGTGGGAACGGTGCTGTTGGCATCGGGTTGATGTTTCGGCGGACGTGGTTCCGCTCCCGGGGCTCCGCCCCGGACCCCGCGCCTCAATCGCCGGCGGGGCTGAAATTGCCGAACCGGCGTCGCACCCTCGGGGCTCCGCCCCGTACCACCGCCCATCTCCCACCCACCCGCCCCCTCCGGGGGCTTCGGCCTCACGGGGTGCCGGCCAACGCCTTGAGCAATCTGCCGCCAGGACAGCTCCCGACCCATGACGGTCGACCCCACCCGCCTCGGGCACCCTGCCCCCGTCAAGACTCCCCACCCATGACGGTCAACCGCCACCCGCCTTGCACAATCTGCCGCCACCACGGCTCCCCACCCGTGACGCTGAGGGCCGCCCCGCCCGGAAGCAATCCGCCACCCACCACGGCTCCCCACCCGTGACGGGAGAGTGCCGCCCCGCCCGGAAGCAATCCGCCATCCTCCACGGCTCCCCACCCGTGACGGGAGAGTGCCGCCCCGCCTTGGGCAGCCCGCCACTCCGCCCCGGACCCCCACCCGTGACGGCAAGGTGCCGCCCCGCCTTGGGCAATCTGCCGCCTAGGGCGGCAGGGTGGGCAAGGCGGCCCCCGGTGCCGCGCAACAAGAACGACGGACCCGGCCCCGACGAGGCGAGAAGTCACGCTGCCGCGCAACAGGAACGACGACCCCGGCCCCGGCGAAGCGAGAAGCCACGCTGCCGCGTGCACAGGGCCGGTTCGGCGCCGGGCACGGGTAGGCGCACAAGCCACGGCGCCGCGGGAAACAGACGGGTCAGACGCGGTAGCGGCGCAGCGCAGGCGCCGCCATGGCCAGAACCAGCATCGCCAGCACCACCAACAGGCCTCCCCCGGCGACCGCCGACCGCGCACCGAAGGCCGACCCCGCCGAACCGTGCAACACATCCGCCAGACGCGGCCCGCCCGCGACAACCACTGTGAACACCCCCTGCATACGGCCCCGCATCTCGTCCGTCGCCGCCGACAACAGGATCGCCCCGCGGAACACCATGGACACCATGTCCGCGATTCCGGCCAGGGCGAGGAAGACGACCGCGAGCCACAGACTCCCGCTCAGCCCGAACCCGGTGATGGCGAGGCCCCACGCCACGATCGCCCCGATCACCATCCACCCGTGCCGCTTCGCCCGCGAGAACGTCCCGGAGAACAGTCCCCCGAGCACCGCCCCGATCGGGATCGCCGCGAACAGCAGCCCGAGCGCGAGCCCCTCCCCGTACGGCGCGTACGTCTGATCGGCGAGCTGCGGGAACAGCGCGCGCGGCATGCCGAACACCATCGCGATGATGTCCGCGAGGAAGGACAGCAGCAGCACCTTGTGCGTGGACATGTAGCGGAAGCCGTCGACGATCTCGCGCACGCCCGCCCGCTTCGTCGCCGCCGCGACCAACGGCGGCAGGGACGGCAGCCGGTACACCGCCCACACGGTGACGCACAGCGCGACCGCGTCGATCAGGTACAGCTCCGGCAGCCCGATGACGGGGATGAGGACACCGGCGAGGAGCGGGCCGACGACCTGGCCGGTCTGCATGACCGTCGAGCCGAGCGCGTTGGCGGCCGCCAGTTGGCTCTCTGGCACGAGCCGCGCGATGGACGCGTTGCGGGCCGGCGCGTTGAGGCCCCAGAACGCCTGCTGCATCGCGAGCAGCACCATCAGGACGGCCACCGAGTCGAGCCCGGATATCGCCTGTATCCAGAACAGCACCGACGTCACGGCGATGCCGGAGTTCGTGATCAGGAGCAGCTTGCGGCGGTCCATGTGGTCGGCGATCGCGCCGCCCCACAGCGCGAACACGACGAGCGGCACGAGTCCCGCCATGCTCGCTGCGCCGACCCACGCCGAGGACCCGGTGATGTCGAAGATCTGCTTGGGCACGGCGACCGCGGTGAGCTGGCTGCCGACGGCCGTGACGATGGTCGAGGACCACAGGCGGCGGTAGGCGGGGATGCGCAGGGGCCGGGTGTCCATGGCCCAGCGGCGCCAGCCGCGCGGCTTGGCCTCGGCCTCCGCGCCGTCGGTGCCGCCGGTGGTTCTGCTGTCGTCGCTCGTCTCGCTCGTGTCCACGGCTTCCCTGGTTGCTCGCTACATCTATCTGGTCCGGGGTTCAGTGTCCCAGGCGCCGTCGTCGAGTTCGGACAGAGCGAGCAGTTGGTCCGGCGTGACGCCCTCGGGTATCGCCCGCGGCGCCGGCGTCCTGAGCGGCGGCTGCCAGCCGGACTCCGCGTCCCAGCTCCGTACGACGCGTGCGGGCGCGCCCGCGACCACCGCGTGGTCGGGCACCTCACCGCGCACCACGGCCCCGGCCGCGACCACCACGTTCCGGCCGATGCGGGCGCCCGGCAGGATCACGGCGCCGGTGCCGATCCAGCAGCCGGGCCCGATCTCGACCGGTTCCATCCGGGGCCACTGCTTGCCGATGGGCTCGTGCGGATCGTCGTACGAGTGATTGGTGGAGGTGATGTAGACGTACGGGCCCATGTAGACGTCGCTGCCGATCCGCACCGTCGTATCGGCGATGACATGGCTGCCGCGGCCGATCACGACGCCGTCGCCGAGGGTCAGGATGGGGTCCTGGCCGAGGTCGAGGTCCGGCATCAGGCCCGCGGTCAGGGTGACTTGCTCGCCGATGATGCAGTGCGCGCCGAGCCGGATCCACGGTTCGCCGAACACCGTGCCCTGGGGGAACGCGAGCTTCGTGCCGTGCCCGATCGCGCCGAACCGGTGCCCGCCGGGCTGCCGCGCGGTGACCGCGCCCTTGCGCTGCACCCAGCGCCAGCCGGCCTGTACGAGCCGGTGCGCCGGCCCACCCTTGTCGTTCCGCTTCTTCGGCACGGCGTCACGTTACCCACGCGTACAGACCACCCCCACCTCGACGACCTGTGATCTTCGCCCCACGGGTACCTTTCCCTTGGCGCGACGCATGCATGACACGTACGACACGTAGGGAGCACAGACCTCATGTCCCACGAGGCACTCGTCACCGGCATCGGTGACAAGGAACCGAAGGTCGACCCGGAGGCGTTCGTCGCCCCGACGTCCGTGGTGATCGGCGACGTCACGCTGCACGCGGGGGCGAGCGTCTGGTACGGCGCGGTGCTGCGGTCCGAGGTCGAGCCGATCACGCTCGGCGCCGACAGCAACATCCAGGACAACTGCACGGTCCACGTCGACCTCGGCTTCCCGGCGACGATCGGCGAGCGCGTCTCCGTCGGCCACAACGCGGTGCTGCACGGCTGCACCGTCGAGGACGACTGCCTGATCGGGATGGGGGCGACCGTGCTCAACGGCGCGGTGATCGGGGCGGGTTCGCTGGTCGCGGCGCAGGCGCTCGTGCCGCAGGGCATGGTGGTTCCGCCCGGGTCACTGGTGGCGGGCGTCCCCGCGAAGGTGCGGCGTGAGCTGTCCGCGGAGGAGCGGGAGATGGTGACGCTCAACGGGACGCATTATGTGGGGCTGGCGAAGGTGCACAGGGGTGTGCACGGGTAAGCCTTCAGCCTGCGACGGGGTTGCGGTCTCGGGGCTCTGCCCCGGACCCCGCTCCTCAAACGCCGGAGGGGCTGGAACTGACCGGCTCCACCTCAGGGGCGGCCTTCTCCTCGTGTTCCGCCGCCATCTTCGCCGCGCGGCGCTTCACGAGGAGCATCGAACCGATGCCGATCAGGACGGCGATGGCCAGGCCCACGTAGGAGAACCTCTTGAGCCAGTCCTCCGCGACCACGCCGACGTAGTAGATGACGGCGGTCGTGCCGCCGGCCCAGACCACGCCGCCGAGGACGTTCGCGATGAGGAACTTCCAGTACGGCATGTGCAGGACGCCCGCGAGCGGTCCGGCGAAGATGCGGAGCAGGGCGATGAAGCGGCCGAAGAAGACGGCCCACATGCCCCACTTCTCGAAGGACCGCTCGGCGGTGGCGACATGTCCGGGACCGAAGTGCTTGGGGAACTTGCGGCCCATCTTGGCGAGCAGTGGGCGCCCGCCCTTGCGGCCGATCGCGTACCCGATGGAGTCACCGATGACGGCGCCCGCGCTGGCGCAGGCGCCCAGGACGAACGGGTCGACGTCGCCGTGCTGCGAGGACAGCAGGGCCGCCGAGATGAGCACGATCTCGCCGGGCAGCGGGATGCCGAGGCTCTCGACTCCGATCACCCCGGCCACCAGGGCGTAGACGGCGACCGCCGGAATCGTGTCGAGCCATGCCTGGACGTGCATCGACGTCGCCTCCCGTACCCACCAGATTTCTTGCCTGTGCCCGGCGCGCGCTCCCCTCCGGTACGCGCACGCCGGGCAGCCTACCTGCTCCCTATGACGCCGCCGCGTCCCACAAGGTGCAGTGATGCGCACGATGAACGTCCGTCGAGAGCGTGATCCCGCCCACACCGGCCGTCCTCAGGGACAACACCTGTCCCGGTGCCCGCCGCTGGTCGGGCATGGCGGGCGCGCCGTCGGCCTTCGGGGGGCCGCCCCTGATGAAGGAGCCCCAGTACCGCACCATCCGGTCGGCGAGCGCCCGCTGCTCGGCGTCGAGCGGGGAGTCGAGGCCGAAGTGCTTGAAGAGGTACTGCACCTCGTTGACGTGCGTGGCCCCGAAGTCGAACGTCCTGCCCGCCTCCCGGATCGAGGCGAACGGCGGTGAGGTGCGGTCCGCGAACTCGTACGCGTAGACGGGCGGCCCGCTCCCCGCGAGCCGCTCGTCGAGGCGGAGTGCCGGGCAGGCCATGAGCTGGTCGCCCTGGGCGGCGGCGTAGGCGTGGGTGGGTGACGCGTGGTCGGAGAGGGGGTACGCGCGCAGGGCCTGCTCCCCTGTCGTCTTCCCGTAGGTGTCGGTGAGCGCCTTCGGGTAGGCCTCGGCGGTGAGCGGTTTGCCCTGGCCGTCGTACGCGCCGTACGCGAAGAGGGTGCCCTCGTCCTTGTTGGCGCCGTTGAGGACGGGCACCTTCGCCGAGCGGCCCGCGGCGATCGCGGCGGCCGGCTGTTCGGGCAGGAAGCGGCCGCCGGTCACGGGCGCCCAGTCGAATCCGGCCTGCGCGTCCAGGATCTCCTTGGCCGACTTGCCACGCAGGCACGCGACCGTGTCCGCCGCCGCGGCGCATCCGGCCTTCTCCGCGAACCGCGCTCCCTCGGCGATGGCGGCACGGTGTGCGCGGGCCGCGCAGTCCCCGTACGCGCCGGACTGGATGATTCCCGCCCGGAACAGGCCGCGCCCGGTCGGCGACGCGAGCTGGGTGCACACCGAGCGGCCGCCCGCGGACTCGCCGGCGATCGTCACGCGGTCCCGGTCGCCGCCGAAGGAGCCGATGTTGGCGCGCACCCAGCGCAGCGCCTGCTGCTGGTCCTGGAGGCCGAAGTTGCCGGAGACCCCGTCGGACGCCTGCTTGTCGAGGCCCGCCGCCGCGAGGAAACCCATTGCTCCGAGGCGGTAGTTGACGGTGACGACGACCGTGCCGGTGCGCCGTGCGAAGGTGTCGGGGACGATGTCGGCGCCCGCGCCGGCGGTGAGCCCGCCGCCGTGCAGCCACACCATCACGGGCCGCCCCGCCGAACCGTCCGGCGCGTACACGTTCAGGTCGAGGCAGTCCTCCGTGTGGGTCGGCTTCTCGTATCCCGGGTCCCAACTCGACGCCTGTACGCACCTGTTGGAGAAGGCGGTGGCGTCGCGCACGCCGCGCCAGGACTGTGCGGGACGCGGCTCCCGCCAGCGCAGCTCGCCGACGGGCTGCTCGGCGTACGGGATGCCGAGGAACTGCCGCCCCTCGCCGGTGTGCTCGCCGCGCACCCAGCCGGAGGTGGTGCGCGCCAGCGGGTCCTCGGACCGTTCGGTGGCGTGTGCGGGCAGCAGGGCCGCGGCGGTCAGCGCCACCACGGCCGCGAGCACCACACGTATTCGACCGCGCCTCATGTCACTTCCCCCTCTTCCGCTCGATCACCACGTCCGTGCGCTGGAGCAGGTCACCGGCCGATGCGCCGAGCCATACGGCTCGCCTGCCGGTGCCGAGGACCCAGCCGTGCCGCTCGCCGTCCCACGAGGAGAGCGTGCGGGGCGCGACGCGCACGGTGACCCGCCGCCGCTCCCCCGCCTCAAGCTCGATCCGGCGGTACCCGCCCAACACCCGTACGGCCTGGTCGACTTCGAGATCCGGCGACGGGCCGACGTACACCTGCGGCACGGCGATCCCCGCCCGCCGCCCCGTGTTGCGCACGGTGAAACCCACGTCCAGGCCGCCCCCGGACGCCCAGCGCGCACTCAGCCCCTCGTACGCGAACGAGGTGTACGACAGGCCGTGCCCGAACGGGAACAGCGGCTCCACGCGCTGCGCGTCGTACCAGCGGTAGCCGAGGTGGATGCCCTCCGAGTACTCCTCGACGCGGTTCACGCCCGGGTAGCGGCGCGGGTCCCCGGACATCGGGTGGGTGGCCTCGGAGGTCGGGAAGGACTGGGTGAGCCGGCCCCCGGCGTCGCAGTCCCCGTACAGGACGGCGGCGGTGGCGGCCGCGCCCTCCTGGCCGGGGTAGTACATCTGGAGCACGGCGCCGACCCGGTCGAGCCACGGCATGGTGATCGCGGAGGAGCTGTTGAGCACGACCGTCGTACGGGGATTGGCCCGCGCCACCGCCGCGATGAGGGCCTCCTGGTGGTCGGGGAGCGCGAGCGAGGTGCGGTCGGAGCCCTCGGTCGCGTCCTCGTAGGCGAAGAGCACCACGTCGTCGGCGCCGCGCGCGGCCCGGACGGCCTCGGCGACATCCGCCGCCCGCGTCGCCCCGGTCACCCGGCGCAGCCGGAACGTCTGCCCCTTGGCGCCGCCCTTCGCCGTGATCTTCAGCCGGTGCGAACCGGCCGCCAGGTCAAGGGACTTGCGGCGCACCGAGAGGCCGTCCGGTGCGGCGGAGACGAGGCCGCCGCTGAAGTGCTCGGCGCTGCCGGGCAGTTTGGGGAACAGTTCGGTGCCGTCGAGCAGCACCTTGGGCCGCTCGCCCGAGTGATGGATGACGAAGGTCCAGTCGTCGGACTCGTCGACCGTGAGCGTCCCGTCGTACGACCAGGTCTTCCCGGCCGCGACCTGCCGCTCCTCCAGGTCGGCCGCGGGGGCGAGCGCGCCGCCAGGCAGGGCCTTGCCGTAGATGTCGGCACCGAGCGCGTAGGTGGTCGAACCGCCCTTGCGCGCCCGGGACTTGATGGCCCCGTACGGGCTCTCGGCGTGGTCGGGGACGACGTGCGCGCTGCCGCCGCCGCTGACGAACGGGAGGTAGCCGGTGGGCCCGAGTACGGCGACGGAGCCGCCCTCGGGGAGCGGCAGGGTGCGGTCCCGGTTGTGCAGCAGGGTCGCGCCCGCCTTGGCGACGTCGAGGGCGACGGCCGCGCCCGCCGCCGCGTCCCGGCCGGGCCTGGGCGGCACCTTCCCGCCGAGCAGCCCGAAACGGTCCATCACCGACAGGATGCGGCGCACCGCCCTGTCCACCTGCGCCTCGGGCACCGTGCCGTCCCGGACGGCCTTCTTCAGCGCGGCGCCGAACGCGTCCTCCCCCGGCATCTCCATGTCGAGGCCCGCGGCCATTCCGGCGACGGTGGTGTGCGCGGCGTACCAGTCGGTCATCACCCAGCCCGCGAAGTGCCACTGATCGCGCAGAATGCCACCGAGCAGCTCCTTGTTGTCGCAGGCGTAGGTGCCGTTGACCTTGTTGTACGAGCCCATGACCGAGCCGGCGCCGGCCCGGACGGCGGCCTCGAAGCCGCGCAGTTCCAGCTCGTGCATGGTCTGCCCGTCGGCCCGCACGTCGACCGAAGTGCGGTGCTTCTCCTGGTTGTTGAGCGCGAAGTGCTTGACGGTGGCGATCAGGCCCGCGTCCTGGATGCCGCCGATCTCCTCGGTGACCATGTCGGCGGAGAGCAGCGGGTCCTCGGAGAACGTCTCGAAGTTGCGGCCCGCGTACGGCGTCCGGATCAGGTTGACCATCGGCGAGAGCAGCACGTCCTGGCCGAGCGCCCGGCCCTCGCGGCCGATGACCTCTCCGTAGCGGCGGGCGAGCGCCGGGTCGAACGAGGAGGCGAGGAGGACGGGGGCGGGCAGCGCGGTGGCGTGCTTGTGGACGCGGACGCCCGCGGGGCCGTCGGCGAGGCGCAGCGGCGGGACGGCGAGGCGGGGGACGCCGGGGATGTAGCCGGCCTGGCCGAGGTCGTCCGGGTCCTGCGCGCCGTGCAGGAAGGTGAGCTTCTCGTCGAGCGTCAGCTTGCCGAGCAGTGACTCGACGCGCGGTCCGGCGCCGCGGGCGGGCGGGGCGGCCGCCCGCGCGGGGCCCGGGAGGCCGGTGGTGACGGCGGCGGCGACCATGATCGCGCCGCCCATCCGGCGCAGGGCCGCGCGTCTGGAGACCTCGTCCGCGCTGTTTCCGCTGTGGGGCATGGGCTGTCTCTCCTCGTTGCGTTCGAGCACTAAACGCACTGTGCGACAAAACGGACTTGACGCATCGTTAGACACCGCAAAACCGAAGCGGAAACTATGACTGTCGTTGACTCGTGTCAACGGATCGAACAAGAAACGCGAGGGGCGCCGACCGGATTCGGGGGGGGGCCCACGCCCGGCCCCGGTGGTTGAGCTGGGGGGACGCCGCGGGGTC
>NZ_JBHWKQ010000021.1:74493-145584 GCF_042730865.1 Streptomyces sp. NPDC059897 | reverse complement strand
CGCGCTGACCAGTGCGGCGCAGAAGTCCTGTGAGGACCTGCTGCCGAAGGAGCTGCGGCCGTTGCTCGGTGAGCGCTGAGGCGGGGTCGCGCTCGGGGGGGGGGGGCCCCCCCCCCCCCGGGGGGGGGGGGGGGGGGGGGGGGGGGGGGCCCCCCCCCCCCGGCGCAACCATGGGGGACCGGGGTAAGGATGGCCCCATGGGATTCCACGTCGACTCCGAGACCGGGCGCCTGCGCCGAGTGATTCTGCATCGGCCCGATCTCGAACTGAAGCGGCTCACGCCCAGCAACAAGGACCAGTTGCTCTTCGACGACGTGCTGTGGGTGCGCCGGGCCCGGCAGGAGCACGACGGGTTCGCCGACGTGCTGCGCGACCGGGGCGTCAGCGTGCACCTCTTCGGGGATCTGCTCACCGAGGCCCTCGACGTCGGCGCCGCCCGCGGCCTCGTCCTGGACCGCGTCTTCGACGAGAAGGAGTACGGACCGCTGGCCACGGACCATCTGCGGGACGCGTTCGCGGCGCTGCCGTCCGCGGAGCTCGCCGAGGCGCTCATCGGCGGGATGACGAAGCGGGAGTTCCTGGCGGCGCACCCGGAGCCGACCTCCGTGCGCTTCCACGTCATGGAGCTCGACGATTTCCTGCTCGGCCCGCTGCCCAACCACCTGTTCACCCGCGACACCTCGGCGTGGATCTACGACGGAGTGTCCATCAACGCGATGCGCTGGCCCGCCCGGCAGCGCGAGACCGTGCACTTCGAGGCGATCTACCGGCATCACCCGTTGTTCCGCGACACCGAGGGCGGCTTCCACGTCTGGTCGGAAGGGCAGGCCGACTATCCGTCGACCATCGAGGGCGGCGACGTCCTCGTCATCGGGCAGGGCGCCGTCCTCATCGGGATGAGCGAGCGGACCACCCCGCAGGCCGTCGAGATGCTCGCGCACAAGCTGTTCGCGGCGGGCTCGGCGCGCACCATCGTCGCCCTCGACATGCCGAAGCGGAGGGCCTTTATGCACCTCGACACGGTGATGACGATGGTCGACGGTGACACGTTCACCCAGTACGCGGGGCTCGGCATGCTCCGTTCGTACACCATCGAACCGGGCACGTCCGGCGCCGAGTTGAAGGTCACCGACCATCCGCCCGAGCACATGCACCGCGCCATCGCCGCGGCCCTCGGGCTCCCCGAGATCCGGGTGCTGACCGCGACGCAGGACGTGCACGCCGCCGAGCGCGAGCAGTGGGACGACGGCTGCAATGTGCTCGCCGTCGAGCCGGGCGTCGTGGTCGCGTACGAGCGGAACGCCACGACGAACACGTTCCTGCGCAAGCAGGGGATCGAGGTCATCGAGATCCCGGGCAGCGAGCTGGGCCGCGGCCGGGGCGGCCCGCGCTGCATGAGCTGCCCGGTCGAACGGGACGCCGTGCCCACCTGACCGGGCCACCGGCGGCGATCTTCCCAGACCGCCCCGGCGCGGCGTACGGTCCTGGCGACCCGCCAAACGAAAGGCATTCGTTTTGACGTCGTCCACCGGGGCCGAACACGGCGCGTCAGCGTCCGCGTCCGCCGCCCACCCCGCCCCCACTCTGGAGAAGGGCGCCATCGGCACGGGCGACCTGGTCTTCTTCGTCGTGGCCGCCGCGGCGCCGCTGACCGTGATGGCGGGCGTCGCCCCGCTGGCCATCGGGATGGCAGGGCAGGGCGCGCCGCTCGGCTACCTCGTCTCCGGACTGCTCCTGATCGTCTTCGCCGCCGGTTTCACCGCGATGAGCCGCTACGTACGCAACGCCGGCGCCTTCTACGCGTACATCGGCCGGGGCCTCGGCCGTCCCGCCGGTGTCGGTTCCGCGTACGTCGCGCTGCTCGCGTACAACGCGATCGAGGTCGGACTCCTCGCCGCCTTCGGCTGGTTCACCGAATCGGGGTTCCGGGACCTGACCGGCGTACTGATCCCCTGGTGGGTCTGGGCGCTCGCCGGTCTCCTCGTCATCGGCGTGCTCGGCTGGCTCAAAGTCACGCTCAGCGCCAAGGTGCTGGGCGTCGCGCTCGTCCTCGAAGTGCTGATCCTGCTGGTGTTCGAGGCAGGGGTGTTCGCGCACGGCGGCGGGCCGCACGGCCCGGAGTTCGGCGTCCTGTCGCCCGGCCACCTCCTGAACGGCGGCGTCGGCGGCATGTTCGTCCTCGCCATCGGCGCGTTCGTCGGCTTCGAGGCGACCGCGATCTACGCGGAGGAGGCCCGCGAGCCGGAGCGCACGGTGCCGCGCGCCACCTACATCGCCGTCGCGTTCCTCGCGCTCTTCTACACCTTCACCGTCTGGATGATCATCAACGCGTACGGTGCCGGGGACGCCCAGCGGGCCGCGAACGGGGACGGCGGCGGCGACATGGTCTTCGCCGCGACCGAGCGGTTCGCCGGGGCCTGGGCCGCCGACGCCATGCAACTCCTGATCATCACCAGCGCCTTCGCCGCCACCCTCGCCTTCCACAACGGCGCCACCCGCTACTTCTACGCCCTCGGCCGTGAGGGCCTGCTGCCGCGCCGCCTCGGCCGGGTCACCGCCCGCACCGGCTCGCCTGCCGTCGCGGTCGTCGTGCAGTCGGCGATCGCGCTGCTCACGGTCGTCGTGACGCTGATCGCGGGCGTGGACCCGTACAGCGTCACGTTCCTGTGGACCAACGGCACCGGCATCCTCGGCGTGATGCTGATGCAGGCCTGCGCGGCGCTCGCGGTGTTCGGGTTCTTCCGTCGCGACCGGCGTGGACTGCCGGTGTGGCGGGTGGTGTTCGCGCCGCTCGTCTCCTTCGCCGGGCTCGCGGTGCTCATCGGCCTCGCCTGCGTCAACCTCGACCTGCTCACCGGCGCGACACCGGGCGTCAACGCGGTGCTGCTCGCGCCGCTGCCGGTGCTGTTCTCGCTCGGGATCGCCGTCGCGCTGCGGGTGCGGCGCCACGACCCGGCCGCGTACGCCCGCCTGACCACGACCGACGCCGAACGCGTCTGACCACCGAACCGAAAGGACCAGGTACGTGCTGGTACTCCGCGGCACCGTCCGCACCGGAAGCGCGGCGTACGGAGACGTCACCGCGCTCGCCGTCCGGGACGGCCGCATCCTCGCCCTGGGGGCGGAGGCCGAGGCGCTCGCCGCCACCGCCGACGAGGTGCTCGACCTCGGCGACGGCGGACTGCTCATGCCGTCCTTCGGCGACGGCCACGCCCACCCGCTCTTCGGCGGCCTGGAGCACTTCGGCCCGCGGATCAAGGAGTTGGGCTCCGTCGAGGAGATCGTCGCCGAGGTCGGACGGTGGGCCGCCGCGCACCCCGAGGAGGAGTGGATCGTCGGCGCGAGCTACGACCCGGCGCTCGTCCCCGACGGCGAGTTCGACGCCCGCTGGCTGGACGCCGCGGTGCCCGACCGGCCCGTCGTGCTGCGGGCGTACGACTACCACACGGTGTGGTGCAACACCGAGGCCCTGCGCCGCGCCGGGGTCGATGCGACGACACCGGAACCGCGCCTCGGCTGGATCGTGCGCCGCCCCGACGGCACCCCCATGGGCACCCTGCGCGAGTGGCACGCCTGCGACCTGGTGCTCGACCGGGTACCGGGCCGCCCCGTGGACGAGCTGGTCGAGGCGCTCGGCGTGGCGGGGGAGGCGTACGCGCGTGCGGGCCTGACGTGGGTTCAGGACGCGTGGGTGGAACCGGAGATGGTCGACGCCTACCTGGAGGCCGCCCGCCGCGACGCCCTCCGCTTCCGCGTCAACCTCGCCCAGCGCGCCGACCCGGACCGCTGGCGCGAGCAGCGGCCCGCGTTCACGCACCGGCGCCGCCGCGTCGAGGCCGAGGGCGGCGAGCTGCTCACCGCCCGCACCGTGAAGTTCTTCAGCGACGGCGTCATCGAGGGCGGCACCGCCGCGCTCCTCGCCCCCTACGACGACGCCCCGCACAGCTGCGGGATGCCCGTCTGGGAACCGGCGGCGCTCGCCGAGGCCGTCCGGGCGTTCGACGCGGACGGCTTCCAGACCCACATCCACGCCATCGGCGACGCCGGGGTGCGGGCCGCGCTCGACGCCATCGAGTCGGCGGCGAAGGCCAACGAGACGTGGGACCGGCGCCCCGTGATCACCCACGTCCAGCTCGTCGACCCCGCCGACCTGCCGCGCTTCGCCGAACTCGGCGTGATCGCCAACTTCGAGCCGCTGTGGGCGCAGCCCGACCCGCTGCAGACCGTCCTCTCCGTCCCGCGCATCGGCGACAAGCGCTCGGCGCTCCAGTACCCGATGGGCGAGCTGCGGCGCGGCGGGGCGCGGCTGTCGTTCGGCAGCGACTGGCCGGTCAGCTCGTACGAGCCGCTGGAGGGGATCCAGATCGCGGTGACCCGGCGGACCTTCGACGGCGACCCGGAGGGCGGCTGGCTGCCCCACCAGCGGCTGACGGTAGAGGAGGCGCTGGCCGCGTACACGGCGGGATCGGCGCATCAGGCGTTCGCGGACGAGCGCGCGGCGCTCGTGCCGGGCGCGCCCGCGGACCTGGTGTGGCTGTCGGCGGACCCGCGGAGCACGGACCCGATGCGGCTGCGGGAGATCCGGGTGCTCGGCACGTGGCTGGCGGGGAATCCCACGTTCCGCAACTGATCATGAATAGAAATGTGGAACATCGTATAGACTTCCATTGTCCCGAACTCGTCCCCGAGCCATGTCCAGGAGTACCCCCATGAGCCTCACCGGCCGCCACTTCCTCAAGGAGCTGGATTTCACCGCCGAGGAGTTCCGAGGCCTGGTCGACCTGGCCGCGGAACTGAAGGCGGCCAAGAAGGCGGGGACCGAGACGCAGTACCTCAAGGGCAAGAACGTCGCGCTGATCTTCGAGAAGGCGTCCACGCGCACGCGCTGCTCGTTCGAGGTCGCGGCCGCCGACCAGGGTGCTTCGACGACGTACATCGACCCCGCCGGTTCGCACATCGGCAAGAAGGAGTCGAGCAAGGACACCGCTCGCGTCCTCGGCCGGATGTTCGACGCCATCGAGTTCCGGGGTGACGAGCAGTCCATCGTGGAGACCCTCGCCGAGTACGCGGGCGTGCCGGTCTACAACGGCCTGACCGACGACTGGCACCCCACGCAGATGCTGGCCGACGTGCTCACGATGACCGAGCACAGCGTCAAGCCGCTCACCGGGATGTCCTTCGCCTACCTCGGCGACGCCCGCTTCAACATGGGCAACTCCTACCTCGTCACCGGCGCCCTGCTCGGCATGGACGTCCGGATCGTCGCGCCGAAGGCCTACTGGCCGGCCGAGGCGGTCGTCGCGAAGGCCCGCGAGCTGGCCGCCGCCAGCGGCGCGCGGATCACGCTCACGGAGACCGTCGAGGAGGGCGTCGCGGGCGCCGACTTCGTGGTCACCGACGTATGGGTCTCCATGGGTGAGCCCGAGGAGATCTGGGACGAGCGCATCAAGGCGCTCACGCCGTACGCGGTGACGATGGACGTGCTCCGCGCGACCGGGAACGCGGACGTGAAGTTCCTGCACTGCCTCCCCGCCTTCCACGACCTGGGCACCAAGGTCGGCCGCGAGATCCACGCCAAGTACGGCCTGGAGTCCCTCGAGGTCACCGACGAGGTCTTCGAGTCGGAGCACTCCGTCGTCTTCGACGAGGCGGAGAACCGGATGCACACCATCAAGGCCGTCATGGTCGCCACGCTCGGCAAGTAGCCACAAACAGAACATTCGGTAAGCAACCGTTCAAACTGGTGGGGCCGGAACACCTCTCCCGGCCCCACCGGCATGCGGCACACCCCGCCGCACCGCACCACCAGAAAAGAGCACCACCCCATGTCGCCGACCCCGTCCGGCCTGCGCATCAAGTCGCCCGAGTCCCTCATCGCCGAATCGGGCGCCGACCTCGAAGGCCACGGCCTCAAGCGCACCATGGGGCTCTTCCAGCTCGTGTGCTTCGGCGTCGGCGCGATCGTCGGCACCGGCATCTTCGTCGGCCTGTCCGACACGGTCGCCGAGGCCGGTCCCGCCGTCATCCTCTCCTTCGTCCTCGCCGCGATCACCTGCATCTTCACGGCGTTCTCCTTCGCCGAGCTGGGCAGCGCGATCCCGGTCTCCGGATCCTCGTACTCCTTCGCCTACGCGACCCTCGGCGAGCGCGTCGCGTTCCTCGTCGGCTGGTGCCTGCTCCTGGAGTACGGCGTCTCGGTGTCGGCCGTCGCCGTCGGCTGGAGCCAGTACCTGAACGAGCTGCTCGACAGCATCTTCGGGTGGCAGCTGCCCGAGGCCCTGTCCGCCGGGCCCGCCGACGGCGGCGTGGTCAACCTGCCCGCCGTGCTCGTCATGCTGATGGCCGCGACGCTGCTGGTGCGCGGCATCCGCGAGAGCGCGCGGGCGACCGCCGCGATGGCCGTGCTCAAGATCGGCATCCTGATCGTGTTCTGCGCGATCGCCTACTCCGCCTTCGAGGCCGGCAACCTGACCCCGTTCCTGAAGGACGGCATGGCCGGTGTCACCTCCGGCGCCTCGCTCGCCTTCTTCTCGTACATCGGCTTCGACGCGATCACCACGGCGGGCGAAGAGGTCAAGAACCCGCGGCGCAACATCCCCCTCGCCATCCTGATCTGCATCGGCATCGTCACGCTGCTCTACGTCGCCGTGGCCGTCGCCGCCATCGGAGCGCTCGGCGCGGACGCCGTCGGGGACAAGCCGGCCGCGCTCTCCCTCGTCGTCGACCGGGTCACCGGCTCGTCCATCGGCGGCGGGGTCATCGCCTTCGGCGCGGTCGTGGCCATCGCCTCGGTGGTGCTCGCGGTGATGTACGGGCAGACCCGCATCCTGATGTCGATGTCCCGCGACGGGCTGATCCCGCGGGTCTTCGAGCGGGTCTCCCCGAAGACGCACACGCCGGTCGCCAACACGTGGATCGTGGCGTGCGTCTTCGCGGTCCCGGCCGCGTTCTCCTCGCTCGACGCTGTCGTCAATCTGACCACCATCGGCACGCTCGCCACCATGGTCGCCGTGAACATCGCGGTGATCGCGCTGCGCCGCTCGCACCCCGGCCTCAAGCGCTCGTTCCGGGTGCCGCTGTACCCGGTCAGCCCGGTCCTCGGCGTCGGGTTCTGCCTCTACCTGATCTGGGGCACGGGCTGGACGACCTGGGTCCAGTTCGCGGTGTTCCTCGTCGTGGGCGCGCTCGTGTACGCGCTGTACGGCCGCCGCAACTCGCGGCTCGGCGACGGAGGCGACGGCGGAGGGGCTACGCCTCGGACGCCGGACGCTGCGCCGGCACCGTAGACGGCAGAGTGAACCACACCGCCTTGCCGGAATCAGTGGGGCGGTGCCCGCACGAGGAGCTGAGCGTGCGGATGAGGAGCAGGCCGCGGCCGTGCTCCTGCCAGGGGTCGGGCGGCCCCTCGTCCTCCGGATTGGTGAGGTCGGACGGCGGCGCCGGGTCCGTGTCGTGCACCTCGACCTGACAGCCCGAGTCGAGCAGCTCCACGACCAGCTCGATCGGCGTGTCCCCCGTCGTGTGCTCCACCGCGTTCGCCACCAGCTCCGCCGTGAGCAGCTCCGCCGTGTCCGCGTCCGCGGCCGGTGACTCGATCTCGGACAGCGCGGTCCGCACGAGGGCGCGGGCGACCGGCACGGCCGCGGCCGTGTGCGGAAGAGCTATGCGCCACGACGTGGGCGTTGAGGGACCGGAGAAGGGAGTCACGGCGGAATCCTGGGGGCGGAGGGCGCGTATGCGGCTCAGGGGCGGGCTCGGGGACGGGCTCGGAGGAACGGGCTCAAGGGGGACTGTCCTGCGTTCAACCTTATGAATGGTACGGCGTGGGGCGAAAGAGGCTCTCGTCGGTGCGTGCAGGGACGTACGACCTCTCTCCGTTATCGCGTACTCGTGACGGCAGTCACGATGCGGTGATACGGTCGAGTCGTCTCGCCCCCTCCTCGGCACGCCCGCTCCCCGTCGGAGGCACCGCATGAGTCCGTTCACCGGATCCACCCCCCGCACCGACTCCTGGCAGCACCTCACGTACGCCGTGGACGAGAGCGGCGTCGCGACCGTCACGCTCGCCCGTCCCGAGAAGCTCAACGCGCTCACCTTCGGCGCCTACGCCGACCTGCGCGACCTCCTCGCGGAGCTGTCCCGCGAGAAGACGGTCCGTGCCCTGGTCCTCGCCGGCGAGGGCCGCGGCTTCTGCTCCGGCGGCGACGTCGACGAGATCATCGGCGCCACGCTCTCCATGGACACCGCGCAGATCCTCGACTTCAACCGGATGACCGGGCAGGTCGTCCGGGCCGTGCGCGAGGCCCCGTTCCCGGTGATCGCCGCCGTGCACGGGGTCGCGGCAGGGGCGGGCGCGGTGCTCGCGCTCGCCTCCGACTTCCGCGTCGCCGACCCCAGCGCCCGCTTCGCGTTCCTGTTCACGAAGGTCGGCCTGTCCGGCGGCGACATGGGCGCGGCCTATCTGCTGCCCCGCGTCGTCGGCCTCGGCCACGCCACCCGCCTCCTGATGCTCGGTGACGCGGTCCGCGCGCCCGAGGCCGAGCGCATCGGCCTGGTCAGCGAGCTGACCGACGAGGGCAGGGCCGACGAGGCCGCGCAGACCCTCGCCCACCGCCTCGCCGAGGGCCCCGCCCTCGCGTACGCGCAGACGAAGGCGCTCCTGACGGCCGAGCTGGACATGCCGCTCGCCGGGGCCATCGAGATGGACGCCGCGACGCAGGCGCTGCTCATGCACGGCGAGGACTACGCCGAGTTCCACGCGGCGTTCACCGCCAAGCGCCCGCCGAAGTGGCAGGGGAGGTGACCGGCGGATGACCGTTCGCGCCCGGCGCATCGCCGTCATCGGGGGCGGCCCCGGCGGCCTGTACGCCGCCGCCCTCCTCAAGCGCCTCGACCCGGACCGCGAGATCACGGTCTGGGAGCGCAACGCCCCGGACGACACGTTCGGCTTCGGCGTCGTCCTGTCCGACGAGACCCTCGGCGGCATCGAGCACGCCGACCCTGTGGTCTACCGGGCGCTCCAGGACGAGTTCGTGCGCTGGGACGACATCGACATCGTGCACCGGGGGCAGCGGCACACCTCGACGGGGCACGGCTTCGCGGCGCTCGGCCGCCGCCGGCTCCTGGAGATCCTGCACGACCGCTGCCGCGAGCTCGGCGTGGACCTGCGCTTCCAGGAGGAGGCGCCGCCGGTCGCCGCACTCCGCGAGGCGTACGACCTGGTGATCGCGGCCGACGGTGTGCACAGCAAGACCCGCGAGACGTACGCGGACGCGTTCGGCCCGCACATCGAGGAGCACCGCAACCGCTACATCTGGCTTGCCGCCGACTTCGCCTTCGACGCCTTCCGCTTCGACATCGCGGAGACCGAACACGGCGTGATGCAGCTGCACGGCTACCCCTTCAGTGCCGACGGGTCCACGGTCATCGTCGAGATGCGCGAGGAGGTGTGGCGGTCGGCGGGCTTCGCGGACATGGACGTACGGGAGTCGATCGAGACCTGCGCGAAGATCTTCAAGGACGCGCTCGGCGGCCGCACCCTGAGGACCAACAACTCCTCCTGGCTCACCTTCCGCACGGTCGTCAACGACCGCTGGTCGCACGGCAATTGCGTGCTCATCGGCGACGCCGCGCACACCGCGCACTTCTCCATCGGCTCCGGCACGAAGCTCGCCGTCGAGGACGCGCTCGCGCTCGCCGCGTGCCTGACCGAGCAGCCCACGACCGATGCGGCGCTCGCCGCGTACGAGGAGGAGCGCAGGCCCGTCGTCGCGTCGACGCAGCGGGCGGCGCGGGCCAGCCTCCAGTGGTTCGAGGAGCTGGGCCGCTATCTGGGCCAGCCGCCGCTCCAGTTCGCGTTCAACCTGCTCACGCGCTCGCGCCGGGTGACGCACGACAATCTGCGGCTGAGGGACGCGCGGTTCACGGAGTCGGTGGAGCGGGAGTTCGGCTGCCCCGAGGGCACGCCGCCGATGTTCACGCCGTTCCGCATCGGCGGCCTCGAACTGCGCAACCGGGTCGTGGTGTCACCGATGGACATGTACTCGGCGGTCGACGGGGTGCCGGGGGACTTCCACCTCGTGCACCTGGGAGCGCGGGCGCTCGGCGGGGCCGGGCTCGTCATGACGGAAATGGTGTGCGTGAGCCCGCAGGGCCGCATCACGCCCGGGTGCGCGGGCCTCTACACGGATGGCCAGGCCGAGTCCTGGCGCAGGATCGTGGACTTCGTCCACACGCGTGCGCCCGGTGCGGCGATCGGGGTGCAGCTCGGGCACTCCGGGCGGAAGGGGTCCACGCGGCTGATGTGGGAGGGCATGGACGAACCGCTTCCCGAGCCGGACGACAACTGGCCGCTCGTCGCGGCGTCCGCGCTCCGCTACCGGCCGGACAGCCAGCTGCCGCGCGAGCTGACGACGGCCGAACTGGCCGATGTGCGGGAGGAGTTCGTCGCGTCGGCGCGGCGGGCGGCGGACTCCGGCTTCGACCTCCTCGAACTCCACTGCGCACACGGCTACTTGCTGTCCGGTTTCCTGTCACCGCTGACGAACCGGCGCGCGGACGCGTACGGCGGTTCGCTGGAGGGCCGGCTGCGGTTCCCGCTGGAGGTCTTCGACGCCGTACGTGAGGTGTGGCCGGACGACCGGCCGATGACGGTGCGGATCTCCGCGACGGACTGGGCGGAGGGCGGCACCAGCGAGGAGGAGGCCGTCGCGATCGCCCGCGCCTTCGCCGCGCACGGCGCCGACGCGATCGACGTGTCCACGGGGCAGGTGGTCTCGGACGAGCGCCCCGCGTTCGGCCGCTCCTACCAGGTGCCGTACGCGGACCGGATCCGGGCGGAGGTTGGTGTCCCGGTCGGCGCGGTCGGCGCGATCTCGTCGTGGGACGACGTCAACTCCCTTGTCCTGGCGGGGCGTACGGACCTGTGTGCCCTGGCCCGCCCGCACCTGTACGACCCGAACTGGACGCTGCACGCGGCGGCGGAACAGGGCTATGTGGGGCCGGGAGTGGCGTGGCCCCGGCAGTACGGGGCGGGGAGCCGGCGGCCGCAGACGGGGCGGTTGGATGCGCCGAAGCCGAGGTTGGTGTTGCCGGGGTGACGGGGGCCGGGCCCCGGGTGGCGGGTGTCGGGGTGGTGGTCGTGTGAATGTAGGGCTGCGCCGGGCCGGTGTGCTGGTGTTGTTGCCTGGGGCGCTGCAGGGGTGCGGGGCCCCGGGGGCTGGGTGACGGGGTTGCGGCGGAGACCTGTTGCGCCAGTGGCGGCTGCCGGTCTGGTCACCTCGCCCATCTCCCACCCGCCCGCCCCCTCCGGGCGCTTCGGCCCCCCGGGGTTGGGCCAGGGGTGCCGGTCTCGCGAACGGCGCGCTGCACCGGGGCTCTTGAGCCGTGTCGAGGTTGGCGCCTCCGTCCTCGTTGCGCGGCACCGTGCGCCGCCTTGCCCACCCTGCCGCCCAAGGCGGCAGATTACCCAAGGCGGGCGGGGGCAGGCCTCGCGGTCCCCTGGGCGGGGAGCCGTGGGCGTGGTGGCTCAAGTGGTGGCTGTCCTTGGCGTCCTGGGTGGGGAGCCGTGGGCGTGACGGCCCAAGCGGTGGCTGTCCTTGGCGTCCTGTGCGCGGAGCCGTGGGCGTGACGGCTCAAGTGGTGGCGGTCCTCGGCGTCCTGTGCGCGGAGCCGTGGGCCTGGGGTGGCCCAAGTGGTGGCGGTCCTTGGCGTTGCCGGTGGGGCGGCAGGGGGGCGTAGGTGACGGGAGCCCTGCCGTTAGGGCTGCTTCTACGACCCCGGAGCCCGCGCGAACTCCGCCCCCGCCCCCCGCAGCCGCCCGTCCAGCGCCCCGAAGACCTCCGCCGCCCGCACCCCCGGCCACCCCTCCGGCAGCAGCTCGGGCGGCAGGCCCGGGTCCGCGTAGGGGAGGTGGCGCCAGGAGTCGAGGGCTCGGAGGTAGTCGCGGTAGGCCTCACGCGGCGGGGTCTCGTGGCGGGACTCCCACGCCCGCAGCACCGGCTCGTGCTCGTCCAGGAACGCCTCGTGGAGCTTGGCGAGGGCCGCGAGGTCCCACCACTGGGCCACCGCGTCCGCCGTCGCCGCGAAGCCCAGGTGTTCGCCGCGGAACAGCTCGACGTACCCGGACAGGCCGAGGCGTTCCAGGGTGTGCCGGGTCTCCTCGTAGACGGCGAGGGGCGCGAGCCACACGCCGGGTGCCGCCGTGCCGAAGCCGAGGCCGGAGAGCGTGGAGCGCAGCACGTGCCGCTTGGCGCGCTCGGACTCCGGGACCGAGAACACGGCGAGCACCCAGCCGTCGGCGGGGGAGCCGCTGCCGTAGATGCGGCGGTCGCCGTCGTCGAGGAGCTGGCGGGCGTCGTCGGAGAGGGCGTAGCCCGCCGCTCCGGACGTCGTGCGGGCCGGGAGGAGCAGGCCGCGGCGCTTGAGGCGGGAGACCGCCGAGCGGACGGACGGCGCGTCGACGCCGACCGCGCCGAGCAGCCGGATCAGCTCGGCGACGGGCAGCGGCCCCGGCAGGTCACGGCCGTAGGCGCCGTACAGGGTGACGATGAGGGAGCGGGGCGTATGCGTGGGCTGCTCGGGCACGTGATCACTCTACGGTTCCGGCCTCGCGGAGCCGGAACCGCTGGAGCTTTCCCGTGGCCGTGCGCGGCAGCGCGTCCAGGAACTCGATCGCGCGCGGGCACTTGTACGGGACGAGTTCCGCCTTGACGAAGTCCCGGAGCGCCTCGGCGTCCTGCCGCGCCCCGGCCCGCAGCACCACGTACGCCACCGCCACCTGGCCGCGCTCCTCGTCGGGGCGTCCGACCACCGCCGCCTCCGCCACGTCCGGGTGGCGAAGGAGGGTGTCCTCCACCTCGGGGCCCGCGATGTTGTACCCGGCGGAAATGATCATGTCGTCGGCGCGGGCCACGTAACGGAAGTAGCCGTCGGCCTCGCGGACGTACGTGTCCCCGGTGACGTTCCAGCCGTGCTGGACGTACACGGTCTGCCGCTCGTCGGCGAGGTAGCGGCAGCCGACGGGTCCGCGGACGGCGAGCAACCCCGGTTCACCGTCGGGGAGTTGATGCCCGTCGGCGTCGACGATGCGGGCCTCCCAGCCGGGTACGGGGACGCCCGTGGTGCCCGGCCGGATCGCGTCGTCCGCCGCCGAGATGAAGATGTGCAGCAGCTCCGTCGCGCCGATGCCGTTGATGATGCGCAGGCCCGTCGCCTCCTGCCAGGCCTGCCAGGTCGCGGCCGGCAGGTTCTCGCCCGCGGACACGCAGCGGCGCAGCGAGGAGATGTCGTACGAGGCCAGCTCGGGGAGCATCGCCCGATACGCGGTCGGCGCGGTGAACACCACCGACACCCGGTGCTCGGCGATCGCGGGCAGCAGTTTCTGCGGGCCCGCCTGTTCGAGCAGCAGCGCCGAGGCGCCCGCCCGCAGCGGGAACAGCACGAGGCCGCCGAGCCCGAACGTGAAGCCCAGCGGCGGGCTCCCCGCGAACACGTCGTCCGGCCCGGCCCGCAGCACATGCTTCGCGAAGGTGTCCGCGACCGCGAGGACGTCCCGGTGGAAGTGCATGCACCCCTTGGGCCGCCCGGTGGTCCCCGAGGTGAAGGCGATCAGCGCGACGTCGTCGGCGGAGGTCTCCACGGCCTCGTACGCCGTCGGTTTCGGGGCCGCGCGGTGCAGCAGGTCGTCGGGCCCGTCCCCGCCGAACGTGGTGATGCGCAGGCCCGGCACCTCGGCCTTCGCCAGGTCGTCGACCGAGCGGATGTCGCACAGGGCGTGCCCCACCTGCGCGATCTCGCACACGGTGGCCAGCTCGCTCGCCCGCTGCTGCGCGAGCACGGTCACGGCGACGGCCCCCGCCTTCATCACGGCGAGCCAGCAGGCCGCGAGATGCCGGGTGGTGGGGCCGCGCAGCAGCACCCGGTTGCCGGGTACGACACCGAGGTCGTCGGTGAGGACGTGCGCGATCCGGTCGACGGTCGCCTTCAACTCACCGTACGACCAAGGCGCTTGGTCGGGGGAGTGGAAGGCCGGGCGGTCCGCGCCGTGCCGCTCCACGGTGGTGTCGAGGAGCTCGGTCCCGCAGTTGAGCCGCGGGGGGTAGTCGAGCTCGGGCAGGTCGAAGGTGAGGCCCGGCCACAGCTCGGCGGGCGGCAGATGCTCGCGGGCGAAGGTGTCGACGTGCCCGGAAGGAAGCAGTGGGCTGAGTGGGTGGTGGGTCATGGCCTGGCGCCCCCTCGTGGTGAGTGGCTCGCATGCCGTCGCCGGGTGAGGCGGCGCGCATCGAGCGTATCGTGATGGTGACGACAGTCAACGGGGCGCGATACGGTTCCTGTGTGCGGGCGGCGGGCAGTGTGGCCGGTAGGCAGTCGTGAGAGGAGCACCACGTATGGGGACATTCTCGCTCGAACCGGCGCAGCTCGCGTGGTGTGAGGAGCTGCGGGCCCTCGCGGCCGAGCGCCTGGCCCCGCTCGCCGAGAAGGGGGAACCGGGCAGCGTCAACCGCCCCCTCGTCGCCGAACTCGGCCAACTCGGCCTCCTTGAGCGCCTGTTCACGTCCGGCGCGCTCGATCTGTGCCTGCTGCGCGAGTCCCTGGCCCGCGTCAGTACGGAGGCCGAGACGGCGCTCGCGCTCCAGGGCCTCGGGGCGCATCCGATCCACGCGTACGGTGCCGATGCGATCCGTGAGCGGTGGATTCCGGAGGTGGGTGCGGGCCGGGCCGTGGCGGCGTTCGCACTGAGCGAGCCGGGGGCGGGGTCCGACGCGGCGGCGCTGTCGCTGCGCGCGGACCCGGACGGCGAGGGCTGGCGGCTCACCGGCGACAAGTGCTGGATCTCGAACGCGCCCGAGGCCGACGTCTACACCGTCTTCGCCCGCACCACCCAGGGCGCGGGCGCGCGCGGCGTGACGGCCTTCGCGGTCCCCGCCGACCGCGCGGGCCTCACCGGCGAACACCTCGACATGATCTCCCCGCACCCCATCGGGGCGCTCGCCTTCGACGGCGTCCCGGTCACCCGCGACGACCTGCTCGGCGAGGTCGACGCCGGGTTCCGCGTCGCGATGGGCACGCTGAACCTGTTCCGGCCCAGCGTCGGCGCCTTCGCCGTCGGCATGGCGCAGGCGGCCCTCGACGCGACGCTCGCGCACACCGCCGAGCGGGAGGCGTTCGGCGCCCCGCTGAAGGAGCTCCAGACCGTCGCGCACCAGGTCGCCGACATGTCGGTACGGGTCGAGTCCGCGCGCCTCATGGTCTACGCGGCGGCGTCCGCGTACGACGAGGGCGACCCGGACGTGCCGCGCCGCGCCGCCGCCGCGAAGCTCATCGCCACGGAGGCGGCCCAGCAAGTCGTCGACGCGGCGGTGCAGTTGCACGGAGCGCGGGCGCTGCGCCGAGGCCACGTCCTGGAGCACCTGTACCGCGAGGTCCGGGCGCCCCGCATCTACGAGGGTGCCTCCGAGGTCCAACGGGCCATCATCGCCCGGGAGTTGTACCGAAAGTTGTCCAAAGGGCAGACGAAGGAGTCCGTGTGAGCAGCGATCTGCGGCGCGTCAATCCGCCCGAACTCTCCCCGCCCACCGGCTTCTCCCACGCCGTCGTCGCCACCGGCGGCCGCATGGTGATGCTCGCCGGCCAGACGTCCCTGGACGCCGACGGCAAGGTCGTCGGCGACACCCTCCCCGCCCAGTTCACCCGCGCCCTGACGAATCTGCTCACCGCCCTGCGCGCGTCCGGCGGCACACCGGAACACCTGGCGCGCGTCACGGTCTACGCCACGGACGTCGCGGACTACCGGGAGAACGCCCGCGAACTGGGCCGTATCTGGCGGGAGTTGGCGGGCCGCGACTACCCGGCGATGGCCGTGATCGGAGTGAGCCGGCTGTGGGACGAACAAGCCATGGTGGAACTCGACGGGATCGCCGTCCTGCCCTGAGCGCCCACCGCGCCTAGGCTCGGCCGTATGACGCAGCAGACGGAACTCTCGGTGGACCTCTCCGTGGGCCCGATCGCGTACGAGGACTCCGGAGGCGACGGGCCGACCGTCGTCCTCCTCCACGGGCTCGCCCAGGACGGCACGGTGTGGCGGCACGTCGTCGACGAACTGGGCACGTCCGTACGGTGCATCGTGCCCACCCTCCCGTACGGGAGCAACCACGTGCCCGTGCGGCCCGGCGCCAAGATCACCCCGCACTCCGTGGCGCTGCTGATCGGCGAGTTCGCCGACGCGCTCAAGCTGGCCGACGACACGGTGTTCGTCGAGAACGACGGCGGGCGCCTCCAGCAGCTAGCCGCCGAGCGGCCCGACCGGGTGGGGCGCCTGGTCATCGCGGGCTGCGAGGCCTTCGACAACTATCCGCCGGGCCCGGCGGGCAAGCTCCTGGAGGTCATGTCCCGGGTCCCCGGCGGCATCACGATGCTCGCGCGCACGCTGTCCGTGCGGCCTCTGCGCCGCATGCCCGGCACGGGGTACGCGGTGATGTCGCAGCGCCCCGTCCCGCACGAGCTGATCGACCGCTGGATCGAGCCACTGCGCAAGGACCCGGCGGCCCGGAAGCTGCTGCTGCACTATCTCCGGTCCGGGGTGAAGACGGAGATGATGGAGGCGGCGGACGCGCTGCGGTCCTACGACCGGCCCGCGCTGGTGGTCTGGGGCAAGCAGGACCGCATGATGCCACTGGCCCACGGCCGCCGCCTGGCGGAACTGCTTCCGCAGGGGCGGCTGGTGGAACTGGACGACTGCGGCACGCTGATTCCGTTGGACCAGCCGCGTGCCCTGGCGGCGGCGATCCGGGAGTTCGTCGCGGCCACGTAGCGTTCTCGCTTGATCGGCTCAGGACGACGGCGACGCGTACGGGCGCCGCTTCAGCCACGCCGTCGCGTCGAAGGACGCCCGGTCCCGCCCCGATGTCCCCACCGTCACCCACCAGTGCGTCGGGTTGTTCCCGTACATCGCGAACATCGCGTCCGCGCTCCACGCGAGGACGAACTCGTCGCGCCCGTTCCCGTCGAAGTCGGCGGAGCCGTACGGCAGGGCGTGCCGGCGCTCCGAGCGGAGCTTCTTGCCGCGCACCCGCTCGGGGCCCCGCCGGTCGAACTCCACGACCTCGTCCGCCCCGTCGAGCAGCGCCACCCCACGGTCCGTGGGCACCAGGACCCCGTCCCGCCCGTCCCCGTCCGGGTCCCCGGCCGCGTACACGAGCGGGGTCTGGAAGCCCTGCCGGTGCCCGCTCGCCTCCGGCAGCTCGCGGCGGACGGGGGCGCCGCCGTCGCCGGGGTACATCGTCATGGCCCGGTGCACCTCGGGGGCCTCGGCCCCGGCCCCCGGTTCGTTGTTGCGGCTGCCGTTGTCGCCGACGACCACGTCCCGCCGCCCGTCCCCGTCGAAGTCGCCGAAGGCCTGTGCGCTGCCCGCGACGAGCTCCCGGCCGCTGCCGCCGCGCGCGGGCGCCGTGTAGAGCGTGTTGTGGGCCTGCTCGCCGTCGTCGCTCGCGCGCACGAGGAGCGGGGTCACCCGGGGCTTCTTCCCGGTCGGCTCGATGGCGTCGGCGTACAGCGTGCCGCCGCTGCCCGGCAGCGTCCCGGAGCGGGCGGGCGCCCCGGTGGCCCGGTCGAAGGGCCCGTAGAGCAGCCGCACGGTCTTGCCGGACTTCTCCAGTCCTGCCAGGTCGTGCCGTCCGTCGCCGTCGAAGTCGCCGCGCACCACCTTGTCGAGGCCGTGCACGGATGTGCCCGGGGGCATCCGTACCTTCGTCGGCCCGTGTTCCGCCGCGCCGAATCCGCTCGCCGAACCCCACACCACGTACAGCGCCGTCGGCCGGTCGTCGATCTGCCCGTCGGCCACGTTCTCGGCGCCGAGGACCGGTACGGCGAGGTCGGGGAAGCCGTCGCCGTCGAGGTCGGCGGCGGCCACCTGCCGGGCGTCGACGGCCTCGGGGCGGTCGACGCCCGAGCCGGACGGCCCGGCCTCGGCCAGCCCTAGGTCGCCGCGCCCGTACACGTGGCGGGTCACCGGGTCGAGGCCGCGCGCCGACCCGTACACCACGAGGAGCCGTTCGTCGGCGGGCTCCCACTGCGGCTCGCCGCCCGGCGTCTCGACGGGGAGCAGCAGGTCCCGGTGTCCGTCCCCGTTGAAGTCGTCCGGGTCCGCGGAGCCCTTGCCCGCGGCGGGGGAGCGGCTCGCGGTCGGCGCCCCCGAGGGCGCCGAACCTCCGTGCGGCGAGGGCGACTTGGGGTCCGGACCGGCTCCGCCCGTACCGCATCCGGAGAGCAGGACCAGAGCGGCGCACGTGGCGACCGCGACGCACGAGGAGCGCTTCATGCGCTCACTCTCACACCCTGCCCGCCCCTCGGGCAGGCAGGGTGCGAAGTCCCGCGATCAGATGTCCCGGAACGTCTCGATCTGCGCGCCCACGGAGTTGAGCCGCTCCGCCAGGTCCTCGTAGCCGCGGTTGATGACGTAGACGTTGCGGAGCACCGACGTGCCCTCGGCCGCCATCATCGCCAGCAGGACGACCACGGCGGGGCGCAGCGCCGGCGGGCACATCATCTCGGCGTGCCGCCAGCGGGTCGGGCCCTCGACCAGGACCCGGTGCGGGTCGAGGAGCTGGAGGCGCCCGCCGAGCCGGTTGAGGTCGGTCAGGTAGATCGCCCGGTTGTCGTAGACCCAGTCGTGGATCAGGGTCTTGCCCTGGGCGGACGCCGCGATGGCCGCGAAGAACGGCACGTTGTCGATGTTCAGGCCCGGGAACGGCATCGGGTGGATCTTGTCGATGGGCGCTTCGAGCTTCGACGGGCGGACCGTGAGGTCGATGAGGCGCGTGCGGCCGTTGTCGGCGGGGTACTCCGCCGAGCGGTCGTGGTCGAGGCCCATCTCCTCCAGGACCGCCAGCTCGATCTCCAGGAACTCGACCGGCACCCGCTTGACCGTCAGCTCGGACTGCGTGACGACGGCCGCGGTCAGCAGGCTCATCGCCTCGACCGGGTCCTCGGACGGCGAGTAGTCCACGTCGACGTCGATGTGCGGCACGCCGTGCACGGTGAGCGTGGTCGTGCCGACGCCCTCGACCTGGACGCCGAGCGCCTCAAGGAAGAAGCACAGGTCCTGGACCATGTAGTTGGAGGAGGCGTTGCGGATGATCGTCGTGCCGTCGGCGCGGGCCGCGGCGAGCAGCGCGTTCTCCGTCACGGTGTCGCCGCGCTCGGTCAGCACGATGGGGCGGTCCGGCGCGACGTCCGGGTGGACCTCCGCGTGGTACAGCCCCTCGGTCGCCGTGATGTCGAGGCCGAAGCGGCGCAGCGCGATCATGTGCGGCTCGATGGTGCGGGTGCCGAGGTCGCAGCCGCCCGCGTAGGGCAGCTTGAAGCGGTCCAGACGGTGCAGCAGCGGGCCGAGGAACATGATGATCGACCGGGTGCGGCGGGCGGCGTCCGCGTCGATGGCGTTCATGTCGAGCTCGGCGGGCGGCACGATCTCCAGGTCCGCGCCGTCGTTGATCCAGCGGGCGCGTACGCCGATCGAGCCGAGTACCTCCAGAAGGCGGTACACCTCCTCGATGCGCGCGACACGGCGGAGCACGGTGCGGCCCTTGTTGAGCAGCGAGGCGCACAGCAGTGCCACACACGCGTTCTTGCTGGTCTTCACTTCGATGGATCCCGACAGCCGGCGTCCGCCGACCACGCGCAGATGCATCGGTCCCGCGTACCCGAGGGAGACGATTTCACTGTCGAGAGCTTCGCCGATTCGGGCGATCATCTCAAGGCTGATGTTTTGGTTCCCGCGCTCGATGCGGTTCACCGCGCTCTGGCTGGTGCCGAGCGCCTCCGCAAGCTGCGACTGCGTCCAGCCCCGGTGCTGCCGGGCGTCGCGGATGAGCTTGCCGATGCGTTCGAGGTAGTCGTCTGCCATGGCGGCAGGTTATCTCAGATATGAGATGCCGCACGCCGGGGGGCCCGTTGGAGTGACGGGCCCGAAGCGGAGTCAGTGGCGCCTGTTCGTGCGCGTGCGGCGCCAGCCGAAGGGGCCGGGCAGATCCACCGATGTCGTGCGGCGTCCGGTGCTGCTGTGGGTGCGGCGCGGCCCGTGCCGGCCGCCCGTGGTGATGGACCAGGACCGGCGATTGATGTTGAGCCGGACCCCGGGGAGGATGCGGAAACTCTTACGGAATGTCAGCGGCATGCACTGCGTGTACCCGCAGGGCCCGCGATCAGGCGCGGCCCCGGCGGGTTCCGGCGGGTTCCGGCGGGTTCCGGGGCGTGCCGGGGCTCCGTGCGGCGGTCGCGGCGATGAGGGGGCACCATCGGGGGTACGCGCCCAGGCGTGAGCTCGGCGACACCGCTTGAAGGCATCGCGGGGCGATGTATTAGAGTTATCTCGACATCGAGATATCTGCCGAGGCGTGCCGCGGCGCACAGCTTCGACGGTCGGCTGATAAGGGTTACCTAACTAAGCCCTACCTTAGCTGATCGGCCGGTGGAACGCGCACATATATGAAGGAGACTGTCGTGTCGGCGAACAGCTTCGACGCCCGCAGCACGCTGCGCGTGGGCGACGAGTCGTACGAGATCTTCAGGCTGGACAAGGTCGAGGGCTCTGCTCGCCTTCCCTACAGCCTCAAGGTCCTTCTGGAGAACCTGCTCCGCACCGAGGACGGCGCGAACATCACCGCCGACCACATCCGTGCGCTCGGCAACTGGGACTCCCAGGCCCAGCCGGCGGAGGAGATCCAGTTCACGCCGGCCCGCGTGATCATGCAGGACTTCACCGGTGTGCCCTGTGTCGTGGACCTCGCCACCATGCGTGAGGCCGTGAAGGAGCTCGGCGGCGACCCGGCGAAGATCAACCCGCTGGCCCCGGCCGAGCTGGTCATCGACCACTCCGTCATCGCCGACAAGTTCGGCACGAAGGACGCCTTCGGCCAGAACGTCGAGCTGGAGTACGGCCGCAACAAGGAGCGCTACCAGTTCCTGCGCTGGGGCCAGACCGCGTTCGACGACTTCAAGGTCGTCCCCCCGGGCACCGGCATCGTGCACCAGGTCAACATCGAGAAGCTGGCCCGTACGGTCATGGTCCGCAATGGCCAGGCCTACCCCGACACGCTGGTCGGCACCGACTCGCACACCACGATGGTCAACGGCCTGGGCGTCCTGGGCTGGGGCGTCGGCGGCATCGAGGCCGAGGCCGCGATGCTCGGCCAGCCGGTCTCCATGCTGATCCCGCGCGTCGTCGGCTTCAAGCTGACCGGCGAGCTGCCGGCCGGCACGACCGCCACGGACCTCGTCCTCACGATCACCGAGATGCTGCGCAAGCACGGCGTCGTCGGCAAGTTCGTCGAGTTCTACGGCGAGGGCGTGGCCGCCACGTCGCTCGCCAACCGCGCCACCATCGGCAACATGTCGCCGGAGTTCGGCTCCACCGCCGCGATCTTCCCGATCGACGACGAGACGCTGAACTACCTGCGTCTGACCGGCCGTGACGCCCAGCAGGTCGCGCTCGTCGAGGCCTACGCCAAGGAGCAGGGCCTCTGGCTGGACCCGGCCGCCGAGCCCGACTTCTCCGAGAAGCTGGAGCTCGACCTCTCCACGGTCGTCCCGTCGATCGCCGGCCCGAAGCGCCCGCAGGACCGCATCGTCCTCGCGAACGCCGCCGAGCAGTTCAAGACGGACGTGCGCAACTACGTGGCGGACGACGAGGAGGCGGGCAAGGAGTCCTTCCCCGCGTCCGACGCCCCGGCCGCCACGAACGGCGTCCCGTCGAACCCGGTCACCGTGACCGCCCCCGACGGCTCGACGTACGAGCTGGACCACGGCGCCGTCACCGTCGCCGCGATCACCTCCTGCACCAACACCTCGAACCCCTACGTGATGGTGGCCGCCGCCCTCGTCGCGAAGAAGGCCGTCGAGAAGGGCCTGACCCGCAAGCCGTGGGTCAAGACCACCCTCGCGCCGGGCTCGAAGGTCGTCACCGACTACTTCGACAAGTCGGGCCTGACCCCGTACCTCGACAAGGTCGGCTTCAACCTCGTCGGCTACGGCTGCACCACCTGCATCGGCAACTCGGGCCCGCTGCCCGACGAGGTCTCGAAGGCCGTCAACGACCACGACCTGGCCGTGACGTCCGTCCTCTCCGGCAACCGGAACTTCGAGGGCCGCATCAACCCCGACGTCAAGATGAACTACCTGGCGTCCCCGCCGCTGGTCGTCGCGTACGCCATCGCCGGTTCGATGAAGGTCAACATCACCAAGGACGCCCTCGGCGTCGACCAGGACGGCAAGCCCGTCTTCCTGGCCGACATCTGGCCGACGGAGGCCGAGGTCAACGACGTCGTCGCCAACTCCATCGGCGAGGACATGTTCAACAAGTCCTACTCGGACGTCTTTGCAGGCGACGCCCAGTGGCAGGCCCTCTCGGTCCCCACCGGCAACACCTTCGAGTGGGACAGCGAGTCGACCTACGTCCGCAAGCCCCCGTACTTCGAGGGCATGGAGATGCAGCCGGCCCCGGTCGAGGACATCTCCGGCGCCCGCGTCCTGGCCAAGCTGGGCGACTCGGTCACCACCGACCACATCTCCCCGGCCGGTGCGATCAAGGCCGACACCCCCGCTGGCAAGTACCTGTCGGAGCACGGCGTCGAGCGCCGCGACTTCAACTCGTACGGCTCGCGCCGCGGCAACCACGAGATCATGATCCGTGGCACGTTCGCCAACATCCGCCTGCGCAACCAGATCGCGCCGGGCACCGAGGGCGGCTACACCCGCGACTTCACCCAGGCCGACGCGCCGGTGTCGTTCATCTACGACGCCTCGCAGAACTACCAGGCCCAGGGCACCCCGCTGGTCATCCTCGGCGGCAAGGAGTACGGCTCCGGTTCGTCCCGTGACTGGGCCGCCAAGGGCACCGCGCTCCTCGGCGTCAAGGCCGTCATCACCGAGTCGTACGAGCGCATCCACCGCTCGAACCTCATCGGCATGGGCGTCCTGCCGCTGCAGTTCCCGGAGGGCCAGTCGGCCGAGACGCTGGGTCTGACCGGCGAGGAGACCTTCTCGATCTCCGGCGTGACCGAGCTCAACAACGGCACCACGCCGTCCACGGTGAAGGTCACCACCGACACCGGTGTCGAGTTCGACGCGGTCGTCCGCATCGACACCCCCGGTGAGGCGGACTACTACCGCAACGGCGGCATCCTGCAGTACGTGCTGCGCAGCCTGATCAGCGAGTAAGCGATCCGGTAACGCAGTTGGGCCGCGACCCCCGGTGGGGTCGCGGCCCTTCGCCGTTGCCGCGTCAGGACCCGGGCGGCCGTTCCGCGGGCAGCGGGGCGAGCCCCGGCCAGCAGGTGAGCACGGCCGTACGCAGGTCCGCGGCCAGTCGCCCGAGAGCCGGAAGGCCGCCGCTCCCGTCGGCGACGATCCCCAGCCGGTGCGCGAGCCGCTGCCGCGCCGTCGCGGTGCCCCACTCCCAGTCGCCGTCCGGCACGCGGGCCAGGTGGTCGACGGTGCCGCGCTCCGCCCGCGGCACCAGCGCGTCGCCGCGCAGCAGCCATCCGGCGCACGCGTCCGTGACATCGCCCCGCACCTCGGTGCCGGTGGCCGCCCGCCACGCCTCCCGGTACGCGGCCTCCGCCTCGGCCAGTTCCTCCGGGGTCGCGGCCGTGGAGCACCAGCAGGTCGGGAAGCCGATCCGGAGGTAGGCGAGTTCGACGAGGCCGTCCCCGACGGCCGCCTGCTCGAAGTCGATGAACCGTACGCCGTCGGCGCCGTGCAGATCGTTGCCGGGACACGGGTCGCCGTGCAGCAGCGCCCGGTTGGCGGCCCCCGCGAGGCGGCCCACCAGAGCCTCCAACTCCGTTCGTACGCCGCCCGGTTCGGGCACGCCGAGCGTGGCGGCGAACCGGAGGAACGCGTCGACGTCCTCGCCGGTCGGCCCCGCCCACACCGGCAGCGCGCGGGCCTCGGCGTCCGTGGCGCTGTGCCCCGCCGCGTGCAGCCGCGCGAGCGCCGCCGCGTAGTCGACCCGCCAGTCCGGCCCCGGATGCCGGTGCTCCACGTACTCCAGGACCAGCACGCGTTCGTCCGCGTCGGTGTCGAGGAGGCGGGGGACGACGGGCGGGTCCACGCTCGCGGCGAGCCGCAGCGCCGCCACCTCGCGGGCGTACCGGTCGTCGGCCTCCGGGGCGTCGACCAGCTGCTTGACCATCACCGGGGTCCCGCGGAACTCGGCGCGCCAGAGCCGCGACCGGGGACCTTCCAGCTCCCGGACCCGCCGGACGGCGTCGAGCCCGAGCGGCTTCAGCCCCGGCCTCCGTCGAGGAACGCGGTCCACGCCTCGGGCGTGACAGTGAAGTGCGGCCCGCCGTCGGCGTTCTTGGAGTCGCGGATGTGGATGGCGGTGGGGTGGGCGGCGACCTCGACGCAGGCGCCACCTTCGTCGCCGCTGTAGCTCGACTTCCGCCAGTCGTAGGCGACTTCGAGGCACTGGCCACCTTCGCTGCCGCTATAGCTCGACTTGAACCAGTTCAGTGCGGTGCTCATCGTTCTCCTAGCAGCCGGTCCAGTAGGCCCATGGACTGCTCGGGCGTGAGGGCCTGTGATCGCAGCATCGCATACTTGCGCGCCAGCGAGGACACCTGGTCGGGGTCGGAAACCCACTGGCTGCCACGCTGGGATTCCGTGTAGGCGAGGTGCTGGTGCGTGGGGGTCTCCAGCAGGGTGAAGGCCCCATCGAGGCCCGCGTGAGTTGGGGAGTCCAGCGGCAGGAACTGGAGCGCCAGTCCCGGAAGTTCCGCGCACGCCCGCAGGTGCCGGAGCTGCTCCGCCCGTGCCAGCGGGGCGAGGTAAGCGAGCTTGAGCGCCGCTTCCCACACCACAAAGCTCAGCGTCGGCGGGCACTTGCGGTGCAGCACCTCCTGCCGCTGCACGCGCGCGGCCGTCTTCGTCTCGATCTCGTCCTCGTCGTACGCCGGGACGCGGTTGCGCAGCACCGTGCGGGCGCAGTCCTCGGTCTGGAGGATGCCGGGCACGGTCAGGACGTCGTACCAGGACAACGCGATGGCCTCGCGCTCGTGCGCCATGTACGACTCCGCCCACAACGGAAACTGGTCCACCTCCGGCATCGCCGCCACGGCCGTGACCAACGCCCCCTTGGTGTCCAGGAGTTGGTCCATCGACGCCGCCAGCTTCGGCACCAGCGGGCGCCGGGCCTGCTCGATCGCCGCGATCGTCGACTCGGCCACTATCAGCCGCTCCGCGAGTGCCGCCTGGGTGTAACCGGCGGCCTTCCGGAAGAGGGCGACGAGGTCGGCGACCAGCCTCATCGCCGACGGATTCTTCGGCGGATGTTGCGCAGGGCTCATGACGGGCAATCTCCCCGCCCCCGTTCCTTCTTGACCCCACTCGAACCCCGACAAAAAATCTGTCGGGGTCAGTTCACTGTCGTCAGTCAATCACTCTCCGCAACATTCCACTCGTGAACCACGAACCCCGCGAACGCTTCTTCCGTCGCGAACGCCAATCCGTCCCCGCCGCCCGGGGGTTCGCCCGCGCCGCGCTCGCCGACTGGGGCGTGGGCGGCGACCGGGCGGACGACATCACGCTGTGCGTCAGCGAACTCGCCACCAACGCCCTGCTGCACGGCGTGCCGCCCGGCCGCGGCTACCTGCTGTGTCTGCTGCCCTACGAGGACGGACTCCGCGTCGAGGTGCACGACAGCGGCAACGGTGTGCCACGGGTGGTGCGGCCGGACGAGGGGGGCCGCGGACTGATCCTCGTGACGGCGCTCGCGGACGCGTGGGGCGTGGGGGAGCGGGACCCCGGCAAGGTCGTGTGGTGCGAGTTCGGGCAGCTGTCGCCCCGGCCTCGTACACGTATGGTGGAGGACACGTGGGCGACGGGGGTGAGCGGTGGAACTGGGCGCAATGGGGCTGAGACTCGCGTCCTCGGTGGTGGTGCCGCTGCTGAAGCGGTTCGTGCTGCCGCCGGAGAAGGTGGCGGGCGCCGAGTTCCCCGGTGAAAAGCCCGTCCGCGTACGGTCGTTGCTGTCGTTCGTGGGCGATCATCCCGCTCTCAGCCGCGACGACATGCACCGGCTTTCGCGGGAGCTGGTGCGGCGTGCCGTGCGGGCCGCGCCGCCGCGCGAGGCCCGGCTGCCGGACGACGAGCACGACGCGGTGGGCCAGGCCCTGACCCGTACGCTCTTCGCGCTCGGCCAACTCGACATGAACGACGTGGACCTGGTGCTGCTCGGGCCGGAGGAGCTGGCCGCCACGCTGTCCAGCGCGGCGGAGCGGGACATCAAGGGGCTGCTCACCGCGGACGCGGCCCGCTTCCACGACGCGCTGCTCGTCACCGCCTGCGTGCACATCGTGCGGTTCTTCACCGAGCGGCCCGGGTTCGAGGCCCGCGCCCAGCTGTCGAACTCGCGCCAACTCCGTGAACAGAAGGAGCAGTTGGACCGCGTGCTGCGGATCGTCACGGGCGAGGACCATCAGGCCGCCGACCTCCGCTTCGAGGAGGCGTACGCCGACTATGTCGTCAAGCGGCACGGCCGGCTGACCATCTACGGCGTCGACCTGCGCGACCCCGCGGGCCCCGAATGGCCGCTGGACGACGCCTACTTGAGCCCCACCGCCGTACCGCTGACGGCGGCCGAGGAGGAGGACGGCGACTACGAGACCGTGCCCGAGGAGAGCGTCGAGACGGCGCTCGCCGGGCGCGGCAAGATCGTCCTGCACGGCCTCGCCGGTACCGGCAAGACGACGCTCGTGCAGTGGCTCGCCCTGACCACCGCACGCCAGGAGGCCGTGCCGGTCGCGCTGCCGCAGCTGATCGGGCGGGTCCCGTTCGTGCTGCCGCTGCGCACGCTCGCCCGGCAGGGCGCCGAACTGCCCATGCCGGAGCAGTTCCTGGAGTGGATGCGCTGCGGACTCAGCGGCAGCGAACCCGACGGCTGGGCCGTCCGCGTCCTCCAGAACGGCCGCGCGGTGCTGCTGGTCGACGGCCTGGACGAGATCCCCAAGGCGGACCGGCGCCGCGCCCGCCAGTGGCTGCGCGACCTCGTGAACGACTTCCCGGGCAACCTCTGGCTGTGCACCACCCGGCCCTCCGCCCTCGAACCGGGCTGGCTGCGCAGCGACGGCTTCTACGAGCTGAGCCTCAACCCGCTCAGCCCCGCCGATCTGCGCCGCTTCATCGCGCGCTGGCACATCGCGGCGGGGGCGCCCGAACGGCTCGCCGAGGAGCTCGTCGAATCCCTGCGCTCCAACCCCGAACTGAGCCGCCTCGCCACCAACCCGCTGATGTGCAGCCTCATCTGCGCCCTGCACCGCGAACGCCGCGGCTTCCTGCCGAACGGCCGGGCCTCCCTCTACCGGGCCGCCCTGTCCATGCTCCTGGAGCGGCGCGACGTGGAGCGCGATCTGTACGGGCGGGGCGACGACCGGCCCCGGCTCGACGAGGAGTCCGCGACCGAACCGCTCAAACGGCTCGCGTACCGGCTGATCCGCAACGACGACACGCAGATGGAGCGCGACGACGCCATCCACGAGCTGCGCAGGCTCCAGCCGCAGGTGCCGAGCCTGGAACGGCTCGGCGGGCCCGAGTACGCCCTTGAGTATCTGCTGGAGCGCTCCGGGCTGCTCCGCGAGCCCGCGCCGGGCGCCGTGGACTTCATTCATCGTACGTTTCAGGACTACCTGGGTGCCAAGGCTGTTCTTGAGGACCGTGACTTCGGCATGCTGGTGAAACACGCTCACATGGACCAGTGGGAGGACGTGGTGCAGATGGCCGTCGCGCAAGCCGATCACAATGGGCGGGCCGACCTGCTGATGCGCCTGAGCGACCGCGGAAAGCGCGAGAAGGACGTGACCGTCCAGGCCCGGATCCGGCTCCTGGCACTCGCCTCCCTCGAACAGGCCACCCGGCTCGAACCCGTCGTGCGCCAGACCATCGAGGCCGAGGCCGCGAGCATGCTCCCGCCGCGCAGCCTGCGCCAGGCCCGCGTCCTCGCCCGCACCGGGCCGCTGCTCCTCGGGCTGCTCCCGAGGGCCGACGAACTGGACGGGGACGCCGAGCTGGCGACCGCGCACGCCATCTGCCAGATCGGCGGCGACGCGGCCATCCCGCGGCTCCGCGAATTCCTCACCACCTCGCAGTCCACCGTCCGCGCCCAGCTCCTCGGGCACTGGGACCGCTTCGACACCGAGACGTACGCCCGCGAGATCATCGCCCCGCTCCTCGAAGCCGCGCCCGGCGAACCCGTCACCGTCCGCTCCCGCGCCGAACTCGATGCCCTGTCCCGGCTGCCCGGCTGCGAGCGCGTCGGCATCCACGGCGATTTCGACCCCGACGCCGTCCGTGCCGCACTGTCCCCCGAGCACCTGCGCGAGCTGCGGCTGCGCGGCGCGCTGGGGATCGACGACCTCTCGCTGCTGCACGACTTCCAGCACCTGGAGAGCCTCACCCTCCAGGGCTGCCGCAACGTCAAGGACCCGGAACCGCTCACGGGCCTGCCGCAGCTGCGCAGCCTCGTCCTGGAGAACGTGCCGCAGTTCGAACCGCTGGAGCAGCTCGACCAGTGCGCCCGGCTCGAAGCCCTGCACATCGGCGCGGGCGTCCCCTGGCGCGGCGTCGGCGAACTGCCCAGGCCCGGCCGGCTCAGGACCCTTTCGCTGCCGCCCGGCACCTCCGACCTCTCCGAGATCACCCGGTGCGTGGCCCTGGAGGAACTGCACCTCCAGGACGCGAGCAGCCGGCTGCTGCCCGACGGCTGGGGCGGACTGCTCGGCCGCCTTCCCGCGCTGCGCACGCTCTGCGTGTCCGCCGAGCAGCTCAGCACGCTCCTGTTCAACCCGGCCAGCCAGATCCCGCAGCTGACCAAGCTCTTCGTCTACGCCCAGCAGGGCACCCCGCTGCAACTGCGGCGCATGTCCCGTCGCCTGCAAGGCCTCGAGGAGCTGCATGTGACGCAGGGCGGCGACATCGACCTCTCCCCGCTCAAGGGGATCACGTCGCTGCGCCGGGTCCGGATCGCCTATCCGGGCGGTGTCGTCCAGGGCGTCGAAGAGCTGCCCGAGGGCGCCGAGCTGGAGATTTATCCGCAACCGTGAAGGGGTCCGCGGCCTTGCGGACCATCTGGCAAGAGATCGGCGCCACCGGTAAGTTCTAGGGTTCACGCAGAAGTTGACGATCCCTAGGGAAGCAGGACAGCCGAAGATGGCCAGGCCCAAGGCGCCCTTTCTGTACGGGCGCGAACCCCTGGTGGGATCGCTCGTTCCCTCGCTCACCGGGCTGGCGTTCCACGAACGCGCCCGTGCGAAGCGCGAGTTCGGGTCCGACGTACCCGTCGTGCTGCTCACCGGCGAGCACGGCACCGGACGCAGCGCCCTCCTCGACGCCCTCGCCCGCGGCTACCGGGGCCGCCTCCCGCTCGCCCACGTACGCGCCGTCGTGCCGGGCTCACCCGTCGCCTCCGGCCTCGCCGAGGAGGTCCCCGAGGGCAGCGTGCCGCCGCAGACCGCCGCGTCGCCCGCCGAGATCCTGGAGCGCCTCGTGTGCGCGCTCACCCCCACGTACGGCGTCTTCCGGACGCTGATGCCCGCCCTGTTCGCCGTGTCGGGCTGGCACCTGGGGCAGAGCGACGAACGCGACGAGGTGTGCCGTCGGCACGCCCGGATGCTCATCGCGAGCGGCCTGGCGCGCGGCACCGAGCGCGAGGTCGCCCGCGACTGGGCCACCCAGGTCGAGACCTCGCTCAGCGAGGCCGCCGCCCGCGACGGCGACCCCGACGACCCGGACGGGACACAGCCCGTCACCGCCGCCGTGCTGCGCCAGCTCGGCGCCCGGATGCCGCTCGCCGCCTCCCGCGCCTGGTTCCGGCAGCGGCACACCACGCCCGACGGCACCATCGCGGTGGAGGACCCGCTGTGGCTGCTGTCCCGCCGCTTCCACCGCGGCGGCGACTACCTGCACGCCGCGGAACAGGCCCTGACCGCCGCCTTCCTGGAGGAGACGGCGCACGCGCACGGCCTGGTGCGCCGGCTCAACCGCGAGCCCTGGCCGCTGATCCTGCTCGACGAGGCGCACACCCCGGCGGGCGCCCGCTTCCTGGAACTCCTCCTGGAGCAGCGGGCGGTGGGGGGCCGCAAGTACGACGACCGGATCGTGGTCGTCGCCACCCGGCTCGGCGACCTGCCGCACGAGGACGCGCCACACGCCGTGCGCCGGGAACTCGTCGACCTGCTGCCGCCCGGCGGCGTCAGACGCCCCGGACACGCCGCCACCCTGTGGAAACGGACCGGGCACGAGCCGTCCGAAGGCGTCCTCGTCCTCCCGCTCACCCCGCTGACCAGGGACGACATCCTGTCCATGCTGGACCGGGCGTCCTCGCGGCTGCTCCACCCGCACCTCGCCTCCGCGCTGCACGCGCTCACCGGCGGCCACCCCTCGGCCAGCACCGTCCTCGCCGACGCCGCCGTCGAGACCGCCCGGCAGAACCGCACCGTCGTCCCGCGCGACCTCCTCGACCTGCGCGTCGAGGGCGGCCGCGCCGTCACCGAGGTGCTGCTGCGGGACCTGCTGCCCGACCGCCGCCAGCGCGACCGCCTCGTCAAGCTGTGCCTCGCCCGGGACTCCAAGGCCGCCGAGGCGCTCGCCCAGGACCTCGGCCTGGTCGGCCCGGAGCAGCTGCCCGCGACGGCCGCCGCCCAGTACCTCGTCGAGCGCAAATGGCAGGAACTCCCGGACGCCGAGAGCCCGCTGGTCACCATCGGCCTGCTGCGCACCCTCCTCGTCCACGAGGCGCGGCGCACCCTGCCGCCGGGCGACGAGCCGCACAGCTGGCGCTCCATCCACGCCTTCCTGCACCTCCACCACGTCCAGCGCGCCGAGACCGAGGAGGCCGACGCCCTGCGCCACAATCTCGCCGCCGGAAACCCCCGGCAGGTCGTCGCGATGCTCGCCGACGAGTTCGACGCCGAGGAGGCCGAGCAGAGCGTCGAGCACTGGCTGCTGTGCCTCAAGCGGTGCGCGAGCGCGCCCGTGCCGCCCGCCGACGAGACCTGGCGCGACCAGCGCGTCGAGATCGCCGACGGCGAGCACGCCGCCCGCTACGCGGACCTCGACCCCTCGGGCCGCAGCATCAACCGCCTGCTGCACGCCCTGTGGTACCTCTCCGAGCCGTACGCGGACGCCGGCCTCGACCCGGACGCCGACCGGATGTGCCGGGCGGTGGGGGAGGAGCTCGGCTTCCTCGCGCGCCGCCACCCCACCTGGTACGCGGCCCTCGGGCAGGCGGCCCGCGACTGGCCGACGGCCGCCCGCAAGAGGCAGGAACTGCCCGTTCCCGCCAGCACCAACTCCGTGGAGGGAGGCTGATGTTCGGCAGCAGGATCAGGGAGTGGGGGCCGCTGGACTGGTGCGTCGCGGTGCTGGTCGTCCTCGCGCTCGTCGCGGGCGGGATCTACGGCGGCTCGAAGCTGCTGCGCAGATGCGACGACGGGCTCAGCGAGATCGGCGGCCAGTGCATCGGCGTGACCAGCCAGTCCTTCGAGGCGGACGACGACATCGGCTCGCTCCTCGACGCCATCGCCGACGAGAACGACCAGGTCGCCTCCGAGAGCGGCACCCCGTACGTCCGCGTCGCCCTGATGATGGCCTTCACCTCGGGCGACAAGAGCGCCATGACCGGCGACATGATCCGCCGCGCCCTCGCCGGCTCCCTCGCCGCGCTCAAGGAGGCGAACGCCGGGGCGGGCGGCCCGCAGGTCCAGCTGATGCTCGCGCCGGTCGGCCAACAACTCGACCAATGGAAGCCGGTCGTACGGCAGTTGGACGACCTGGCCGCCGACACCAAGCATCCACTCGTCGGCGTCACCGGCATCCCCAGCAGCCAGACGGACACCCAGGACGCGCTCACCGAACTGACCGCACGCAAGATCCCCACGGTGGGGCCGGTGATCAACGCCTCGTCGATGAACTTCGACTACTTCTTCAAGACCTCGCCGGACGACAAGGAGTTCGCGAACGCCCTGGAGCACTACCTCGACACCTACCCCCAGGGGAAGAAGAAGGGCCTGCTGCTCCTCGACCGGCACACCGGCGACGTGTACTCGAGGGACCTGACCAGCACCCTCAAGAAGCACTTCGGCAAGGACTACGGCCTCACCACCAGCTCGTCCCTCTTCACCGGCTCCTCCGGCAGCGACGAGGGCGAGCCGGGCATCTTCGTCGACGCGGTCAACAAGATCTGCAGCGAGGGCACCGACACGGTCTTCTTCGCGGGCCGCGACCAGGACCTCCCGGGCTTCATCGACGCCCTCTCCGACGCGGGAAGCTGCGACCGCGAAGGGCCGCTGCGCATCATGAAGACCGGCATCGGCCTGGAACCCACCCTCACCAGGCCTGAGGTCGAGCGGGACCTCGACAAGGCGCAGGCCACGATCGTCGACGCGGCCTCCTTTGACCCGCGCTGGGAGAAGCGGGGCTCCAGGGACCGGCCCGCGGGCGTCGACGACTTCCTCGACCAGTTCGACAAGCTCAGGACCGCGCACACGCTCGGCGAGAAGCCCCTGGCGGACGGCTACGCGGCCTCGTACTACGACGGCCTGCGGCTGCTCACCGAGGCGACGAAGCGGACCTTCGCCGAGATGAACCACGGCAAGAACACCGAGCTGCTCCCGACCCGGCAGGAGCTCTACACGACGCTGTCGCAGTCCACCGTCAACAGCGCGGGCATGCTCCAGGGTGCGACCGGCACGTACGGCTTCGCGGGCCAGGGCACCAACAACCGGTGGTCGACGTGCAAACCGGTCCCGGTCGTGGAGTTCCCCGCCCCGCGCCACGACCGCAAGCTGAAGCTGTACCGCACGTACGACAGCGGGGACTGCCCCGGGTGACGCGCCGCGAGGCACGCCACCCGGGACCGGGTCAGGACAGCAGCTCCACCTCCGCCACCGTCGCCGCCCCGCCGGTGAACACCAGCCGGTAGTGCTGGTGCGCCGCCGGGGACGGCACGGAGAACGCCCGGGTCTGCTTGTCCCAGGCGAACGACTCGCCGGAGCGTTCGTCGACGGTCTTCCAGTCCTTGCCGTCGTCCGAGGCTTCCAGGCGCCAGCCCTTCGGCGCCTTCGCCCTGTCCTCGGACGTCAGCGTGTACTGGACCGCCTTCGCGCCGTCCGCGCCGACCGGCAGCTCCACGGACTCCGCACTCGCGGACGTCGCAGAGGAGTTGTCGAACAGCGCGCCCGAGCCGGTGATCGCGTCGGAGCGCGGCGCGGGCACCTTGTCGTCGTTCGTGATCGACGTCGGCGCGGCGCCCGCACCCGTGCCCCACTTCGACGGCTTGTCGCCCATCGCGAACTCGATGACGCCGCCGTCGGCGATGGCCGAGTGCGGCAGCGACGTCTTGTTCCACGCCTTGCCGTTGACCTTCATGCCCTGCACGTAGATGTTCTTCGCGCTGTTCTTGGGCGCCTTGACGACGAGGTCCTTGCCGCCGTCGAGGTGCAGCGTCATCTTCGTGAACTGCGGGGAACCGATGGCGTATTCACCGCTGCCCATGACCAGCGGGTAGAAGCCCAGCGAGGAGAACAGGAACCAGGCGGACTGCTCGCCGTTGTCCTCGTCGCCGTGGTAGCCCTGCCCGATCTCGCTGCCGGTGTAGAGCCGCGACAGCACCTCGCGGACCTTCTCCTGCGTCTTCCACGGCTGACCCGCCGCGTCGTACATGTACGTGACGTGGTGCGCGACCTGGTTCGAGTGGCCGTACATGCCCATCCGCACATCGCGCGCCTCGGTCATCTCGTGGATGACGCCGCCGTAACTGCCCGCGACATCGGCGGAACCGGTCTCCGGCGTGTCGAAGTACGTGTCGAGCTTCTTGGCGAGACCGTTCCGGCCGCCGTACAGATTGGCGAGGCCGCGGCTGTCCTGGACGGCGGTGAACGCGTAGCCCCAGGCGTTGGTCTCCGTGTAGTCGTAGCCCCAGATCGCCGGGTCGAAGTCGGCCGACTTCACGCGCCAGTCGCCCTTCTTGTCCTTGCCCTGGAAGAAGCCGGGGCTCGAACTCCCGCCTGCCGCCTTGTCGTCGAACATGTTGACGTAGTCGCGGGCCCGGTTGAGGAAGTACTCGGACTCCTCCTTGTACTGCTTCTTCCCGGTCTTCTTGTAGAGCTTCTGTCCCATCTCCGCGATGCCGTAGTCGTTGAGGTAGCCCTCGAGCGCCCACGACATGCCCTCGTGCGTGTCCGAGGACGTGTAGCCGAGGAACGGGGACGTCTCCATGCCCTTGCGGCCGACACCCGCCGAGGGCGCCACCACGGTCGCGTTCTTCACGGCCGCCTTGTACGCCGACTCGACGTCGAAGTCGTCGACGCCCTTCACGTACGCGTCCGCGAACGCCACGTCGGACGAGGTGCCGGTCATCAGGTCGGCGTAGCCCGGCGAGGACCAGCGGGAGGTCCAGCCGCCGTCCCGGTACTGCTGCACGAACCCGTCGACCAGCTCACCGGCCTTCTTCGGCGTCAGCAGCGAGTAGGCGGGCCAGGTCGTGCGGTACGTGTCCCAGAAGCCGTTGTTCACGTACGGCTTGCCCTCGACGATCTTCGCGCCGGTGTGGGTGGGGCTGTCGGGGCCGGTCATCGGCGAGAACGGAGAGGCGTACTTGTACGTCGCCTTCCCCGCGCCGCCCTGCGAACGGACCTTCTCGAAGGCCGAGTTGGGGTACAGGTACAGCCGGTACAGCGAGGAGTAGAGGCTGGTGCGCTGGTCCTCCGTCGCCCCCTCGACCTCGACCTTCTTCATCAGCGCGTCCCACTGGGCGCGCGCGGCGTCCCGTACGTCACTGAAGGAGCGCTTGGCGGGAAGCTCCTGCGCCAGGTTGTCCTTCGCCTGGTCGACGCTGATCAGCGAGGTCGCCAGGCGCAGCGTGACCGTGCGGTCCTTGCCCGCGTCGAAGCTGAAGTGCCCCTTCACGCCGGAGGAGTCGGCGTCGGTCACCGGCTTGTCGAAGGTCCCGTAGACGAACAGCCGCGTGGCGCCCGCCGACAGACCGGACTTCACGTCCGAGTAGCCCGTGACGACCCCGTTCTCCTTGTCGAGCGTGAGGCCGCCCTGGTCGGAGACGTTGTCGAAGACCACGCTCGCGTCGTCGTCCGGATAGCTGAAGCGCAGCGCCGCCGCGTGGTCGGTCGGCGTCATCTCGGCCTTCACGCCGTTCTGGAACTTCACGCCGTAGTACGAGGGCGTCGCCGTCTCGTCGTCGTGCTTGAAGGGCAGCGCACGGCCGGAGCGAGAGGTGTCCAGCGCGTCGCCCGACTTCGCCGACGGCATCACCTGGAACGTCTGCCGGTCACCCATCCACGGGCTCGGCTCATGGCTCGCCGAGAACGCCTCAAGGGTGGGCAGGTTGTCCGCGTTGTTGTCGCGCGCGTAGTCGTACAGCCAGCTCAGCGAGCCCGCGTTGGTCACCGGCGTCCAGAAGTTGAAGCCGTGCGGGACGGCCGTCGCCGGGAAGGTGTTGCCGCGCGAGAAGCCGCCGGTGGAGTTCGTGCCGCGGGTCGTCGACGCGTAGTCGCTCAAGTGCGCCTTGGGCTTGGCGGGTCGGGCCTTCGCGATGCTGATGTCGTCGAGCCAGCCGCGGAACTTCGCCGGCCCCTTGGGGGAGTCGTATGCGACGAGCACCCGGTCGACGGTCTTGCCCGCGGCGACCGACCCGATGCCGGACTTCACGGCGTTCCACTGGTTCACGTAGAGCCGCTTGGCCGCGCCCTGCCCCTGCGGGGTGAGCAGCCCGCCGTAGGAGTCGACGGCCTTGAGGTCGCTCAGGTACGTGCCGTCGGTGAAGGCCAGGTCGACGGAGACGTTCGTGGCGTCGTAGTCGCGGTCGCGGTCCGCCATCGACGGGAAGATCTTGTACGCCAGCTCGGTGTCCTTGGCCACCGCCACGTCGACGTCGAAGACCTTGTTGTACGAGTACGCCCGGCCGTCGCCCTTGTGGCTGCCCGCGTAGCGCAGCGCACGCGTCCCCGTGAAGCCGACGCCCGCCTTGGCGGTGGGGGAGGCCGTCGGGCCGCGGTCCACCAGCGAGAGCATGTCCTCGGGGGCGGGCGTGGAGTCCTCGCCCGTCGAGAGCTGGAGGTCGGCGAGCTGCGTCGCGTCGCCCGCGCCGTTGTTCTTCGTGAACTCGACGCGGAAGTGGGCGTACTCCGCCGGGTTCTGGATGTCGTACGACTTCAGCTGCTGACGCTTGTCGAAGGTCTCGCCGGAGCGGGAGTCGAGCGTCGTCCACTCCTTGCCGTCCGTCGACCCCTTCAGCGTCCAGTCCTTCGGGTCGCGCTCGTCGTGGTCGTTCGCCGACGTGAGCGCGTACTTGGCGATCTTGACCGGCTCGTCGAGGTCGAACTCGACCCACGCGGTCGGCGTGAACGCCAGCCACTTCGTCGTCGGCTCGCCGTCGACGAGGTTCTCCTTGGTCTCCCCGCCGCCCTGGTTCTCGTCGCTGGCCCGGACCTCGGTGACATGGCCGTTCACATTGCCCGGCATGCCGCTGCTGTACGCGCCGTCGACGCCGCTCGCCCGCTTCTTGCCGTCGGCGCCGGTGTCGACGGTGTTCAGCCAGTCGGGGGCGGGCTGACCGGCCTCGAAGGAGGACCGGAACTCCGGCTTGCCCCCGGCGGCGTGGGCGGCCGTCGCGGGGGTGAGCCCCTGACCTGCCGCCGTGAGCACGAGTACGGCCGCGCCCAGCGCGGCCGTACCACCGAGTCTGTGTCTGGATCTGCCTCGCATAAAGGGGCTCACCCTCCCGCTACTGGACAACGTTGTCAGTTGCTGAGCAGAGTCCAGTAGGGGCTCAAGTGCCCGGTGGTGTCAAGGGTGTTGGACCCTTTGGGTGCTCCGGGTGGGGCGGGCGGGGCCGACACGCCGTGTGCACCCTGCCGGACGGGCTGTGAACGCCCGGCCGGGCGTCCGAATCGCCGATGTACAGTGGCAAATCTTGGCAAAAGAACCCAAAAGGCCCGATTCAGGAATCCTGCTTCAACGGCCCCCTGGAGGCGTCGTGCGCGCTCCCGCGTTCCCCGCGTGGTCCACCGCGATCTGTCCCGGCCTCGTCGCCGCGGTCGGTGTCGCGGCGCTCGACGTGGTGCTCGGCGCGGAGGTCGGACTGCTGCCCCTGTTCGCGGTCTGCCCCGCGCTCACCGCCTGCTGCGCGCCGGCCCGCAAGGTGATCACCTGCGGCTTCGTCGCGCTGCTGCTGTGCGCCGCCGTGGCCGCGTACGACGACCTGCTCTTCACGCGGCGCGGCGTGGTGGCCCTCATCAGCGTGGCCGCGGTGACCGGCGCCTCCGCCGTCGCCGCGCACGCGCGCGTGCGGCACGAGCGGCGGGCCACCCGGCACCGGCTCATCTCCGAGTTCGTGCAGAGCGTGATCCTCGCCCCGGTGCCGCAGGACACCGCCCCCGCCCGGATCGCCGCCTCCTACGTCTCCGCCACCGAGGACGCCCGGATCGGCGGCGACTTCTACGAGGTGGTCCCCGCGCACGACGGCCGGGTCCGCGCCGTCATCGGCGACGTACAGGGCAAGGGGCTCGGCGCCGTGCGCACGGCCACCGTCATGCTCAGCGCCTTTCGCATGAGCGCACACGACGCCGACGACCTGGAGGACGTCGCGGCCAGAATGTCCGGGGCGCTCGGCCGCAGAGGCGTCGACGAGCAGTTCGTCACCGCGGTCCTCGCCGAACTCGCCCCGTCGGGACGGCTGACGCTGCTCTCCTTCGGGCACCCGCCGCCGCTCGTCGTCCGGGCCGACGGCAGCCATGAACTGGCCCACCCGCCGAGCCCCGCCCTGCCGTTCGGCCTGGACTGGCTGGAGCAGGACCCGCCGGAGCCGAGCCGCGTCGACCTCGCGGACGGCGACCGCGTGCTGCTCTACACCGACGGGCTCGCCGAGGCGCGGGACGCGGAGGACGCCTTCTATCCGCTCGTCCAGCGCGTTTCCTTGCTGCGCGGGGAATCCCTCGACGGGTGTCTCGTGCGGTTGCGCGGAGATGTGCAGCTGCACACCGACTCCGGCGTCGACGACGATTCCGCGCTGCTGCTCATGGAATACGGCGCGGTTTCCGAGTAAGCGGCCCGAGCGGTTCCGCAAAGCCGTTGCTACACCCTTTGTAGACAAGGAAGTTGGAAAGATCGGTTCGTCGCTGGTGCGACGTATTTCCGGGAGGTCTCAACTCGGAAAAGACCGATGCCCAAACCTGCATTCGATCTTGCCCCCCTCGCGGGGAGTGGACTATACCTGTCGCCACCGCCCCGGCCTGTGCGAGATCCGGGCGGGTACCACCCAGCTCCACCTGCGTTGCGCAGCACATCACCGCGGTGCCGGGGAGGATCCCGTTCACCGCCTGAGTCCTGGAGAAGGCGAGGACTTGAGCATGGGATCCAACCTCGGCACAGGCCTTTTCCGCCATCTCAGCTGATCACCATCGGTGATGCAGCAAACCGGTAGAGATCCAATCGATCAGTGAGGATGCAGAGATGACCATTCGTGCCGGCTCTCTCGACAGGCGGACGCTCCTGCGCGGGGCGATCGCGACCGCGGCCATGGGTTCGTTCGCCGTCGCGTGTGGCTCCCCCTCCAGCGACGACAGTGACGACGGCGGCCCGAAGAACAAGGGCAGCGAGAAGAACCCGTTCGGTGTCGCCAAGAACTCCAAGATCGAGGCGGCCATCTTCGACGGCGGCTACGGCACCGACTACGTCGAGTACGTCAACAAGGTCATCGGCGCCCAGATCGCCGGGACGAAGGTCCAGGTCAAGCCGGTCGTCGACATCGCCCCGGAGCTCCAGCCCCGGTTCGTCGGCGGCAACCCGCCGGACCTCATCGACAACTCCGGTGAGGACCAGATCGGGTTCCTCGGCATCCTCGACCAGCTGGAGGAGCTGGACGACGTCCTCGAGGCCAAGAACTACGAGGGCAAGAAGATCGCCGACACGATCTACCCCGGCGTCAAGGACCCCGGCACCTTCAAGGACAAGTTCGTCGCGCTCAACTACGTCATGACGGTGTACGGAGTCTGGTACTCCAAGACGCTGTTCGAGGAGAACAGCTGGACGCCGCCGAAGACGTGGGACGAGGCGCTCGACCTCGGCCAGAAGGCGAAGAAGAAGGGCAAGTACCTCTTCGTCCACGGCAAGGAGGCGGCGACCTACTACTCGACGCTGCTCATGGACTCGGCGATCAAGGAGGGCGGCGACGAGGTCCGGCTCGCTCTGGAGAACCTGGAGAAGGACTGCTGGTCGCACCCGGCCATCCAGGGCGTTCTCAAGGTCATGGAGACCATGGTCAAGGAGAAGATGTTCGTCCCCGGTGGCTCCGGCACCCAGTTCCAGAAGGCGCAGGCGATCTGGAGCAACGACCAGAAGGCGCTGCTCTACCCGTCCGGTGGCTGGATCGAGAACGAGATGAAGGACGCCACCAAGAAGGACTTCCAGATGACCGGCATCCCGGAGATGACGCTCACCGACAAGCCGAAGATGCCCTACGAGTCGCTTCGCGCGGCCGCGGGCGAGCCGTTCATCGTCCCCAAGCAGGGAAAGAACGCGGCAGGCGGCAAGGAAGTCCTGCGAGCGATGCTGTCGGAGAAGGCGGCTGCCAACTTCTCCAGGACGAAGCTGGCCCCGACGATCGTCAAGGGCACGGTGCCCGCCGACGGTTACGGCTCTTCGGCCCTCGTCTCGCAGACGAAGATGCTCGAGGCCGCGGGCGAGAACATCTTCAACTACCTGTTCGTCGTCGCTTACGGCATGAACACCGACCAGCTGGTGCCGTGGAACTCGTTCCTCTCCGGTGACCTCGACGCCAAGGGTCTGACCAGGGCCCTGCAGAAGATCTCCGACAAGGTCAGGGAAGACGACTCCGTCGACAAGATCGAGGTCAGCTAGCACCGCCATGAGTGACACGATCTCCAAATCCGCAGCCGCGAGCGACCGGCCCACGCCGGCCGCTCGCGGCGGGCGTCCCCGACGCCGCAAGCTCACGTTCGACCGGGTGACGTTCTTCCTCGCGTTCCTCGGTGTCCCGCTGGCCGTCTTCGTGCTGTTCGTCCTGTACCCGTTCGTCCAGGCGATCTTCTGGGGGATGACGAACTGGCGTGGTTTCAGCCCGGATTACGACTTCGTCGGGCTCGACAACTTCGTCAAGATCTTCCAGGACGACATCTTCCTGAAGGCCTTGACCAACGTCGCGCTGCTGGCCGCCTTCGTACCGCTGATCACGTTGTCGCTCGCGCTCGCGGTCGCGGTGGCCATCACCCTGGGCGGACCCAGCATCGGCCCGGTCCGGGGGATCGGGTCCGCCTCCTTCTACCGGATCATCTCGTTCTTCCCGTACGTCGTGCCGGCGATCATCGTCGGCCTGATCTGGGCGCAGATGTTCGACCCGAACGCCGGTCTGGTCAACGGTCTCCTGACCTCGCTCGGCCTCGACGGCTTCAAGGAATTCGCCTGGCTGGGCGAGACGTCGACGGCCATGCCGGCCCTGATGTTCGTCTTCGTCTGGGGGCTCGTCGGGTTCTACGCGGTGCTCTTCATCGCCGCGATCAAGGGAGTCCCCGCCGAGCTGTACGAGGCGGCCAGGATCGACGGGGCCGGCCGGTTCCGGATGACGATCTCGATCACCCTGCCGGCGATCCGGGACAGCGTGCAGACGGCGTACATCTACCTGGGCATCGCCGCGCTCGACGCATTCGTCTACGTACAGGCGCTGTTGCCGAACGGTGGCCCCGCCAACTCGACCCTGACGATCAGTCAGCGGCTGTACCACATGGCCTTCACCAAGCAGCAGTTCGGCGTCGCCACCGCGATGGGCGTCGTCCTCGCCGTCGTCACCCTGGTGTTCGCGGCGCTGGTGTTCACCGTCAACCGCCTGACCGGCGGCGGCGAGAGCGAGGGCAAGCAGAAGGCGCCGCGTGGAACGAAGGCCCGGCGTGCCGGAGCAAAGGGAGGTGCCCGGTGAGCGCCATAGCCACCGCCCGGAAGCCGGCGAGCGACCGGAAGCTGACGAAGGCCGTCGTGAGCAGCGACCGCAGGTTCGCGGTGTTCTCGCACGGATTGCTGATCCTGTGGTCGGTGATCGTCATCGTGCCGATGCTGTGGGTGCTGATGTCGTCGTTCAAGTCGACCGGCGAGATCCTTTCGTCACCGTTCGAGCTGCCGGGTCACTGGCGGGTCGAGAACTACGTGAACGCGTGGACCGACGCGAACATCGGGAAGTTCTTCCTGAATTCGGTGATCGTCGTTGTCTCCGCGCTGTTCCTGGTGATGCTGCTGGGCGCGATGTGCGCCTACATCCTGGCCCGGTTCGAATTCCCCGGGCGCCGGGTGATCTATTACCTGATGCTGGCCGGACTGACCTTCCCGGTCTTCCTGGCGATCGTGCCGCTCTTCTTCCAGCTCCAGAACTTCGGGCTGCTGAACACCCGGCCGGGACTGATCCTCACCTATGTCGCGTTCGCGCTGCCGTTCACGGTGTTCTTCCTCTACGCGTTCTTCCGGTCGCTGCCGCACGACGTGTACGAGGCCGCGCTGATCGACGGTGCCGGGGACTGGCGGGCGTTCTTCCAGGTGATGCTGCCGATGGCCAGTCCGGGCATGGCCGCGGTGGCGATCTTCAACTTCCTGGGGCTCTGGAACCAGTTCCTGCTGCCGGTGGCGCTCAACACCGACCAGGACAAGTGGGTGCTGACCCAGGGGATGGCCGCCTACGCGTCCTCGCAGGTCTACGACATCGACTACGGCGCGCTGTTCGCGGCGATCGTGGTGACGGTCGTGCCTGTACTGGTCGTATACATCATCTTCCAGCGCCGGATCGCCGGATCGGTGTCGCAGGGCACCTTCCGCTGACGTTCGTCCGCCGCGCCGACAGGGGTCGGGACCCGGAGAGTGGCTTCTCCGGGGCCCGGCCCCTGCGGGCGTCGGGAAGAACCGATCTCCGTCAAGGGCTTGACGCCGGAGATACCTTCAGCGGAGTTTGGAGTTCATAACTTGTACAAGGTCTGGTCACATAGGGTGACGTGGGCCAAGGGACTAAGGGTGGGTCAATGGAGACTCCGGGGTCGCAGTCCTCGCTGCACCGGGCCAATCTCGAGCGGGTCGTGCGTGCCGTACGCCTTGCCGGGTCGCTCACGCAGGCGGAGATCGCGAGGGCGACGGGCCTGTCGGCCGCGACGGTCTCCAACATCGTCCGCGAGCTCAAGGACGGCGGAACGGTCGAGGTCACGCCCACGTCCGCCGGTGGCCGCAGGGCCCGCAGCGTCTCCCTGAGCGGCGACGCCGGCATCGTGATCGGCGTCGACTTCGGCCACACCCACCTGCGCGTGGCGGTCGGCAACCTCGCCCACCAGGTGCTCGCCGAGGAGTCCGAGCCGCTCGACGTGGACGCCTCCGCCGCCCAGGGCTTCGACCGGGCGGAAGAGCTGGTCGAGCGCCTCATCGTGGCCACCGGCGTGGACCGGGCGAAGGTCGCGGGCGTCGGGCTCGGCGTGCCGGGCCCCATCGACGTGGAGAGCGGCACGCTCGGCTCCACCTCGATCCTGCCGGGCTGGTCCGGCACCAAGCCCGCCGAGGAGCTGGCCCGGCGCCTCGGCGTCCCCGTGCACGTCGACAACGACGCCAACCTCGGCGCGCTCGGCGAGCTGGTGTGGGGCAGCGGCCGGGGCGTGAAGGACCTCGCGTACATCAAGGTGGCCAGCGGTGTCGGCGCGGGCCTCGTGATCAGCGGGAAGATCTACCGCGGGCCTGGCGGCACGGCGGGGGAGATCGGGCACATCACGCTCGACGAGTCGGGTCCCGTGTGCCGCTGCGGCAACCGCGGCTGCCTGGAGACCTTCACCGCGGCCCGCTACGTGCTGCCGCTGCTCACCTCCAGCCACGGCACGGACCTCACGATGGAGAAGGTCGTCCGGCTCGCGCGCGACGGGGACCCCGGCTGCCGCCGCGTCGTCGCCGACGTGGGCCGGCACATCGGCTCCGGCGTCGCGAACCTGTGCAACCTGCTCAACCCCAGCCGGGTCGTGCTCGGCGGCGATCTGGCGGAGGCCGGTGAGCTGGTCCTGGGGCCCATCAGGGAGTCCGTGGGGCGCTACGCGATCCCCAGCGCGGGACGCCAACTCTCGGTCCTCCCGGGGGCGTTGGGCGGCCGCGCGGAGGTGCTCGGAGCCCTGGCCCTCGCGCTCAGCGAGATGGGCGATTCGATGCTTTTGGACGGCTCCGGTGCAGGCTCTGTGCCCGCAGCCACACCTGCCTTCACTTAGAGAACGCATGACACCGTTGCCAACCCGTTAAGGATTTACTCCTTGACGCTGCGGTTGCGGCCGAGTTGACTTCCAGCCACCTCGGCCGCAACGACGCGGCCTCGTCAGGGAGGTTTCTGAAGTGAACACGCGTATGCGTCGTGCCGCCGTTGCTGTTTGTGCCACCGCCATGGCCGTGTCTCTCGCCGCCTGTGGAAGTGCCAAGGAGTCCAAGGACGAGGGCGACAAGACCGCCGGCAAGAAGACCGACGCGCTGAAGATAGGCCTGCTCCTTCCGGAGAACCAGACCGCGCGTTACGAGAAGTTCGACAAGCCCATCATCGAGCAGCAGGTCAAGAAGCTGACGAATGGCAAGGGCAAGGTCCAGTACCTCAACGCCAAGCAGGACGCGTCCGTCCAGTCGCAGCAGATCGACACGATGATCACCAACAAGGTGGACGTGCTGATCCTCGACGCGGTCGACTCCAAGGCCGTCGCCGGCGGTGTGAAGAAGGCCAAGGACGCCGACATCCCCGTCGTCGCCTACGACCGCCTGGCCGAGGGCCCGATCTCCGCCTACACCTCCTTCGACAACCAGGAGGTCGGCAAGGAGCAGGGCAAGGCGCTCCTGAAGGCCCTGGGCGACAAGGCCAAGCCGAGCAACAGCATCGTCATGATGAACGGTGCCGCCACGGACCCGAACGCCGGTGACTTCAAGAAGGGCGCCCACTCCGTCCTCGACGGCAAGGTGAAGGTCGCCAAGGAGTACGACACCAAGGAGTGGAAGCCGGAGAACGCCAACCAGAACATGGAAGGCGCGATCTCCGCGATCGGCAAGGACAAGATCGTCGGCGTCTACTCCGCCAACGACGGCCTCGCAGGCGGCATCATCACCGCGCTCAAGGGTGCGGGCGTCTCCAAGCTTCCCCCGGTCACCGGCCAGGACGCCGAGCTCGCCGGTGTGCAGCGCATCGTGACCGGCGACCAGTACATGTCGGTCTTCAAGTCGTACCCGCAGGAGGCCGAGACCGTCGCCAAGATGGCCGTCTCGATCGCCAAGGACGGCAAGCTCGACAGCTCGCTGCAGACCACCAAGGTCGACAGCGGCACCGAGAAGGGCATCCCCTCCGTGATCGTCCCGATCGTCTCCCTGACGCAGGACAACATCAAGGACACGGTCATCAAGGAGGGTTACTACACGGTCAACGACATCTGCACGGCCAAGTACAAGAAGGCCTGCGACAAGATCGGCCTGAAGTAACCCGAGCGAACCGGGAGCGCGCAACCGCCTCCCCCGCGGCCCTGACGGGCCCCTGATGCACGTCCGGCGCCCCGCCGCCAACAGCCCCGCAAGCTCAACGGCCGGGCGCCGGACGGAACACCAACACCCCCCTCATTCTTCTGAGTTCAACCTCCCGCCGGGTCAGGCCTTGGCGGTGAAGGAGATGGTTCACGTGTCCGCTACGCCCGTGCTGGCGTTGCGCGGGGTCTCCAAGCGATTCGGTGCCGTGCAGGCGCTCACCGACGTAGAGCTTGAAGTCCACGCCGGTGAGGTGGTCGCCCTGGTCGGCGACAACGGTGCCGGAAAGTCCACCCTGGTCAAGACGATCGCCGGCGTGCACCCCATCGATGACGGTGTCATCGAGTGGGACGGCAAGGCCGTCGCGGTCAACCGGCCGCACGACGCCCAGGACCTGGGCATCGCGACGGTCTACCAGGACCTCTCGCTGTGCGACAACATCGATGTCGTCGGCAACCTGTTCCTGGGCCGCGAGATCAAGAAGCGCGGCATCCTCGACGAGGTCGAGATGGAGCGCCGCGCAAAGGATCTGCTGGAGACCCTGTCGATCCGGATACCCAGTGTGCGGATCCCGGTCGCCTCGCTCTCCGGCGGTCAGCGCCAGGTCGTCGCCATCGCCCGCTCCATGCTCGGCGAGCCCAAGCTGGTGATCCTCGACGAGCCGACCGCCGCCCTCGGCGTCGAGCAGACCGCACAGGTCCTCGACCTCGTCGAGCGGCTGCGCGAGCGCGGTCACGCGGTCATCCTCATCAGCCACAACATGGCCGATGTGCAGGCCGTCGCCGACAAGGTCGCGGTCCTCCGGCTCGGCCGCAACAACGGCGTGTTCGAGGTCAAGAGCACGTCCCAGGAAGAAGTCATCTCCGCCATCACCGGCGCCACGGACAACGCCGTGACCCGACGTGCGGCGCGCGCGAACGGGGAGGCTCAGAAGTGAGCATCGACAAGACCAACGCCCCCGTGGACGCCCCCGAAGCGGCCGCCGGCGCCGCCGTGGCCGCCGTCGACCCCCGCCTCCTCGTGCGCGAGCAGGGCTTCGCCGGCTACGTCGGCGAGTTCAAGCGCAAGATCAAGGGCGGCGACCTCGGCGCCATCCCGGTCGTCATCGGCCTGATCGTCATCGGCGCGATCTTCCAGAGCCTGAACTCCGCGTTCCTGGGCGCGGAGAACATCAACAACATCCTCGTGGCGATGGTCGCCACGGGCATGATGTCGGTCGGCATCATCTTCGTGCTGATGCTCGGCGAGATCGACCTGTCGGTCGGCTCCGTCTCCGGTGTCTCCTCGGCGATCACCGCGGTGCTCAGCGTCACGCACGGGATGAACGAGTGGCTCGCGGTCCTCGTCTCGCTCGCCGCGGGCGCGGTCATCGGCGCCCTGCACGGCTTCTTCTTCGCACGGCTCGGCGCCCCCGCGTTCGCCGTCACGCTGTCGGGCCTGCTGTTCTGGAACGGCTTCATGCTCCAGATCCTGGGCTCCAACGGCACGATCAACATCGACGGCGACGGCGTGGTCGGCAAGCTCACCACGTACTACTTCTCCGACGTCGCCGCCGCCTACGGCCTCGCCGTCGTCGCGGTCCTCGGCTACTTCGTGCCGACCTTCCTCGGCAACAAGCGCCGCGAGGCCGCGGGCATCCCGTCCCGGCCGCTCAGCGACATCGTGCTGCGCACGGTGCTGCTCGCGATCGCCGTCTTCGGCGTCGCGATCATCTTCAACCAGTACAAGGGCCTGCCGCTCGCGGTGCTGCTGTTCGGCATCGTCCTCGTCGGCACCGACTTCATGCTGCGCCGCACCTCGTACGGCCGAAAGATCAACGCGCTCGGCGGCAGCGTCGAGGCCTCCCGGCGTGCCGGTATCAACGTCACGGCGATCCGGATCTCGGTCTTCTCCCTGGCGGGCCTGTTCGCGGCGGTCGGCGGCCTCTTCTGGGCCTCCAAGATCGCGGCGGCCAACCAGAGCGCCGGCGCCGGTGACCTCCTGATGAACGTCATCGCCGCGGCCGTCATCGGCGGCACCAGCCTCTTCGGCGGCCGGGGCCGCACCTGGAACGCGCTGCTCGGTGTGCTGGTGATCACGTCGATCCAGTACGGCCTCGCCCTTGAGGGCATCGCCACCCCGATCCAGTACATGATCACCGGCGGTGTGCTCCTCGCCACGGTCGTCATCGACTCGATCACCCGTAAGACCCAGAAGACGGCCGGCCGCGCCTAGGGCCCTTCCGGCGGGTCTGGCTGGACCGGGTGGCCACACCCATTCGGTCCAGCCAAGCGGGGTCTGGTGCGTGCAGCTGCAAGGCGGAGGAGGGCGTCGACGCGGAGCGTCGGCAACCGACGACAATGCCGCAGATGTGCGTGCCAGGGCCCGCGGCTCCGGCAAGGGCCGCCGGACAGGCCCTGACGGCTGTCGGACCCCTTCTGGCCAGGACCGACTGTGCCCGGCGTCAATGGTGACGCCGGGCACAGTCCTGCGTACGGGCCGTGCACCTGGTTCCGTTTCGTGACGAGGGCGTGACGAGGAACGCACGGCCCGGCCGCCGCTTTCAGTGACGGAACATTAGACTCGACAGGCCCGACAAGCTCGACAGCTCAACCAGCTACTCACAGCTCTACGCAAGGAGGCACGGGTGCCGCTGCTGACCCGCATCACGGGACCGCGCGATCTGGACCGGCTCAGCCTGGAGCAGCTGGACCAGCTGGCAGGCGAGATCCGGACCTTCCTCGTCGACGCGGTTTCCAAGACCGGCGGCCACCTCGGCCCGAACCTCGGCGTCGTCGAGCTGACGATCGCCCTGCACCGCGTCTTCGAGTCCCCCCAGGACAAGGTCCTGTGGGACACCGGCCACCAGTCCTACGTGCACAAGCTGCTCACCGGCCGCCAGGACTTCGCCAAGCTGAAGCAGAAGGGCGGCCTGTCCGGCTACCCGTCGCAGGCCGAGTCCGAGCACGACGTGATCGAGAACAGCCACGCCTCGACGGTCCTCGGCTGGGCCGACGGCCTGGCGAAGGCGAACGAGATCCAGGAGCGCGACGACCACGTCGTCGCGGTCATCGGCGACGGCGCCCTCACCGGCGGCATGGCCTGGGAGGCGCTGAACAACATCGCCGCGGCCAAGGACCGCCCGCTGGTGATCGTCGTGAACGACAACGAGCGCTCCTACGCGCCCACGATCGGCGGCCTCGCCAACCACCTGGCGACCCTGCGCACCACGGACGGCTACGAGCGCTTCCTGGCCCGCGGCAAGGACCTCCTGGAGCGCACCCCGGTCGTCGGCAAGCCCCTCTACGAGACGCTGCACGGCGCCAAGAAGGGCCTCAAGGACTTCATCGCCCCGCAGGGCATGTTCGAGGACCTCGGCCTGAAGTACGTGGGCCCGATCGACGGCCACGACATCGAGGCGCTCGAATCGGCCCTTACCCGCGCCAAGCGCTTCGGCGGCCCCGTCATCGTGCACTGCCTCACCGAGAAGGGCCGCGGCTACAAGCCCGCCCTCCAGGACGAGGCCGACCGCTTCCACGGCATCGGCCCCATCCACCCCGACACGGGCCTGCCCATCAAGGCCTCCGGCGCCGACTGGACCTCCGTATTCGGCGACGAGATGGTGAAGCTCGGCCGCGAGCGCGAGGACATCGTGGCGATCACCGCCGCGATGCTCCAGCCGGTCGGCCTGAAGAAGTTCGCCGAGGAGTTCCCCGAGCGGGTCTACGACGTCGGCATCGCCGAGCAGCACGCGGCGACCAGCGCGGCGGGCCTCGCCCAGGGCGGCCTGCACCCGGTCTTCGCGGTCTACGCGACGTTCCTCAACCGCGCCTTCGACCAGCTCCTGATGGACGTCGCCCTGCACAAGTGCGGCGTCACCTTCGTCCTGGACCGGGCGGGCATCACCGGCACCGACGGCGCCTCGCACAACGGCATGTGGGACATGTCCCTCCTCCAGGTCGTCCCCGGCGTCCGGATCGCCGCGCCGCGCGACGCCGACCAGGTCCGCGCGCAGCTCCGCGAAGCGGTGCAGGTGTCGGACGCCCCCACGGTCGTCCGCTACTCCAAGGGCGCGGTCGGCCCGGCCGTCGAGTCGGTCGGCAAGGTGGGCGGCATGGACGTGCTGCGTGAGCCGAAGTCCGAGAAGCCGGACGTGCTCCTGGTCTCCGTCGGCGCGCTCGCCCCGATGTGCCTGGAGATCGCCGACCTCCTCGACAAGCAGGGCATCACGACGACCGTCGTCGACCCCCGCTGGGTCAAGCCGGTCGACGAGGCGATGGCCCCGCTGGCCGAGCGCCACCGCGTGGTCGTCACGGTCGAGGACAACTCCCGCGTGGGCGGCGTCGGTTCGTCCATCGCGCAGGCGCTGCGCGACGCGGGCGTCGACGTCCCGCTGCGCGACTTCGGCATCCCGCCGCGCTTCCTGGAGCACGCCTCCCGCAAGGAGATCATGGCCGAGATCGGCCTCACGGCGCCCGACATCGCCCGCCAGGTCACGGGCCTCGTCTCCAAGCTGGACGGCCGCTACGAGGAGACTCCGTCGGCCACGGTGGAGCCGGCGCGGGACTGAGGCAAATTAAGCCCCTGCGCCTCAATCGCCGGCGGGGCTTGATTGGCTCAATCGCCGCAGGCGCCTGATATGGGGCCGACCGGTCCCCCATAAGGGGGCCCGCTCGGCCCCATTCGTATGAATAAGCAGGATTCACCCGCGCGCCGAAGGCCACTCGTCTCGATCATGGGACGAAGAAGCCTACGGAGGTAGCCGGTGAGCACCACGCCAGACACGGGCCCGGAGCGGAGCCGCAACGGCCTGTTCCGGACCAAGTCCATCGAGCAGTCCATCCAGGACACCGAGGAACCCGAGCACAAGCTCAAGAAGACCCTCTCCGCCCTCGACCTCACCGTCTTCGGCGTCGGCGTCGTCATCGGCTCGGGCATCTTCGTCATCACCGGCACGGCCGCCACGGACTACGCGGGCCCCGCCGTGACCATCTCCTTCGTCGTCGCCGCCGTGGTCTGCGCCCTCGCGGCACTCTGCTACGCGGAGTTCGCCTCGACGGTCCCGGTCGCCGGATCGGCGTACACCTTCGCCTTCGCCTCACTAGGCGAGTTCCCCGCGTGGATCATCGGCTGGGACCTGATCCTCGAACTCGCGCTCGGCTGCGCGACGGTCTCCGTCGGCTGGTCCGGCTACGTACAGTCCCTGCTGGACAGCTGGGGCATCCCGCTCCCCGCGGCGCTCCAGGGCCCGGGCTCGGGCCAGGACGGCTTCAGCTTCAACATCGCCGCGTTCCTGCTGGTCGTCGCGGTGATGCTGGTCGTCGTGGTCGGCATGAAGCTGTCCGCCTGGGTGACGTCGGTGGTCGTGGCCATCAAGGTCACGGTCGTCCTGATCGTGATCGCGGTGGGCGCCTTCTTCATCAAGTCCAGCAACTACACCCCGTACATCCCGCCCGCCCAGGACAACAAGAGCGGTTCAGGGTTGAGCGCCACGCTCCTCGAAGGCATCGCCGGCTTCACCCCCTCCAGCTTCGGCGTGATGGGCATCTTCACCGCCGCGGCCGTCGTCTTCTTCGCGTTCATCGGCTTCGACGTGGTGGCGACCGCGGCCGAGGAGACCCGCAACCCGCAGAAGGACGTCCCGCGCGGCATCCTCGGCTCCCTCGCGATCTGCACGGTGCTGTACGTGGCCGTGGCGGCGGTCGTCACCGGCATGCAGAACTACAAGGACCTGGACCCGGGCGCCCCGCTGGCGGAGGCGTTCAAGTCGGTCGGCCACCCGTTCTGGGCGGGCCTGATCTCGTTCGGCGCGGTGATCGGCCTGACGACCGTCTGCATGATCCTGCTGCTCGGCCAGAGCCGCGTCTTCTTCGCGATGAGCCGCGACGGACTGCTGCCGCCGGTCTTCAGCGCGGTCCACCCCAAGTTCCGCACCCCGTACCGCTCAACGATCATCCTCGGCCTCCTGACGGCCCTCGTCGCCGGCTTCATCTCCCTCGAAGAACTCTCCAAACTGGTCAACATCGGCACCCTGTTCGCCTTCGTCGTGGTGGCCCTCGGCGTCCTCATCCTGCGCCGCACCCGCCCCGACCTCCCGCGCGCCTTCAAGGCCCCGTGGGTGCCGCTCCTGCCCATCGCCTCGGTGGCGTGCTCGGTGTGGCTGATGCTGAACCTGTCGGTGGAGACGTGGCTGCGGTTCGCGGTGTGGATGGCGGTGGGCGTGGTGATCTACTTCGTCTACGGCCGCCGCCACAGCCGCGCGGCACGCGGCAACGCGCGGTAGTCCGTACTCCGCCGTCCCCTCCGCCCTCGCATGTCCTCCCCAAACGGGACATACGAGGGCGGATAGTTTTGCGCCATGCTCACCGAGGCGCCCCCGTCCCGACCGCCGTACGCACCCCGGCACCGCGCCCGCCCCTCGATACGCGGCTCCCGCTACTGGCCCCGCCTGCTCCTCACCCTCACGGCCCTGACCTGCGCCACCCGCGCCCCCTCCTTCACCCGCCCGCTCTGGAATCCGGACGAGGGCTACCTCGCCGTCCAGGCGCGGATACTGGCGCACGGCGGCACGCTCTACGAGACGGTCGTCGACCGCAAACCCCCACTCGTCCCCTGGCTCTACGAGGCGGTGTTCGCTCTCTTCGGCTCCGACTCGCTCACGCCGGTGCGGGTGTGCGCGGTGGCGGCGCACGTGGTGACGGCGGCGTTCCTGGCGTCGCTGGCGCGCGGCCGCTGGGGCGACAGGGCGGGCGTCACGGCGGGTGTCCTGTACGTCGTGCTGTCCATCGGCCTCAACCCGGAGGACACGCAGGCCGCGACCTTCGAGGTCTTCATGCTGCCGTGGACGGCGGCGGCGATGTGGTGCGCGGACCGCCGCAGATGGGTCTTGTGCGGGATCGCGATCGCGGGCGCGTTCCTGGCGAAGCAGACCGGGGGAGCGGTGCTGGTGCCGGCGCTGTGGATGCTGTGGCGGGCGGGCCGGCCACGAACTGGCCTGCTGCGCTGCACCCTTGGCGTCTTCGCACCGATCGCGGCCGCCGCACTGGCGACGAACCCCACGGGCTTCCTCTTCTGGACGGTGACGGGCTCGGGCGCGTACGCCTCGATCACCGGCTCCGAACTCCACGTACTCCTACGGGGTTTGACGAACGCGGCGATCCTGTCGTTCGCCTGCGCGGGCGTGCTCCCGCCGATCGCCCGGGTGCTGCGCATCGCGCGGACGGGCTGCGCCGACCTGTGGCTGTGGCTCGCGTCATCGTCCGTGGCGGTAGCGACCGGCTTCCACTTCTTCGGCCACTACTACCTCCAACTGCTGCCGCCCCTGGCCCTGTTGGCGACGCTGGCGCTCCACGTCCTCCCCCGGGAACACCTGCGCCGCTCCCTCCTCGCCACGGCATGCTGCGGCACCCTGTTCCTCACCTGGGGCCTGCTGGCACCCCGCACCGAACTGACCCACGCGCAACGGGTGGCCGCGACCGTGCGCGAGCACACGTCCCCGGACGACCGGGTCCTGATCTGGGGCATGCACCCGGAAACGTACTGGCTCTCCCACCGCACCCCGGCATCCCGCTTCCTGACGGCGGGCCTGCTGACCAACTACAGCGGGGGCCGGGACGGCGGCAAGGTGGGGGAGCGGTACGGGGTCCCGGGGGGCTGGCCCACGTTCCGGGCGGAGCTCCGGGGCCGGCCACCGGCGGTGATCGTCGATGATTCGCGGGGGGAGGGGTATGGGCCGGGGCGGGTGGGGTCGCTGAGGCGCATCCTGGGTGGGTATCGCGAAGTGGGCCGGGTGGACGGGGCGGTGGTGTACGAACGCGCCCACGCGGGCCGGGGCCGGATGTAGTCGGCTCTCGCTCAGCCGCCCTGCGCCGGGGACTTCTTCGCCGACTCGGGGATCTCGCGGTCACCGCGGATCGCCTTCCACAACGTGTCGGCCTGCGGCTGCGCGGCCACGACCCGGTTGGGGTCGGCCTTGTCGTACGCGACCGGAAGCATGATCGTCTCCATGCTCGCCGGGTCGACGCCCCGCATGCTCCGCCCGAACGTGGCGAGCTTGGTGAGCGAGGCGAGCCCGTCGTCGGTCGTGAGCGACGCGGTGAGGCTGTCCGCGATCTTGTACGTCTTGGTGGGGCTGCCCAGCAGGTCCTGCTGCTTGATCTCGCTCAACAGGGCGATCATGAACTGCTGCTGCAGCCCGATGCGCCCGAGGTCGGAACCGTCGCCGACGCCGTGCCGGGTCCGCACGAAGGCCAACGACTCGGTGCCGTCCAGCTTATGCGTACCGGCCTCGAGGTCGAGCCCGCTGGACTTGTCGTGGATCGCCTTGTCGACGGTGACGCTCACCCCGCCGATGGCGTCGACGAGGCCCTTGAACCCGGCGAAGTCGATCTCCACGAAGTGGTCCATGCGCACGCCCGACATCGCCTCGACGGTCTTCACGACACAGGCCGGACCGGCGAGCGAGTACACGGAGTTGAACATCACGCGGTCCGCCGACGGAGTCTTCGTCCCGTCCGCCTTGGTGCACCCCGGCCGGGTCACAAGGGTGTCGCGCGGAATGCTCACGGCGGTCGCCCGGGACCGCCCCTCGGGGATGTGCAGCACCATCGCGGTGTCGGACCGGGCCCCGGCGACCTTGCCGGTCCCGAGCGAGGCGTTGGCCCCGGACCGCGAGTCGGACCCGAGCACCAGAATGTTCTGCCCCGACGTCGGAAGCTTCTCGGGCCGGTCCCCGCCGATCGCCTTGTCGAGGTCGACGCCGTCGATGTTGCCGTTGAGGTCGCTGTAGAGCCAGTAGCCGGTGCCGCCTGCGGCGAGCACGAGAACCAGCAGGGTCCACAGGATGATCCTGCGCACGCGCTTGCCGCGGGTCTTCGCCTTCTTCGGTTTGCGACGATCACGTGGTGCGGGAGCCGGGCTGCGGCGCGGAGTGGTGGAGGCGTGGCTCATCGTGCCTGAGTCCTTGTAAGTCGTGCCCGTGGGGCGGGCGTTCGGTGTGAGGACTCGGGTGGGGGGAGAGCCGGTCCGCAAGGTGCTGGGGGCTGCCGCAGCACTATAGACGTGAATTCGCCCGAAAGTGCTAGAGATGTGACCACATCGTGGCCAAGTTCAGAAGTTTGAGTGAAGGAATAGTATGCACGCATGACATGGTTGATCGCTGGTGGTGCGGGGTTCATCGGGGCGCATGTGGTCCGTGCCATGACTGGGGCCGGTGAGCAGGTCGTTGTCTATGACGACCTGTCGACGGGGGACGTTTCCCGGGTCCCCGACGATGTGCCCTTCGTCAAGGCGTCCACGCTCGACGGGGGTTCGCTGCGCAGGGCGCTTGACGAGTACGGGGTGACCGGCGTGGTCCACCTCGCCGCGAAGAAGCAGGTCGCCGAGTCCGTGGAGCACCCCCTGTACTACTACGAGGAGAACGTGCACGGCCTGCAGACTCTGCTGGGGGCCGCAGCCGATCGCGGCGTACGGAACTTCCTCTTCTCTTCCTCCGCTGCCGTCTACGGCATGCCCGACGTCGCACTCGTCACGGAGGACACTCCCTGCGCGCCCATCAATCCCTACGGCGAGACCAAACTGGCCGGCGAGTGGATGGTGCGGGCGGCGGGCCGAGCCCACGGGATGGCCACGGCCTCGCTGCGCTACTTCAACGTCGCGGGCGCCGCCGACGTGCAACTCGCCGACACCGGCGTGTTCAACCTGGTTCCGATGGTCTTCGAGAAGCTCACGCAGGGAGAGGCGCCGGTGATCTTCGGCGACGACTACGCCACGGAGGACGGCACCTGCGTACGGGACTTCATCCACGTCGTCGACATCGCATCGGCCCACCTGGCCGCTGCCCGCGCCCTGGCCGCCCGCGCTCCCGGCACGGACCTGACGGTCAACATCGGCCGCGGCGAGGGCGTTTCGGTGCGCCAGATGATCGAGCTGATCGGTGAGGTGACCGGATACGGGGCCGACGCCACGCCGGTGAGCGCCCCGCGCCGCCCAGGCGACCCGACCCGCGTCGTGGCCACCGCCGGCCGCGTTCGTGCGGAGCTCGGCTGGAGCGCACGACACGACGCGCGCTCGATGGTCGCGTCGGCGTGGGAGGGCTGGTGTGCCCGACATCCGCAGGCGAGGAGGTGACGAGCGGCATGGGACGAAGAACCGCACGCACGGAGGTCGTTGACCGGCCCATGGGCTCGGCCGAGACGGAACCCCGGCCTTCCGGGACGCCGCGGGGCCGGTGGCTGACCGTCGGCAAGGACGGCAGGCTCACCCTGTACGCGACTGCCCGCGACGGTCTGTTGCGATGGACGGAGGAGCGCCCGGGCGGGCCGGAGTGGACAGGTCCCGACTTCTTCCGGGTCGAGGACTTGACCGATCTGACGATCGTGCAGGGCGCCGACTCGTACGTGCACTTCCTCGGCCGCCGGGACCGGCCGGACGCCGAGGGCCCCGGCGTGGACATCGTGCACGCCATCCAGTACCAGACGGGCCGCCCGGTCACCGAGTGGCGATCCCTCGGCAACCCGTACCGGGGTGCCGAGCGCGGCCGGCTGGTCGGAGTCCCGGCCGGAGTCGTGGACGCGCGTGGGACGGTCTTCGTGTTCGTGCGCAACGCGGGCGGCGGACTGCAGCTGCGCCGCGAGCGGCCGGACGGCGGCTGGGGTGCCTGGCAGGACCTCAAGGGTGCAAGGCTCGCCGACGGGCCCGTGCCCGCTGCGACGTCGAACGGGTTCGTGGAGGTCCTGGTCCCCACCGAGCGTGGCGTGCTGCAGTGGCGGCAGGAGGCGCCCGACGGGCCGTTCGGGCCGGGGCAACTGCTGCAGATCTACGCGGTGGAGGGCTCCGGTGCGACGTTGGAGACGGCGCCGGGACGGCTGACGTACTTCTGGACAGACCCCAACACGGGAGGAGTCGTCGCCTTCAGGGCCGGCGCCTGGCCGGTGCCGCTGGGCGGAGCACCCGGTGCGGGAGCCGTCGCGGCCGTGCGGGCTCCGCTGGACGGCTACGACTGCACGGTTCTCGCGCACCGTGGCACGGGCGGCACGCTCCTCATGGGCGCCTGCGGCACCGAGGGCGAGCACCAGGGTGTGTGGTGGCAGGACACCGGCGTGAACTGCGCGGCGAACCCCGCCCTCGCACTGGACGCCTTCGGCCGGATCGTCGTTGCCGTCCTCGGCGCCGACGGCGTCCTGCGGGTCGCCCGACAGGACGCCGGACCGGGGCTCTCGCTGTCCCCGCACTGGCAGTCCGTCGGCTGAGCGACGAAAAGGTTGTACTGGGGTCCGGTCGGATACATCACAGGCCAAGTAGCGATTTGTCCCAACCTTTGTCTGGACTTTAAATGGTCAACATGTGAAAGTTTTGTGACTTGTTCGGGTAGGGGGGCAGGTCGGACCGTCGGTGTCGGCGGTTCGTTTGGGACAGGGGGCGGTCTGGCCTGACCGCGGTGGCATGGATGGTGGATGCCTGGTGGTCGGTTCCGGTAATCCAGAGGCGGCGTCGTTGGTCTCGGCGTACCGGGCGGTGGTACCGAACGGGGCGCGAAGACGCATCGTGCGCTCGGTTCCCACACCGCTGCGCTCAGCCGTGAAGTCCTCGCTCACCTCGGTCGACGCCGCACGCTCCGCGACCGTCGTCTGGGCGATGGGCGGCCGCCGCAAGGCGCCCCGGCACAGCGCGGCAGCCGTGTACCGCGTGGTGCGCGTCGGGCGACGGCACATGCGGGCCCTGCTCGTCGAGGGCGCCACGGCGTGGGCGGCCCGCGCCCGCAACCTGCACATCCTGGTCGCGGCCCTGGAGGCCGGGCAGATCGACCACTTCTGCGTGCGCGGCGCCGCCCAGGACGTGCCGACGGTCGCGGTCCCCGCGAAGCTGCGCAAGGCCGCGGAAGACATCCTCAAGCTCGCCTTCGAGGAGACCCCGGGCTACATCGGAGGCGCCACGGCGTCCGCGTCCGCCATGCAGCCCGGAGACGAGGGCAAGTCCTGGCGCCAACTGCGCAAGGAACGGACGTTGCGCGTCGCCTGGTACGTCACCGACCCCACGCAGGAACTCGTCTTCGGTGCCGACCAGGGCTGCGAACTGGAGTTCTGGACCGAGCGCGATGGTCTGCTCGAGGCTCCGCGCGCCAACCGGGTCGTCGAACAGGTGCCGGCCGACGCACCCCGCCACACCGTGCCGCAGGCACTGTTCGCCCTCATCCCCGGCGCCTACTCGACCGGTGTCACGCGCACCGTGTCCGAGTTCACGCAGCCGCTGCCGGAGGATCACCTCTTCCCCGTCGACGTCGTCTACACCTGGGTCGACGACTCCGACCCGGTGTGGTCGGCCGAGCGTGATGCCGTCCGCTCGGGACGCCTGGGCGGAGTCCCGGCCCAGCGCCTGCACTCCCAGGCCGCGAACGACGCCCGCTTCACCAGCCGTGACGAACTGCGCTACTCCCTGCGGTCGTTGCACCAGTACGCACCGTGGGTGCGCACCGTGTACCTGGTCACCGCGGGGCAGGTGCCGGCGTGGCTCGACACCGACGTGCCGGGGCTGCGGGTCGTCGACCACCGTGAGATCTTCTCCGAGCCCTCGGCGCTGCCGACCTTCAATTCGCACGCCATCGAGAGCCAGTTGCACCACATCGACGGCCTGTCCGAGCACTTCCTCTACCTCAACGACGACGTGTTCCTCGGACGCCCGCTCTCCGTCGGTCACTTCTTCCACCCCAACGGACTGAGCAAGTTCTTCCAGTCCAAGGCGCTCGTGCCGAGTGGTCCCACGGACGGCGACGACCTGCCGGTGAACGCCGCGGGCAAGAACAGCCGGGCTCTCATCGAGCGGTCCTTCGGCACTCGTATCGCCCAGAAGATGAAGCACACGCCGCACCCGCTGCGCCGCAGCGTCCTGGCCGACATCGAGTTGGTGTACGGGCACGAGCACCGCCACACCCAGTACTCCCGGTTCCGTTCCCCCCAGGACGTCCCGATCGCCTCGTCCCTGCACCACTACTACGGCTTCCATACGGGCCGAGCGACCACGGGAAGCCTGCGGTACCAGTACATCGACCTCGCGGCCGAGTTGGCGGGGCGCCGCCTCGACGGGCTGCTCGCCCGCCGCAACTTCGACAGCTTCTGCCTGAACGACACTGTCGGGCACGCGGACCCCGAGGCGCAGGAGCTCATGGTGCGTTCGTTCCTGGAGCGCTACTTCCCGGTACCGAGCAGGTTCGAGCTGCCGCCCGGCACGACGGGCCCGAACCGCCTCACGGACCGCCGGGCGACGGGACCCGCGCCGCTCGACGCGCCGCCCGGCACGGATGGCTACGCCCAGGCCGAACCGTATGTCCCCGCTGTCGACGGAGCCGTTCGGTGAAGCGCCCCCGTCCCCTGCGCACGGCCCGGCGCAGGCTGAGCGCACTGCGCCGCCGGGCGCGGTCCGCCCTGCTGCGCAGGCTCTTCCTGCCCTGGCGCGGGCAGCGCGCGGCCGTTCTCCGGTACGCAGCGGTCCTCGACGGCCAGACCGTCAACCTGCATGCCCGACTGCCGCGTTGGGCCGGGCCGGACGACGGCGCCCGCATCGAACTCCTCCGCAAGGGCGTCCGGCGCACCGCCCCCGCCCGTGTCTACACCGACCACGACGGCGCCGTCGCGATGGACGCGGCGATCCTTCTCGGCCAGGAGGTCGGAGGCCTAGCGGTCGACACGGGGCACTGGGACATCCGCCTGCGCCTGTCGGAGGGGGCCCGCCGCAAGAGCCTCTCCCTCCTCCTGGTGGACATGCCCAAGCCCTACGGGGGGCCCACCCGCCCCATGCAGGTGTCCGGCGTCACCGGCGCCCGCTACCGGCTCGGCCGCACCGTGACCGGCAGTGCCCGGCTCGAGTGCAGCCCGCCGAGCCCCATGGCGGAGGTGGTCCGTATCGCCGTCTCGCACAGCGAGGTCGAGGTCTTCTTCCGGGTCGTCGGAGCGGAACCGCGGGGCACGCGCGTCGAGTTCGTCGCCTCCGGGAGGCGACTCGAGGAACCCGTCGACCGGCTCGACGACGGCCTCTTCCGGGTGGCCGCGCCGCTCCACCGTATGACACCGCGCGGCGACCGGCCCGAGCAGTGGGACGTCGTCCTGCGCGCGGACGGGCTGCCCGCCATGCGGCTCGGCCGCCGCCTGCACGACGTGCGCAACCCGACCCGTGTCTTCGCCGTGCGCGAGAGCGCCGTCACGGGCCGCGACCGCACCCCCCTCCTCGTACAGCCCCGCTACACGCCTGCGGGCAACTTCCGCATCAAGTGCAGCCCGATGACGGAAGCCGCCTGACCGGACACCATGAAGATCACTTTCCTTCTGCTCACCGCCGACGCGGTGGGCGGCACCGAGCGAGCCGTGTTCAACCAGGCCGCCGAACTCGTCGCGCACCACGACGTGCGGGTCCTGAGCATCCTCAAGACCCAGCCGCAGCTGTTCTTCCCCATCGACGAGCGCATCCGCGTCGACTACCTCATCGACCAGACCGGGACCGCGCCCGTTCCCACCCGCGCCACCACCCTCGCCCCCGAGGCGTGGGCACAGGTCGCCGACCGGCCGAGCGGCCTGGTCGACCCGTCCTGGGAAGCCGCCTTCAACCGGCTCACCGACCTGGAGCTCGAGTACGCCCTCGAACACACCGACACCGACCTGCTGATCACCACCACACCGGCGCTGATGGCGCTCGCGGTGCAGCTCGCCCCCTCGCACGTGATGACGCTCCACCAGGAACACCGCGTCTCCGAACTGCGCGGCCCCAGCGCCGAACCCCTGCTGCGCTACGCGTCCCGGCTCGACGCCCTCGCCGTGCTCAGCAACCGCACCCGCGACTGGTTCGCGGAGACCCTCGGCGCGAGCGCGCCCCGTATCGACGTCGTGCCCAACGCGCTGCCGCGCGGCTTCCGACCGCGCTCCACCCTGGAGACCAGGACCGTCGTGATCGCGGGCCGGCTCGTGGGGGAGAAGCAGATCGACCACGCGATCAACATCTGGGACCTCGTCGCCCGCGTGCACCCGACCTGGACGCTGCGGGTCTTCGGCGACGGCCCGCTCGCCGGACAGCTGCGACGCCAGATCGACGTGCTCGGCCTGCACGACTGCGTCCAGCTCAACGGCAACTCACCGCACCTCGCAGAGGAGTGGGCCAAGGCCAGCATCGCTCTGATGACCTCACGCAACGAGGCGTTCCCCCTCGTCCTCACCGAGGCCCAGGCGGCCGGCGTCCCCGTCGTCTCCTACGACTGCCCCAACGGCCCCCGTGAGGTCATCCTCGACGGGCGCACCGGCATCCTCGTACCCGCCGACGACACCACCGCAGCCGCGCAGGCGATCATCCGGCTCATCGAGGACCCAGCTCTGCGCCACCACATGGGCGCCGAGGCCGCCGCCTCCGTCGAACGCCTCGCCCCGCCGGTCGTCACCGCCAAGTGGGAGAAGATCTTCGCCGAGCTGGAGGCTGAACGCTCTTCCGGGGCCCGCGCCTCCCGCAAGGCGGAGCGGCAGGCCGTGCACTCCCTGATGAGCGGCCAGGAGGGCATGCTCAGGCCCGCGGCCCCCGCGCCGGCCACCACCGTGGCCACCCGGGAACAGCGCGCACTGGAGGACCGGCTGCTGCGCGGCGACCGCGGCCTCGTGCGCGACGGCGGCCAACTCTGCCGGTGGCTGGAGAGCGAATCCCCCTGGGACGTCGTCCAGCACAACCTGGCGCTCACCGCGAACGCCCTGGAGTACGCGCAGATCCCGTACTTCGTCACCCGGGACAGCAACGTGCGGCACGCGGTCGCCGTCCACACCTCGCACCGGGAAGCCGTCTTCAAGGCCCTGACCGCCGTGCACGGCGGATCCGGCATCTACGTAGCGCTGCTCAACGAGCAGCAGAAACCCACCGCCACCGTGCTCGCCGCCTTCGCGGAACGGTACGGCGACCAGCCGTGCGCCGCCGTGCGCGTCTACCAAAACGCCGTCAGCCGAAGCCGCACCCTGCGCCTCGCCGGTGTCTACGGATGCACCGTCAACTTCTGGGAGGGCGATCCGGACGACCCGCGGACGATGGTCTCCCCGGCCCGCACCATGGTCGGTGACCGGATCCCCACCAGCGCCATGCGGCTGCACGACATGGTGCTCGGCGGCCGCACCTATCCCACCGTCGAGGCCTTCGCCCACACCCTCCACGGCGACGTCACTTTCCCCGTCGATGCCGTCTACACCTGGGTCAACGGCGGCGACATCAACTGGCTGGAGCGCAAGCACGCCGTGATGCACGCCCTCGGCATGCACACCGAGGACGCCGCGAGCAGCGCCGCCCGCTTCCGCAACCGCGACGAGCTGCGCTACTCGCTGCGCTCCATCGACATGTACGCACCGTGGATCCGCACCATCCACATCGTCACCGACCAGCAGGTCCCGGACTGGCTCGACCTGCGGCACCCGCGGATCCGGATCGTCGACCACCAGGAGATCTTCGCCGACCCCTCGATGCTGCCGACGTACAACTCGCACGCCATCGAGAGCCAGCTCCACCGCATCGACGGACTCGCCGAACACTTCCTCTACTTCAACGACGACGTGTTCGTCGGCCGGGTGCTGCAACCCAGCATGTTCTTCCACGGCAACGGCGTGGCCAAGCACTTCATGTCCCCGACGACCGTGCCGATGGGCCCGGTCACCGCCGACGACGAGTTCAACATGAGCGCGGCCAAGAACAACCGGAGCCTGGTCGCCCGCACCTTCGGACAGGTCCTCGCCCACTCGTTCCTGCACGCCCCGCACCCGCTGCGGCGCAGCGTCCTCGCCGACATCGAGCAGTACTTCACCGAGGCCGTCGCCGCCACCGCCGCCGCCCGCTTCCGCAGCCACACCGACCTGGCCATCGCGTCGTCGCTGCACCACTACGTCGGGTACCACACGCAGCGCTCGGCCCCCGGCACCATCAACTGCGGCTTCGTCAACGTCGGCCTGAGCGAGCACAAGCAACGCCTGGCCCGCATCCAACTGGGGCGCCCCCACGACGTGTTCTGCCTCAACGACTTCCACGACGGTGATGTCAGCGAGGACGAACAGGACGCCGTCCTGGCCGCCTTCCTGCCGTCGTACTTCCCCGTGGCCAGCCAGTTCGAGGCCGGCTCCGTACGCAATCAGCGTTTCCACGCCGGCTACCTGGCGGGGTGGCCGCTGTGACCGCACGCCGCCGACGTCCCATCGACCGGAGGGTTCGCCGCCCATGACCCAGCCCGCAGGAGCGCAGCCAGCCGCTCTGTTCCAGGTGTTCGCCCACCCCGACGACGACCTGTACTTCGTCAACCCCGACCTGCAACGGCTTCTCGCCGCGGGACACCGCGTCACTAGCGTGTACCTCACGGCCGCCGAGGCGGACGGCCGCAATGTCGACACCCGCGACGCCCGCCGCGACCAGTACCCGGTCGACTTCGAGGGCTACATGGAGGCCCGGCAGAACGGCCTGCGCGCCGCCTACGCCACCATGGTCCTCGGTAAGCGGGAGGCCCCCTGGGTCCGCGAGGCCGTCGAGCTGCTCCCCGGCGTGGCCGCGGAACGCTGCTATCTGTCCGAGGCACCCGACGTACAGCTCTTCTTCCTCGGACTGCGGATGGTGGACGCCGCCCACGGCTACCCCGGCGACCAGCCACAGGCCCGCCTGACGAGCCTGTGGGACGGCCGGGCCACGCGCCAGCCCACCCTCGTCGCCGCCGAGTCCCCGCTGCGCCGGGCCCAACTCCTGGGCAGGGAAGAGGTCATCACGGCCCTCACCCAGCTGATCGGCTACGTACGGCCCACGCTGATGTGGACCATGGACCCGGACCCGCTGCACGAGGCGTACGACGAGTCCCGCGGCATCACCTCCAGCGACCACGCCGACCACACCGCGACCGCCCAGTTCGCCGTCGAGGCGCTCCGCCGCCACCTGCGCGCGGGCGGTCACCCGCCGCTCGTCGAGCACTTCACCGGCTACGGCAACAAGACCTGGCCGAGCAACCTCAGCGAGCGCTCGCACGCCCTGAAGAAGTCCGTCCTCGACGTGTACGCGGGCGCCGACGGCCACCCCTGCTCGCACCGCTACTGCGGCGACCTCCAGCTCGGCGACGGCTCCGACATCCGGCGCTACGGCTGGAGCACCCGCAGCCGCTACCCGCAGGGCACCGACTGGCTGCACCGGCAGACCGACGGCAGGCTCGCCGCCTACGCCGTCCTCGGAGACCAGGTCGCCGTATGGACGGAGACCGCGCCGGGCGCCGGACGCTTCGAGGGGCCGTTGCTACTGAACGGCGACGGGCTGTTGCCGTGCCTCTCCGTCGCGCCCGACCGCACCGGCGGCGTCCACCTCGTGGGCTTGCGCCGCACGGCGGGCGACGGCGGTCGCGTCGACATCGAGGTCGTCCGCATGTGGCGTGACAGCAGCTCGGGCGCGGTGCGACCCTGGCAGTCCCTCGGCAACCCCGACGAGGCGACGGGGGACTGGCGCCGCTGCCGCGAGGTCGGTGTGCCGGCTGCGGTCGCGGACCCGGCGGGCCACCTGCACGTCTTCGTGCGGAATTTCTCCGTCGGTGTCAGCATGCGCCGCGAGACGAAGGACGGGCTCGCCGCGTGGGAGGCCTTCGGCGGGCGCTGGATGCAGGACGCGCTGGCCACCGTGCTGCGCACCACCGGTCGCGTCGACGTGTACGCCACGAACCGTACGGGCGGCGTGCGGTGGCGCCAGGAAACGGTCTTCGGCCCCTTCAAGCTGGAGGACCAGCTCGTCACCGGCGTGCCGGAGACCTGGCGCCCCGCCTCCGGCCTGACGCCCGTGCAGATCGGCCGGGGCCGCGTCGCCCTGCTCTACCGGGAGGAGGACACCGGCGCCGTCATGCGCCACCAGCAGAGACCCAATGGGACGTGGGAGCAGCGGGTGGAGCGGCTCAGCGAGGACGGCGGCACCGGTGCCGTCGCCGCCGTGCGGCTCCAGTCGGCGGACCACGACTACCTCGTCGTCGCCCGCAGGGACGAGCTGAACCGCCCGGCGGTCACGATGCTCACCGAACGGTACGGCGGCGCCACCGAATGGGCCCGCCACCCCGTCCAGATGATCGGCGCCCCGGCCGTCGCGGCCGACGCGCACGGCCGCGCGGTCGTCACCGTGCTCGGCGCCGACGGGCGGCTGCACTGGGCGCGCCAGGAGGACCCGGGACCACGCGCGGGCCTCGGCCCGTGGCAGGCGTGCTGACGCACGAACGAAGGCAAGAGGCATGTCACCAGAGCCCGAAGCTGGAAGCTGGAAGAGACCATGAGAAAGATCTGTGTCATCGGCAACTCGGTCGCCGCCACCCGGACCGAGGAAGAGGCACCGCTGGCCGGCTGGGGGCAGTACCTCGCCGAGTTCCTCGGTGCCGACTGCGACGTCCGCAACTACGCGCGCGACGCGATGACCTTGCGCGGCTACTACACGGAACGCTTCGCCGCGCTGCTCACTCTCGTCGGCCCGGGCGACCTCGTGCTCATCTCGTTCGGCCACGTGGAACAGCGCATCAATCAGCTCAATCGACACCACGGGCCGAGGGAGTTCAAGGAGTACTTGCGGCTGTACGCCGAGACCATCCGGGCCGAGGGAGCCGTCCCGGTCCTGGTGACGCCCTCGGCCCGGTGCGTCTTCGATGCCGCCGGCCACCCGGTGGACACCCACGACGGTTACGCCAGGCTGACCCTGGAGGCCGCCGCGGAGATCGGCTGCCCGGCCGTCGACCTCACGGCCTCCACCACGCGGCTGCTCACCGAACTGGGGCCGACCCGGGCGCGCGGCCTGTTCCGCTGGCTGGACCCCGGAGAACACCCCGGCCACCCGCAGGGGATCATCGACTCCACGCACTTCAACCACCTGGGCGCGCGCGAGACGGCCCGTCTGGTGGCGAGCGACCTGGCGGCCTTGCCGGGACTGCCGCCGGGGACGGTGGACACACGGACCCTGACGCCGGGACAGGCCCCGCCGATACAGATGGAGTTCACGGTCCAGAACCCGCACCTGGTCCTGACGTCCCACCCCGAGACGGCCGCCGCGCCATCGGTCCTGACGCCGGGGCCCGGAGAACCTGTGGGAGTGGGACGCAAGTTGACGGGCACCGCCCCCGCAGGAGCCGAGTACCTGTTCTTCTTCGAGGAAGGCCAGTACCTCGGCGGTACGCGGGTCGCGGCGGACGCCACCTGGCAGTGGCGGCGCGCGGTGCAGTGGCCGGAGGGCCGGCACAAGGTGAGTGTCGTCGCACTCGCGGGCAACACAGTGTCCGCAGCAGCGGAGTGCGAGTTCGAGGTCGTCGACCGCCTTGCGCCGCCCGAGCCGATCGGCCCGCGTCCGGGGGCGTGGAGCGGCCCACGGCCCCGCTTCTCCGGAACGGCGCACCGCCCCGCCGAGAAGGTCATGGTTCTGGAACGGGGCCGCCTGATCGCCGAGGCCTCCGTCCAGGACGACGGCACTTGGCGCGTCACCCACCCGCACGACTGGCGTCCGGGCACCTACACGGTGGACCTCGTGGCAGTCTTCAGCGCGATCCACTCCCCACCGGCCCGCCTGGAACTCAAGGTGCACGGCGTCCCGGAGGACAGCTGGCTGCACTCATCAATGTCGGCGCGCCGCGCGTGCGGCCCGAACTGTGAACACGCTCCGGAGATGCCGAGGTGGTGAGCGGCCTACCGCTCTCCGCGGACGGTGCGCGGACCCACACACCGCGCGCCCAACTCCGCGACGCGTCCTCGGAGTTCGCGATCAGCGGTCACGACGGTGCACGGCTGCCCACTTAGCCCCGCCACGATCTCCACGATGCGGTCGTCCCCACTCCCGTCCGCCGACTCCACCCGCACCCCCGGCACCGATTCCACGCCCCGCGCCGCACCTTCGACGACGAGGATCACCTCGGAGCCGGTCCGTTCCGCGTGCTCCACCAGCCGATCCCGCAACCGCTCGGCCGCGCCCCGTCGGTCCCGCCACCAGCCGTCGGGAACGGAACCCACGACGTTGGCGCCGTCGACCACCAGTACTTCGTTCATGGGGGCCAGGGTCGCACGCCGCGGTCGTGGGGCGCGGCATAGGCTGGAGCGGTGAACGGCGACTGGCTGATCGGTGGGCGCGGCGGCGTCCTCGGTGCATACGCGTACGACCCCGAAGAAGGCGCGGTCGTCTGCCGCGCCGAGGAGTACCCCGAAGGGCCCTGGTCACCGCCCCGCGTGGTCGGTGGCGAGCAGCGTGTGCATCCGGGCGGGGCCGTCGCCCGGAGTGGGCAGGGGTACGCGCACCTCGTCGCCTGGCGGCCGACCGTTCCCGGTGAGGCCGGGCTCGTGCACTCGACGCACTACCAGCCGCACCTGGCCGCCCTCGACTGGCTGCCCATCGGTCACCCGAACAAGAAGGGCGACCGCACCGGGCCGCCCGCCGTCGCCGTCGACGCGCAGGGCCGTGCCCACGTCTTCGTACGCAACAACGGCGGCGGGGTGAGCCTGCGGATGCAGGAGGAGAAGGGCGGCTGGGGGCCGTGGCGGGACCTCAAAGGGGAGGGCGTGGACGGGGAACTCGCCGTCGTGGCGGGGGAGTCGGGGCTGATCACCCTGTACGCGGTCACCGGTGACGGGGGCATTCTGCGGTGGCGTCAGGAGAAGGCGGGGCAGCCCCTCGTACGGGACGAGAAGCCGCAGCCCGCTGCCGCCAGGCCCGGCACGCTGTCCGCCCTCGCCACGTCCGCCGAGCACACCACCCTGTTCTTCACGGACGAGGACGGTGCCGTGTGTGCCTGGCGCGGGAGCGAGGCGCCCGTGCGGGTGCTCGACGCGGCCGGGCCCGGGGCCGTGTCCGTTGTGCGGTGTCAACTGGACGGTGTGGACTGTACGTTGCTGGCTCAGCGCACGGACGGCGGGCGGGTCGCCTTCGCCGCGTATCCCACCGAGACGGAGTCGGCGGGGGCCTGGTGGGCGGAGTCGGGGGCGGAGCTGCCGGCGGATGCGTGGGTCGCGTTCGCGCAGGGCAGGGACGGCCGGGTCGTGGCGGGGAGTTGGGCATCGGGGAGCCCCGGGCGGCTCCGTCTCTCACGGAGGAAGAGTGGCGAGCCCGGGCTTGCGTTCGAGGCTTGGCGGGAGGTGGGCTGAGACCCCCGCCACCCGCACCAAGAACTGTGACGGCTGCCGACGAGATACTCGTCGGCAGCCGTCACAGTCACGTTTGGCAGAAGCGCACCGTTACGCGGGGACCGAAGCCACCCCGGCCTCCAGGAACTTCTTCCCGATGACCCGCTCGGAGACGCCCGCCCGGTCCAGGTACGGCGTGATGCCGCCCAGGTGGAAGGGCCAGCCGGCGCCGGTGATCAGGCAGAGGTCGATGTCCTGGGCCTCGGCGACGACGTTCTCGTCGAGCATCAGGCCGATCTCCTGGGCCACCGCGTCGAGGACGCGGTCGCGGACCTGCTCCTCGGAGAGGACCACGTCGCCCTGCTTCAGGAGCGCGGCGACCTCCGGGTCCAGCTCCGGCTTGCCGGAGTCGTAGACGTAGAAGCCGCGCTTGCCGGCCTTCACGACGGCCGCCAGGTTCGGGGACACCGTGAAGCGGTCCGGGAAGGCGGTGTGAAGGGTCTCGGACACGTGCAGGCCGATGGCCGGGCCGACCAGCTCCAGGAGGACCAGCGGGGACATCGGGAGGCCGAGGGGCTCGACGGCCTTCTCCGCCACGGCCACCGGGGTGCCCTCGTCGATGACGTTCTGGATCTCGCCCATGAAGCGGGTCAGGATGCGGTTGACGACGAACGCCGGGGCGTCCTTGACCAGCACCGCGGTCTTCTTCAGCTTCTTGGCGACGCCGAACGCCGTGGCCAGCGCCGCGTCGTCCGTCTGCTCGCCGCGGACGATCTCCAGGAGCGGGAGGATCGCGACCGGGTTGAAGAAGTGGAAGCCGACCACGCGCTCGGGGTGCTTCAGCTTCGACGCCATCTCCGTGATGGAGAGGGAGGAGGTGTTCGTCGCCAGGATCGCGTGCGCCGGGGCGACCGCCTCGACCTCGGCGAACACCTGCTGCTTGACGCCGATCTCCTCGAAGACCGCCTCGATGATGAAGTCGGCGTCCGCGAAGCCGTCCGCCTTGTTCAGGACACCGGAGACCAGGCCCTTCAGGCGGTTGGCCTTGTCCTGGTTGATGCGGCCCTTGCCGAGCAGCTTCTCGATCTCGGCGTGGACGTAGCCGACGCCCTTGTCCACGCGCTCCTGGTCGATGTCCGTGAGGACGACCGGGACCTCCAGGCGGCGGAGGAAGAGGAGGGCGAGCTGGCTGGCCATCAGGCCCGCGCCGACGACGCCGACCTTCGTGACCGGGCGCGCCAGGTTCTTGTCCGGGGCGCCGGCCGGGCGCTTGGCGCGCTTCTGGACGAGGTTGAACGCGTAGATGCCCGAGCGGAGTTCGCCGCCCATGATCAGGTCCGCGAGGGCCTGGTCCTCGGCGTCGAAACCGGCCTGCAGGTCACCGGACTTCGCGTTCGCGATGATGTCAAGGGCGCGGTACGCGGCCGGGGCCGCGCCGTGCACCTTGCTGTCGGCGATGAACTTGCCGCGCGCCACGGCCTGGTCCCAGGCCTCGCCGCGGTCGACGTCGGGGCGCTCGACCTTGACGTTCCCCTTGAGGACGTCAGCGGTCCAGAGCAGGGACTGCTCCAGGAAGTCGGCGCCCTCGAACAGGGCGTCCGCGATGCCGAGCTCGTAGACCTGCTTGCCCTTGAGCTGCTTGTTCTGGTTGAGGCTGTTCTCGATGATCACCGAGACGGCCTTGTCCGCGCCGATCAGGTTCGGGAGCAGGGCGCAGCCGCCCCAGCCGGGAACCAGGCCGAGGAAGACCTCGGGGAGCGAGAAGGCCGGGAGGGCCTTCGAGACGGTGCGGTACGAGCAGTGGAGACCCACCTCGACGCCGCCGCCCATCGCCGCGCCGTTGTAGTACGCGAACGTGGGAACGGCGAGGGCCGAGAGGCGCTTGAAGACCTCGTGGCCGCCCTTGCCGATGGCGAGCGCGTCGTCGTGCTTCTTCAGCAGCTCGACGCCCTTGAGGTCGGCGCCGACCGCGAAGATGAACGGCTTGCCGGTGACGCCGACACCGACGATGTCGCCCTCGGCGGCCTCCTTCTCGACCTGGTCGATCGCCGCGTTCAGGTTGGCGAGCGAGGCCGGGCCGAAGGTGGTCGGCTTGGTGTGGTCCAGGCCGTTGTCCAGCGTGATGAGGGCGAACTTGCCCGCGCCGTACGGCAGGTCGAGGTGGCGTACGTGCGCCGACGTGACGACCTCGTCGGGGAAGAGCGCGGACGCGCCCTTCAGGAGCTCAGCGGTGGTGGTGCTCACTTGTCGCCTCCGGCGTCCTTGTGGTGCGGGTTCTCCCAGATGACCGTGGCGCCCATGCCGAAGCCGACGCACATGGTCGTGAGGCCGTAGCGGACCTCCGGCTGCTCCTCGAACTGGCGGGCCAGCTGCGTCATCAGACGGACGCCGGAGGAGGCGAGCGGGTGGCCGTACGCGATGGCGCCGCCGTACTGGTTGACGCGCGCGTCGTCGTCGGCGATGCCGTAGTGGTCCAGGAAGGCCAGGACCTGGACGGCGAACGCCTCGTTGATCTCGAAGAGGTTGATGTCCTCGATGGAGAGGTCCGCCTTCGCGAGGGCCTTCTCCGTGGCCGGGATCGGGCCGTAGCCCATGACCTCCGGCTCCACGCCCGCGAAGGCGTAGGAGACGAGGCGCATCTTGACCGGGAGGTTGTTCTCGCGGGCGAAGTCCTCGGAGGCGATGATCGAGGCCGTCGCGCCGTCGTTGAGACCGGCCGCGTTGCCGGCCGTGACGCGGCCGTGCGTACGGAACGGGGTCTTGAGGCCCGCGAGGCTCTCCAGGGTGGTGCCCGGGCGCATCGGCTCGTCGGCCGTGACCAGGCCCCAGCCGGTCTCGCCGACCTCGGAGTTGGTGTTGCGCACGGAGATCGGGACGAGGTCCTGCTGGATCTTCCCGTTCGCGTACGCCTTGGCCGCCTTCTCCTGCGAGCGCACGGCGTACTCGTCGGCGCGCTGCTTGGTGATGTGCGGGTAGCGGTCGTGCAGGTTCTCGGCAGTCATGCCCATGAACAGGGCGGACTCGTCGACCAGCTTCTCCGATACGAAGCGGGGGTTGGGGTCGACGCCCTCCCCCATGGGGTGGCGGCCCATGTGCTCGACACCGCCCGCGATGACGGCGTCGTACGCGCCGAAGGCGATGGAGCCCGCGGTGGTGGTGACGGCCGTGAGCGCGCCCGCGCACATGCGGTCGATGGAGTAGCCGGGGACCGACTGCGGCAGGCCCGCGAGGATGCCCGCGGTGCGGCCGATGGTCAGGCCCTGGTCACCGATCTGCGTGGTCGCGGCGACGGCGACCTCGTCGATCTTCGCGGGGTCCAGGTTCGGGTTGCGGCGCAGCAGCTCCCGGATGGACTTGACGACCAGGTCGTCGGCGCGGGTCTCGTGGTAGATGCCCTTCGGGCCCGCCTTGCCGAACGGGGTGCGGACGCCGTCGACGAAGACGACGTCCCTGACGGTACGAGGCACGATGGCTCTCCTCCTGGTGCGGGAATGCGCTGCCGCGCGGCGCGGGTCCGGGGTCCCGGTGTTTCGGGTACGCGGACGGCGCGCTGCGAATACCGTCATGCTACTTGCGGGTAACCAAGTCTTGAAGCCCCCTCGGCCGGAGCGGCGAAGGTCACATTTGCGGTGGGGCGGGGTGGGGGTGTTGGTGCGGGTGGGCGGGGTCGGGTGTTGTGGTTGCGCGGGGCCGGGGGTGGGGCGGTTGCCGGGGGTGGCGTCTGCGGCCATGGGCGCGCGGCGCCGGGGTTGGGCTTGCCGCGGTCGGCGCCCGTAGGCGTGAGCGCGCGGTACCGGGGAGCCGGGGCTCTTGCCGGGGCGAGGGCCCGTCGTTCCTGTCGCGCGGCACCGGGGGCCGCCTTGCCCACCCTGCCGCCCAAGGCGGCAGATTGCCCAAGGCGGTGGCGGTCGGCCGATGTGGGTGGGGAGCCGTACGGGCGGAGGAGGCCCACGGCGGTGGCGGTCGGTCGTCGCGGGTCGGGAGCCGTGCGGGTGGAGGGGCGTCCAGGCGGTGGCGGTCGACCGCTATGGGTGGGGTGTCGTGTGGGTGGAGGGGTGCTCGAGGCGGTGGTGCTCGGCCGTTGTGGGTGGGGAGCCGTGTGGGCGGAGGGGGCCCGAGGTGGTGGCGGTCGACCGCTAGGGGCGGGGTGTCGTGTGGAGGTTCAAGGTGATGGTCGGTGGCCATGGGTGGGGGGGGAGCCCGGTCTGGTGGCGGGTTGCCTGTGGCGGGGTGTGGTGCCCCGTGGGGCCGACGCCCCCGGAGGGGGCGGGTGGGTGGGAGATAGGCGGGGGTACGGGCACGGGCCCGTGGTGCCGGTGCCGGTGCCGGTGAATCGAGCCCCGCTCCGGGGCTACGCCGTAACGCCGGTGCGGCGAGCCCCGTCCCGCGAGGCTGGGCAATGTCAGCCCCGCCGGCGATTGAGGCGCGGGGTCCGGGGCAGAGCCCCGCG